>SKJX01000167.1 GCA_007121785.1 Nitriliruptoraceae bacterium
CGCCGACGAACAGGCAGTCGACGATGACCAGCTGGGCGGTGCGGCTGGCCATCGCACCGGAGCGGAAGGTGGTCTCCACGGTGGCGGTGGTCAGCAGGTGGTCGGCGGCTCGCGCCAGCGCCGACCGGGGGCTGTTGGTGATCGCGATCGTCGTCGCGCCGCCCTGCGCGGCCTGGAGCAGCGGGTCGAGGGTGTCGCGGGTCTGGCCGGTGTGGGAGATGCCGACGGCCACGTCGCCCGGGCCGAGCAGTGCCGCGGAGGTCAACGCCGCGTGCGGGTCGCGGGAGACGAAGGCGGCTCGATCGATGCGGTGGAGCTTCTGCTGGAGGTCCTCGGCGACCAACCCGGAGGCGCCGACGCCGAACACCTCGACGCGGCCGGCGTGGACCAGCGCATCGACGGCAGCCTCGACGGTCGCGGGATCCAACTGGGCCAGGGTGTCCTCGACCGCCCGTGCCTCGGAGGCGCCGATCTTGGCCATCACCCGGGCGATCGGGTCGTCGCGGTCGATGTCGCCGCCCGGCTCCTCCCGTGGGGGAGCGTCGTCCTGTCGGGCGGTCGCCATGATCAGGGCGGTGCGGAACGCGCGGTAGCCAGGGAAGCCGACGTGCCGGCAGAAGCGGACCACGGTGGTCTCGCTGACGTCGCAGGCCTCGGCGAGCTTGGTGATGCTCAGCTGCGCGGCGGCGGCCGGCTGCTCCAGGAGCCAGGCGGCGACGCGTTCCTCGGTGGGTGCCAGACCCCCGCGCAGCGCCCGGATCCGGGGCAGCAGCTGCTCGGGCGACGGCGGCTCGATGCCGTTCCCGTCTCCCGAGGTTGCAAGGTTCTTTCTTGCAGCGACTCCCATGAAGGTAGATACTACCTACGCAACGTCCCGGAGGCCAGCCGTCCGGGGAGCCGGTCCCAGGACGCCGGCGCGGTCCGTCGTCTCCCTCGGGCCAGCGACGGCGGCGGTCCGTCGTCGGCTGCCCGGCCCCGGCCTTCGGCCCCGGCCGACGGGGTCCGCGGCTCGTTTCCGGGGGATGTGTGGAGCGTTGCGGGGGTTGGGCGCCGATGATGCTCCACAGGTCCGTGTCCCGCGGTGGGCAGGGCGGGATGTGTGGAGCGTTGCGGGAGCTGGGCGCTGACGGCGCTCCACAGATCAGGCGGACCGGTCCCCGGTGGTGGCATCGGCCGATGGTGGGTCCACCTCGATCGTCTGGACCCACCCCGGCGGGGGCCGGGGCGGGGCGGCCGCGCCCACGCCGGGGATCAGCACGGCGATCACCCCCTGGTGCGGCAGAGGTGCGTCGGGCCACGGCGTGGCACCGTCGGTCAGGACGACGATCAGGTGCGGCCGGCGCCGATGCGTGGCGAGGTGGCCGATGGCGGGCCGCAGGTCCGTGCCGCCCCCGCCGGTGATCGGCAGGTCAGCGGCTCGCCACAGCCGGGGGACCTCGTGCACGGCCGCATCCGCGGTGACCACGATGCGGTCGTCCACCCCGATGCCGGCACGCACGCAGATGGCGTCCAGTTCAGCCAGCGCCGTCCGCAGCTGTCCGTCGCTCATCGACGCGGAGGTGTCGAGCACCACGCCCACCCGCAGCGCCGGCTGCACCATCCCCGGGGTGACCACGTTCGCGATCCGGCGGCGGCCGGGTCGCCGGTAGCTGGTGTCGAGCCGACCGGCCCGGACCGCCAGGCCGCGTCGGACGGCCCGGGCCAGCTGTCGGCGCCAGTCGATGGTCGGCGGGTCGAGCTGCCGTGCGGCCCAGCGGGTCCACCCGCCAGGGACGCTCCCCGCGCTCGTGCCGTCACCGGCGGCGTGGCCGATGTCGTGGGCGACGCGCCGGCGGATCAGGTCCTGGTCGAGGTCGCTGCGGGCCGGGTGGTCGCGGTCGTCGGGGTCGAGCTCCACGTCCAGCGGCCGGCCGCCGGCGCCGGACCCGCACCGCGGATCCTCCGGTGTCCCGGACTCATGCCGCGGATCCGCCGGCACCCTTCGCCCGAACCCCGGATCCTCCGGCCTTCCGGCCCGTTCGCCGACGGCGTCGAGGTAGGACTCGGCGAGCAGTCCGTCAGGCTGTCCGAGCCACACCGGGGTGATGGGCTCGGCGGGTAGCGGGATCCCGGCCGTGAGCAGGTCATCGTTGATCTCCGCGTCGGCCGCCAGGTTCCACCGCAGGGGATCGACGCTGCCCTGGTCCGTGGCGCGGGCGTGGTGGTCACGCAGCAGGTGGCCGACCTCGTGCAGCAGCACCCCGGCCAGCTCTTGAACCGTCCAGCGATCGAGCACGTCCGGGTCGAGGTAGAGCCGCCAGTGGCGGTCGACGCCGACCGTGCCGAGCCCGACGCTGACCACCGGGGTGGTCTCGAACAGCGCGGTCGCCAGGTAGGGCATCCACTCCAGCGCCAGCAGGCGTGCGGCCGCCAGCGTGTCCCGCTCGTCCGCGGTGACCGGCCGGGTGCGGGCCGACGGCGCCACGCCACCACCTCGACGTGGGGCACCGGTCATGGGCGGGTGCCGCGGAGCGTCGGCGGAACGGCCATCATGCGGTGAGCAGCCCGGCGCGCGACAGGATCGGCTCGAAGTCCAGGACCGCGTCGGGGATGGGGGCGTCGGCGGGCCGGGCGGCGAACAGGGTGCGGGCAGCGACGGCAGCGACGTCGACGGGGACCTGCCGGGCGATCTCCCAGGCGGCCAGCCACGCGTCCGCGGTCCCGCGCGAGACGGCGATCGAGGCGACACCGGCCAGCAACGCGAACCGCTGGTCGTCGCGCAGGTCCGGGTCGAGGTCGACGAGCCCGTCGAGCACGGCGGCCGGCTCGGGCAGGTCGCTGTGGCGGACCCAGGTGAGGAACTCCATCCCGGCCGCCTCGCCGACCAACCCGACCGCGGCCAGCCGTCGCGCTTCCTGCGCGTCGCCCGGCAGGTGGGCCAGCACCCGCTGCAGATGATGCCAGGTGCGCGGGCTCGGCCAGGCGCCACCGCCCTCGCCGGGACCGGTCGGACACCCGTCGAACCGCTGCGGGCGGGCTCGCAGGAACCCGACGACCTGTCCGGTCGCCCGGGCGCGGTCAGCGTCGGTGGCCGGTCGCAGGACGGTGCCGTCGCGTTGCGCGGTCGCAGCGTCGAACCCGGCGGTGAGCCCGTCGGCGAAGGTGTCCAGGTCGGGTCGGTGGGTCAGGTGCAGGAACCGGTTGGCGGTGGGTGGCTCGAGCTCCCAGCCGCCCGCGGCGACGTCGGCCGGGTTGGCGGCCGCCACGATCCGCGTCGACGCCGGCAGGGCCAGATCGCCGACGACCTTCTCCATCGCCACACGCAGCATCGCCGCCTGCACCGCGGGCGGCGCGGTCGACAGCTCGTCGAGGAACAGGTAGCCGCCGTCGGCCTCGACCAGCTCCCGTGCCCACCGCGGCGGGGCGAGCACCACCGAGCCGTCCGGCTGCACCACCGGCAGGCCGGCCAGGTCGGCCGGTTCACGCAGCGAGCCGATCACCGTCGCGGTGTGCACCTGGTCGAGCCGGCCGAGCGTCGCGATCAGCCCGGACTTACCCGTCCCGGGCGAACCCCACAGCAGCACGGGGACGTCCGCTCGGCCGGCGGCGCGCAGCACGGTCAACAGGTCGTTGGTGGCGGTCATCGGCAGGTGGCCTTCGGTCAGCGTGTGGACGTCGAGGTGGCAGGTGGTGCGCTCATCGCGAGCGGCCGGTGGCTGCCGCGGTCCGCGGCGCCGGGGTCGGGGTGCGGACGCGTGGCGTCGCCCCGGCCGGGCGATGCGGCAGGTGGTTGCGCCGGCGGGCCGTTGCGGGCTACCCCGGCGCCG
>SKJX01000172.1 GCA_007121785.1 Nitriliruptoraceae bacterium
GGGGCGGCCGTCCAGGGCGTGCACGTACGGGCCCGCCACCGGCGCGCGGCCGTCGTCGGCGGCCGGCACGCTCGGTTCGCGGAACGGCAGATCCAGATGCACGGGCCCGGCCGGACCGTCCAGCCCGCGGGCCTCGGCGAGCGCCCGCGCCGCGGTGCTGCGCCAGACGGCGTTGCTGTCCGCGCGATCCTCCGGGACACCGAGCACCACCTGCCACCTCGGCGACCCGGCGAAGATCCCCGCCTGCTCGATCGTCTGGTTCGCGCCGGTGTGCCGCAGCTCCGGCGGCCGGTCGGCGGTGAGGAGCAGCACGGCGACACCGGCCTCGTCCGCCTCGACCACGGCCGGGTGGAGGTTGGCGACCGCGCTGCCACTGGTGACCACGACCGGGACGGGGCGGCCGGTCCCCTTGGCGAGCCCGACCGCGAGGAACCCGGCGGACCGCTCATCGATCTGCACGTGCAACCGGATGCGCGGGTCGTCGTGGAAGGCCATCGCCAGCGCTGCCGAGCGCGACCCGGGAGCGAGCACCGCGTCGGTGACCCCGCCGCGAGCCAACTCGTCGACCAGCACCAGCGCGCACGCATGGGAAGGGTTCTGCGCCTGCACGTCAGCTCGCCTCCAGGTGCGCAGCGGCCAGCCCGAGCCGTTCCAACAGCTCGCTGGTCGCGTCCGGGTCGGGGGTGTGGGCATCCAGCAGCGCGCCGTCCGGGGCGACGCGGCGGACGTCGAGGTGGCCGTCGACCGGCATCAGCGGCTCGGGCGTCACGTCGCTGGCGAGCAGGGTGGCCGTCCCCAACCCGCAGGCGTACGGAAGCTGCGGCAACGCCGCCGCCAGCGCGACGCCGGCGGCCAGGCCCACCGAGCTCTCGAGCGCCGAGGAGACCACCGCGGGTAGCCCGGCGGCGTCCACCACCTCCAGCGCCCGACGCACCCCGCCCAGCGGCTGGACCTTGACGACCACGAGGTCGGCAGCGTCCAGCCCGGCGACCCGCAGCGGGTCGTCGGCGGTGCGCACCGATTCGTCGGCCGCGAGCGGGACGTGGACGCGACGGCGGACCTCGCCGAGCTCCTCCAGGGTGGTACACGGCTGCTCGACGTACTCCAACCCGCCGGCGGCCCGATCGAGCCGGGCGATCGCCAGCACCGCGGTCTCCACGTCCCACGCCGCGTTGGCATCGACCCGGACGTGGCCGTCCGCGCCGAGCGCGTCGTGGACAGCGGCGACCCGTTCGACGTCGGCGGCCAGATCCTGGCCGGCTTCCGCGACCTTGACCTTCGCCGTCGTGCACCCGGACGCCGCGGTCAGACGGTAGGCGGTGGCCGGATCGACGGCCGGGATCGTGGTGTTGACCGGCACGCGGGTCCGCACTGCGTCGGGGAACGGTTCGGTGGCCGCCTCCTGCGCGGCGGCGAGCCACCTCGACGCGTACACCGGGCCGTACTCCGGGAAGGGGGAGAACTCGCCCCACCCGGCCGGGCCACGCAGCAGCACCCCGCAGCGCTCGATCGTGCCCCGGAAGCGCTGCCGCATCGGCAGCGTGAACGGTCGCAGGTCGCTGATGCCCGCCGCCACGTGCTCTCCTCGTCGTCGCCCCCATGGTCCCACGTCCGCGCCCGGGTGTGGTGCACGGCGCGGGTGGAGTTCGGCGCCGGCTCGCGCCCGCCGCTCCGGGTGGTGCACGGCACGTGCCCGGGCGTTCAGCCGGCCATGGCCAGACCGATCGTGAGGAATCCACCGAACAGCACCAGGGTCTGGGCGGTGCGCTCCAGCACCGGCACCAGGCCGGGCCCGAGAGGGACGCGGCCGGCGCTCTGGATCGCCGGCCCGGCCGTGCCGAGCGCGCCGAGGCCCAGCAGCGGCAGCCAGGACCCGGCGACGTAGGCGATGGGCGCCACCAGCAGCACGGAGAGCACCAGCAACGTCTGGTACAGCCGGCGGGTGTGCCCCTCCCCCAGCCGGACCGCCAGGGTCCGCTTGCCGACGGCCTCGTCGGTGGGGATGTCGCGCAGGTTGTTGACCACCAGCAGCGCCACCGACGTGAGCCCGATCGGGATCGCCGCCAGCGCCGGCAGCAGCGTGAGCCGCTCGTCCTGGACGTACGCCGACCCGGCGGTGGCCACCAGCCCGAAGAACACAAACACGCTCAGCTCGCCCAGCCCGAGGCTGGCGTAGGGCTTGGCACCGCCGGAGTAGCCGAGGGCCGCCACGATCGCCAGCGCACCGACCAGCAGCAGCTCGGGACCGACCAGGATCGCGAGCACCAGCCCGGCGACCGCCGCGACCCCCAACGCCGCGACCGTGGCGTTGCGCATCCCTGCGGCGGTGACCAGCCCGCTGGCGACCGCCCGACGGGGACCGGTCCGCGCCGCCGAATCGACGCCCTTGACGCCGTCGAACCAGTCGTTGGCGTAGTTGACCGCGACCTGGAGGGACAGGGCGACGACCAGGGCCAGCACGAACCGCGTGGGGTCGGCCTCCGGGATCGGGGTCGCCGCCGCCGCGGTACCGACCAGCACCGGGGCGAACGCGGCCGGCAGGGTCCGGGGCCGCGCCGCTTCCACGTAGGGGTTCACGGCCCGTCCGTCCCTCGTCGCGCGACGTCACACGACCGCCCCCCACCGCAAGCGTGTGCACACCGGTTCACCGGTGAACCTGGATGCACACACATCGTTCGGGGGCCGACCCACCACCACCGCCCACCGCAAGCGTGTGCACACCGGTTCACCGATGAACCTGGATGCACACACATCGACGGGGCCGCCATCAGTAGTGGTAGGGGAACGCGGACCAGTCCGGATCGCGCTTCTCCAGGAAGCTGTCGCGGCCCTCCTGGGCTTCGTCGGTCATGTAGGCCAGCCGGGTCGCCTCGCCCGCGAACACCTGCTGGCCGACGATCCCGTCGTCGGTGGCGTTGAGCGCGAACTTCAGCATCCGCAATGCGGTCGGCGACTTGGTCACGATCCGCTCCGCCCAGGCCAACGCCCGCTCCTCGAGCTGAGCGTGCGGGACGACGGCGTTGACCATGCCCATCCGGTGCGCGTCCTGCGCCGAGTACTCGTCGCCGAGCAGGAAGATCTCCCGGGCGAACTTCTGGCCCACCTGCTTGGCGAGGTAGGCCGAGCCGAACCCACCATCGAACGACGCGACGTCCAGGTCGGTCTGCTTGAACCGGGCGTGCTCGGCGCTGGCGATGGTCAGGTCGCAGACCACGTGCAGGGAGTGCCCGCCGCCGGCCGCCCAGCCCGGGACGGCGCAGATGACGGCCTTGGGCATCATGCGGATCAGCCGCTGCACCTCCAGGATGTGCAGTCGTCCGGACCGAGCCGGATCGATGTGGTCCGCCGTCTCCTCCCCGGGGTCGTCGGTGTAGCGGTACCCGTCCTTGCCGCGGATGCGCTGGTCCCCGCCGGAGCAGAACGCCCACCCCCCGTCCTTCGGCGACGGCCCGTTGCCGGTGAACAGGACGCAGCCGACGTCGGAGGTGACGCGGGCGTGCTCGAGGACCCGGTACAGCTCGTCGACGGTGTGCGGCCGGAAGGCGTTGCGGACCGCCGGCCGGTCGAACGCGGCCCGGACGACCGCACGGTCTTGCCCATCGGCATCGACCGCTCGGTGGTAGGTGACGTCCGTCAGGTCGTCGAACCCGTCGATCGGCCGCCAACGGGTCGGGTCGAACAGTTCCGAGACCACCGTCGTGCTCCTCGCGTCCCCACGCGGACCGGGGGTCCGCCTGCCCGGTGGGCCACCGGCCCACATGCCCCCGCGTACGCTACCGGCACGAACCGCCGCGCCCCGCCTGCCGCGCGGCCCACCGTCCGAGGGCACCGCGATGACGCGCCTCCACGCCGTGCTCGGTCCGCCCGGACCGGTGATCCGCTGGCTCGCCACCACCTGGGCAGCCGGCGACGCCGCGCTCGTGCTCCCCGAGGACGGCTCGACGCGGGCCCACGCGGAGACCCTCGACCGTCTGCGACCGGCGACGCTCACCGAGCTCGCCGTCGACCGACCGGCGCGGGTGCACCCGCTCCCCGACCCGCGACCGACCACCGACGACGTCCGGCTGGTGGTCGCCACCTCCGGTTCGACCGGCGCACCCAAAGGCGTCGAACTGACCGAAGCAGCGCTGACCGCCGCCACCGACGCCAGCCTGGCCCGGCTCGACGCGGAGGACGGCGAGCGGTGGGCACTGGCGCTACCGCTGCACCACGTCGCCGGCATCGCGGTCGTGCGCCGGGCCTGGGCGCTGGGTGGCGATCCCGTCCTCGCGCTCCAGCGCGACCGGCTGGCGACGGTCGACGCGGAGCACGTCGCCCTGGTCCCGACCCAGCTGGCTCGAGCGCTGGACGACCACGTCGACCTCGCCCGGTTCCGCACGATCCTGCTCGGCGGCGGTGCCGCGTCCGCGGACCTGCGCGACCGCGCCCGTGCCGCCGGTGCGACCGTGGTGGTCTCCTACGGTATGACCGAGACGGCCGGTGGCTGCGTCTACGACGGCCGCCCACTGCACGGCGTGGACGTCGAGGTGGGCGCGGACGACCGCATCCGGCTACGCGGACCGATGCTGTTCCGCGGCTACCGCGGCGACCCCGATGCGACGGCAGCGGCGTTCGACGGCGACTGGTTCGTCACCGGTGACCGAGGCCGCTGGCGCGACGGTCGGCTGGAGGTCCTCGGTCGGGCCGACGAGGTGGTGGTCTCCGGCGGCGAGAACGTGCCCGTAGCACCGGTGATCGCCGCCCTGTGCAGCCACCCCGGGGTCGCGGACGCTGCCGCGAGCGGCCGTCCCGACCCCACGTGGGGACAGGCCCTGGTCGCCATCGTCGTCCCCGCCGACCCGCAGCACCCCCCGGACCTGGCCGGGTTGCGCGCGCACGTCCGGCAGCGGCTGCCTGCACACCATGCCCCGCAGGGCCTGGCGATCGTGGACCGGTTGCCGCGCGACCACCTCGGCAAGCTCCGCAAGGACGCGCTCGACGGGCTGGCGGCACAGGCCACCTGAACCACCGCGGCACCGCCGCCGGCCGCCCCGGCGTCGACCGGCGCGACGACGCCGGTCGACCCCAGGCGAGCTACAGGTCGGCGTAGGAGTGCAGCCCGACGACGACGTAGTTGGCGATCAGGTAGGTACCCATCAGCACGACGAACGCGCCCACGTTGATCCACGCGGCACCGCGTCCCTTGATGCCTCGGGTGGCGCGGGCGTGCAGGTAGCCGGCGTAGGCGATCCAGGTCAGGAACGAGCCGGTCTCCTTGGGGTCCCAACCCCAGAACCGGCCCCAGGAGATCTCCGCCCACATCGCCCCGGCGATGACCCCGACGGTCCACAGCACGAACGCGAACGCCGTCGTGCGGTGCGCCAGCCCGTCGAGCGTGGCCGTCGACGGCAGGAACGGCACGAACCACCGGGACAGCAGCGCGGCCGCGACCATCACCAGGTTGACCGCGAGGAACCGCGTGACGCCTTCCAGGTGGGTGTCCGCCGAGTACCAGAAGACCCACGACACCAACCCGGTCGTGACGAACGTGCCCGTTGCGAGCTTCAACGGCGGGATCCCGGCCCGCAGGGCCGCGTGGTACTGGCGCAGCTGGTCGCGGTCGACCTCGTCGTCGTCGGGCCCGTCGCCGCCGTCCCCGCCGGACCCGCCCGTCGGATCCGACTGCAGGTCACCGACGTAGGCCGCACCGACCGTGGAGCCACCCGCGCCCCCGGCCCGGGCGTCCGCGACCGAGCGCTCCGCGGTGTCGCGCAGCAGGTACAGGCCGTTGAACATGAAGGCCGCAGCGAAGATGCCCATCGCCACCACCAGGAGGGTGACGTGGAACGTCCGCCACCAGGTATCCAGGATCGGCATCAGCGGTCCCGGCTCGGCGTACATCAGACCGGCGAGTGCGAGCACGAGCCCCCCGCCGAGCAGGACGAAGCCGTTGAGTTCAGGGCGATGGCGGATGAACTGCAGGTACACCAGCCCCGTGATCACCCCGGCCAGGGCCATCAGCGAGGTGACCTCGAACATGTTGCCGAGCGGGAGCCGGTCCTGCGCCAGCGCCCGGACGACCTCGTGGGCGAGGTGGGCGATGAGCGCGAGCACCGTGACCACGCCCGCGAGGCGCTGCGCCCGCTGCCCGCGCAGCTGCTCGGCGCGACGACCGACGGTGGTCGTCAGCGCGTAGAGGTAGACGAACGCCGCCGTGAAGTACAGCAGCAGCGTGGTCGGCGAGTACAGCAGCCGGGAGAACTCCGCCAGCTGGTCCTGGCTCATGGTCGGGCCACCTCGTGGTCGGGCGCGGCATCGGCTGTCGCGGGCTGGTCGTGGAGCGCAGGCTCCGGGTCACGGTCGGTGGACGGTGCGTCACGACGGCCGGCGCCGTCGTCGTCGATCCGGTCGCTCGGCCCCCCGTCAATCGCACCGTCATCGGATCCGCCGGCGCCGGTCGGACCCGCCCCGTCCTCGGGATCGGCCACCTCGCTGCCGGAGACCCGCGACGACAGCTCCTCGACGATGCGGGCGTGCTCCTCGACGAACGCGTCCGGCCGCTGGAACGCACGGCCGGCGACCGTCACGAGGGTACGTCCACTCGCGGCGTCCGGGGTCGCGAAGACCCACAGCCGGCGGCGGTAGGCGTACAGCGCCGGGATCAGGCCACCGACCAGCAGCGCCGCGCCGGCGAGCAGCGCCGGGATCGCGGGTCGGGAACTGACCTGGAAGCCGACCCACCGCCGCAGTTCGGGGAAGCGGACCGTGACGTCGTGGCTGCTGAGTTCCTGGCCGGGACGCAGGTACCCGCCGCCCTCCGAATCGAGGGCGGAGGTGTCCAGTTGGTTGACCGTCTGCTGGGTCGCGCCGAGCTGGAGATCGCCTCGGTACTGCTGGAACAGCAGCATCGGCGCTTCGTCCCAAGGGGCACCGGTCGGGATGGGGCGACCCAGCTCCTCGTCCTCCGGCGCGAACGGGTAGAAGAAGATGTCCAACCCGACGTCCGGCTCCGCCGCCGGCGCCTTCACCGCGCCGCGGTACGCACCGGAGTCCTCCAGCGTCGGGGTGATGAACCCGTCGTGGACGACCTCGCCGTCCACCTCGACGACGACCCGGGGGGCGTAGCCCCAGTCGAGCTGGGTGACCTGGCGTCCCTCGATGTCGATCGGCTGGTTGGAGTCGATCGTCTCGCGGTACGGCTCGGAGCCGTCCGACGGGGTGATCAGCACGTCCGAGCGGAACTCGGTCGGCTGCCCGGCGCCGGGCGCGAGCGGATCGCGGACCCAGTCGACGTGGAACTCCTCGAGCTCCATCCGCCAACCGGCGTGGTCGCCCTCGCCGAACCAACGCCCCGGGGAGTAGCTCCAGTAGGACACGGCGGTGTCGCGGAAGCCGGCCTCACCCTCGACCACGCCGCGCTGGCCCTCGAAGGTGAGCAACTGCCCGAAGATGATGGCGGCCAGCAACACGTAGAAGCTGAGGTGGAACAGCAGGCTGCCGCCCTCACGGCTGACCAGACCCTTCTCACCGGCGACCTGCGCGGGGGCGCTGCGCCCCCGGACCGCGGTCCCGCCGTCATCGGTGGCATCCTCGGACACCTCGTCGTGCCGACGGACCCGCCAACGACGGCGTCGCAGCAGGTCCTCGGCGTGGGTGTGGACCTCGTCGGCGGTCGCGTCGGTCGCGAAGGTGGCGGTCTCGTCGCGGGCACCGGCGCGTCGCACCACCGGTGGCTTGCTGCGCCGCACCAGGCGGATCCACGCCTTGATCCGCGGCACCAGACAGGCCGTCAGGCTGAGGTAGAGCAGGAACAACAGGACCGTGAAGGCCACCGAGCCGTACATGTCGTAGGCGCCGATGGCATCCAGGACCTGGCTGACGGCCACCCCGGGACCGGCCTCGCCGCTGCGCCACTCAGCGACGGTCGAGGGGACGTTCGGTTCCTGCGGCGCGAACGTGCCGATGACGCTCAGGACCGCGAGCGCGGCCAGCAGGTACAGCGCGGTCCGCATCCGTGTCAGCCAGCGCCACCCCATCACGACGGAGTCCCACACGAACCGCACCGGCTCGGGCGCCCGCTGCTTCCAGCCCGAGCCGCGAGGCGGCCGGCGAACCGACGGGTTCGCTTCAGGCGGCGGCGCGGACTCGGTCACGGCGTCGACCTCGGCAGGTTCGGGGGATCGCTCCATCCGGGTTCGGACCAGGCGAGCGCAGCGGTCAAGGGCTAGATCGGCAGGTACACCCCGTCGATCAGGGGCCGGAGCATGAAGATGAAGCGGTCCCACAGCCCGGTGGCGATCGCGATCCCGACCCCGACCAGGACGCTGCCGCCGGCGATCTGCAGACGTCGCGAGTTGCGCCGCAGCAGGTCGAGGACGCCGGAGACCCGCCGGAACAACAGGCCGATCAGGATGAAGGGCACGCCCAGGCCGAGGGCGTAGACGAACCCCAGGAAGGCGCCGCGACCGGACACGCCGCCGCTCGCCGACACCGTGGCGGACAGCGTGAGGATCGCGCCGGCGGCGGGCCCGAGGCACGGGGTCCAGCCGACGCCGAACACGAACCCGAGGACGGGTGCGCCGGCGATCCCGGAACTCGGGGCACGGTTGGCGACCCGGACCTCACGCATCAGCGTGCCCCGGGCCATGAGCAGGCCGAGCCCCGCGACGAGTCCGCCCATGAGGATCCGCGCGACGGGGCTGCGGTCGAGGAAGTTCAGGGCACCGACCGCGAACCCGAGCATCGTGAACGGGATCGCGAACCCGACCACGAACAACGTCGAGCCGAGCGCGACCCGCCCTCGCGCTAGCAGGTCCCCGGTCTCCAGGTCCTGACCGGACAGGCCGGTCATGAACGACAGGTACCCGGGCACCAGGGGGATCACGCACGGGGACGCGAAGGACACCAACCCCGCAGCGAACGCGATCGTCGCCGCCAATAGCACGTTGGCGTCCAGGACGATCATGCGGACGGTCTCGGCCACCTCAGGCCCCCTCAGCGATCGATCCGAGCAGGCCGAGTATCTCCGGCGTGTCGGTCACGCCGAAGATCCGGGCGGCCACCTGGCCCTCGCGGTCGATCAGGATCGTGGTCGGGATCGTCCGGGGACCGACCCCCTCGAACCGGGAGGCGTAGTCGTTGGCCGGGTCGAACAGCGACGGGTAGGGGATGTCGAACTCGCGCACGTGGGCCTGCGCGTTGGGGCGGGTGTCCTCGATGTTGACCCCGAGGAACGCCACCTCGTCGTCGGGCAGCGCCTCCGCCGCCTCGTTGAGGTCCGGCTGCTCGGCACGGCACGGACCGCACCACGATGCCCAGAAGTTCACCACGACCGTGCGGCCTTCGAGGTCGCTGAGGGCGACCTCTTCGCCCTCGTCGGCGACGGTCTCGAGCCGGTCGACGGGTGCCGGTTGGCGATCCTCCGCCGCGATGGGGCAGAGCCCGTCGCGGACGCCCGGGATCGGGTCGCAGTCATCGGCTGACGCGCTGCCGCCAGCGCAGGCGGACAGCAGGAGGCCCAGACCCAGCAGCCACCAGGGGGTGCGAGCCACGCTTGGGATCCCTTCTGCGACCACCGACGAGGTGGTGCCGTGAGCCGTTCGGACCCGGACATCGCCGCGGCGGGGCCGGACGGGGTGCCGGCGACGGACGATGTCGGGAGGGTGCCGTGGCGACCTCGATCATGCCAACCGGGCCGCGCTGGCCGGACACGCCCCGGACGACCACGGGCGTGCGAGCAGGATCGCGGACGCCCATGCGCACGTCGGCGACCGGTCACCGACGCCGGCGGCTCACTGCGCGATGGGTTCCGCGATGCGCTCGGGCTGCTCGGCCTCCGCGGCGAGTCGCTTGTCGCGCATCTCGAGCCGGTCGAGCCACAGCAGGCTGGCGAGGAAGAGCACGAACGAGATCACCGTCCAGATCGCCGACGGCAACCACACCATCCCGGGGTCGTAGAACGAGAACCAGAACCTGGACTCGCCGACGGGCACGGGGTCGAGCGGGATGTCGTCCGCATCGGTGAAGGTCGCGAAGGCCTGGAACTCCTGTGCGGCGAGCAGGACACCGGTCTCCGGATCCTCGCGCACGATCGCGTCGTCGACCGGTTCGGCGGTGAAGAACGGCTGCGCCCGGCCGACCGCCTCGTCCGGCTCCTGGGCCGCGGCGTCCTCCTCGAACATCTCGCGACGTTCGGTCCCGATCTGCGCGACGTTGTTCTCGTCGACCGGCAGGAACTGCTCCATCATCTCCTGCTCGGCCTGACCGACCGACGCCGCGAGCGACCCGAACGCCGGGTCGTCCTCGATCTCCTCGAGAGGCAGCCCTTCGACCCCGGTGAACGACTCGACCGACTCGAACGCGTCGAGGTCCTCGATCCCGGGGAAGAAGCTGGCACGCTCCGAGCCCTCCTCGAAGGCGTACCAGCCGTCCGCGTAGTCGTCCGGCCGCTCGCCAGGCAGGTGGGTGATACCGAGGCCCTGGGTGATCCCCGGACCACCGAACCACCAGAAGACCCCGATCAGGAACGCGAAGCCGAAGAACGCAGTGCCGTAGATCGCCCCGGCCTTGCGCGCGCCGTAGTTGGACCACAGCAGCAGGTACACCGACCCGGACAGGAACAGCAGCCCGAGGGGGACGGCGAGGTAGGACGCCGGATGGTCGGCCGGGACCGCTTCCTCGACCGCCAGAAAGAGCAGCTCCGTCACGTCCTAGTCCTCCGCGCCGTCGTTGTCGGCATCGTCGTCCGCGTCCTCGGCCGTGGGGGGACCGCCGATCTGCGCCGACGAGGGCCCGCCGGTCTCCTGGATGTCCTCGAGGTGGCTGACGACCGCCTCGATGGCGTCGTCGGTGAGCGTCTGGTCGAAGTCCGGCATCGGCGCGTTCCCCGTGAGGAGGCGGCCGTTGCGGATGGCCTCTTCCACCGCGGCTCGAGCGTCCTCCAACGACCCGTCGTCCTCACCCGACCAGCCGTAGCGTTCGTAGACGTTGACCAGCTGCGGGCCGACACCCCCTTCCGCGTCCGCTCCGTGGCAGCGAGCACAGTTGTCGTCGAACACGTCCTCGCCGGACTGCCCCACGAACTCCTGCGCTTCCGGCAGCTCGCCGGTCTGGACCGAGAGGATGTAGGCGGTGATCTGCTCGAGTTGGTTGTCGGAGTAGGAGCCACCCTGGCCGACGCTGAACGCCTCCATCGGGGTCCCCGGGCGGCCGTAGAACATCGCGTTGTAGATGAACGCCTCCACGTCCTCCACGACCTCGCTGTCCTGGTAGCGAGCGACGATGTTGTCCAGCGCCGGCGCCGGCCAGGCCGCATCGATCTCCGGGTCGGGGTGCGGTGCGGAGCCCCCTTCGAGGTTCGTTCCGTGACAGGTGGCGCAGGCGTTCTGGTACTCCTCGCGACCGGCCTGCACGTCCTGCTCGTAGAACTCGTCGACGGCGTTGTTGATGCGCGTCGGCTCGATCAGCCAGTAGATCGGCAGGAACAGCGACGCGAACACCGCGAGCGCCACGCCCCACGACATGGCGCGCTCCATCCCCGTGGTCTCGAGCTCCTCGTCGGAGTGGTAGGGGCGCATCGCCAGCGGGATGTCGGCGTGGCGCTTCGGGCCCTTGCGCTTGCCGGGGCCGACCACGAAGTAGGCCAGGGCGAAGCCCACGAGCGCCACGATCAGGATTACGAGGGGCACGTTGCCGGCCAGCGCGGCCACGTAGGGCTGGATCATCCGAGGTCTCCGAGGATCACACGTCGACGCACGAGGGGCCCTCGGGGGGCTGCTCGAGGACGTTGGCGGTGCGGGCGGGGCCGGTCAGCTCTTCGCTGAGGTTGGCGATGAAGCGGCCGTCCTCGACGAACGACACGTAGCGATCGAGCCCACGTGGCGCCGGGCCTCCCGTCCACTCGCCGTAGCGGTTGTAGCGCGACCCGTGGCAGGGGCACTCGAACCACTGCGAGGTCTGGCACCAGGGCACGCCGCACCCGAGGTGCGGGCACGTCTGCGAGTTGACCGCCATCAGGCCGAGGCCTTCACCCTCGTCGATGATGGCGTGGTCGTCGCCGTACGCACGCATGGCGTTGTCGTCGGACGGATCCCACGTGATGATCGAGATGCCGCCGTCGGGGATCCGGATGGGCGCGCGCTCCTCGTTGATCTCCTCGAGCAGGGCCATCGCGTCACCGAGGTCGACCTCACCAACCAGCTCGTCGCCTGGACGGGGGTAGAGGAAGCCGAGCGAGGCGAGGGCGAACCCTCCGAGTCCCGCGCTGACCGAACCGATCAGGCTGTACCGCAGGAAGGTGCGACGCTCGACCGGCTTGAGCTCGAGCCGGCGGCGCTTCTCCTTCGATTCTGCCATGGGGATCTCTCTCGTCGGTGCGTCGGGCGACCATCGTGACGGATGGCCCGGACGGGGTCTAGAGGGTGAAGCCGAGACCTTCGGACCAGGGCCAGACCCACTCGTAGCCGGCCCCCCGCAGGAAGGAACCGATGATCACGAGCAGACCCCAGAAGGTCAGGAAGAACGTGAAGGCCATGTTGGCGACCTTGCGGTTCTCCGGCTTGGCTGAGGGGTTCTTGTCGACGTAGGGGACGGCCATCAGCGCCACCACGAACACCCCGGGCAGCGTCACCCCGGCGACCATCGGGTGGAAGTAGCGCAGGAGTTCCTGGAGCCCCATGAAGTACCACGGCGCCTTGTTGATCGCCGGCACCTCGTTGGGGTTGGCCAAGGAGCCGAGAGGTGCATCGAGGAAGAACGACGCGATCAGCAGCAGCGACCCGGCCGCGAGCAACGCGACGAACTCCACCAGCAGCAGGTGCGGCCAGGTGTAGACCTTGTCCATCTGCTTGGACTGGACCTGCTGGATACCGGCGGGCGGCACGAGCGCGAGCAGACGGTGGGTGTGGTCCGACGACTGCGGCACCCCCAGGGATGCGGGTTCCTTGCTCTCGCCGCCGAGCGACGCCGCGACCCGCGCGGCCCGCTGTTCGGGGGTGAGCCGGCCGCCGCCACCGCCGCCGCCCTCGGCCGGGGCTTGCGTCTTGGTCGCGACCCCACCCCCAGCCGACGCCCGGAACTCCTCCAGCGCCTGCTGTGCCTGCTCAGCCGGCTTGGGTCCGAGGTTCTGGCCCTCGGCGATCTTGCTCTGTCGGACGGCCGCCGCCTTGGCCTTGGCCCGAGCGATGCGTTCGCTCTTGCCCTCGGAGATCAGGCGGTCGTAGACCGCCTGATCCATCTGGACCTCGTCGCTCATCGTCGCGCAACCTTTCGGTGACCGTGCTCCGCGTCGGCGGGACGTCGGACCGCAGCTTGATCGATCACAGCGGGCCCGAGATGCCGCCGTCCTTGCGGATCCGCCAGAAGTGGACCGCGAGGAAGACGACCGTGATGAACGGGATGAACAGCACGTGGAGGACGTACCAGCGCAACAGCGTTTCCGGACCGATCTCCA
>SKJX01000015.1 GCA_007121785.1 Nitriliruptoraceae bacterium
GGCCGGAGACCTGCTGGCAGACCGCGCGCACCGTGTGCACCACGTTGCGGCGCGCCAGGCGGGTCGCGTCGCCCACGATGCCCTCGCGCAGCCGCGCGACGAGCTCCGGGTAGCCAGACTCGCGGTTGAGGTCCCGGTCCTCGGTCTCCAGTGCCCGAAGTCGCAGGGCCGCCGAGGTGGCGATCACCGGGGCGTCGATCCCCCGTTCGGCGAGGTGCTCCCGGTCGAGCTCGGCGATCTTGCGCCACGCGGGGTAGAAGTCGGTCTTGGTGAGCACGCAGACGACGGTCGGGGTCAGCTGGCGTGCCATGTCGAGGAACGCGAGCTCGGGCTCGGTGTACTCCTGCGAGGCGTCGCTGACGAGCACGACGGCGTCGGCGGACGGCAGTGCACCGATGGTGGTCGCGCTGTGGGCCGAGCCGAGCCCGCCGACGCCCGGCGTGTCGACCAGTACGAGCCCGTCCTGCAGCAGCGCGCGGGGGATGCCGACCTCGACGGCCCACAGGTTGCGGCGGTTCGCGGGGTTACCGGACTCGGAGACGTAGCCGGCGATGTCGTCGATGTCGATCGGCTCGCGACGTGGTTCCTCGCCGTCGTCGCCGGGTGCGTGCAGAGCGGTCGCGACCGGGTCCGCGGCGAAGCCGACGGCCGTCGGGACCGAGGTGGCGACGTCGTCGTCCACCGGACAGATTCGGGCGTTGACGAGCGCGTTGACCAGCGAGCTCTTGCCCTGCTTGAACTCACCGACGACCAGCACCCGGACACGCGGATCGCGGATGCGGCGCTCCACCTGGCCGAGGCGCTGCGCGAGGTCGGGGCGGCCGTAGGCGTCGGCTGCCTGGGTGCTGAGGGCCAGCACCTCGAGCGCAGCCTGGTCGAGCTGTTGGCCAACGTGGGTCCGTGGGGCGGACGAGGTGGTCACGTGCGACCTCCTGAGATGAGCGGCGCGGCCCGCTGTGGAACGTGTGGGTGCCGGGAGGGACCGGCGTGCAGGTGTCGGCGTTGCGGTCGGGGCCCGGACACCTTTCGGGTACCGGGCCCCGCCTCTCCTGCCGGTCGCGACGTCAGCCCGCTGGGTCCATCACGTCGTGCTCGTGGGCCTCGGCCGCCGCCTGGGCGTCGCCAACCTGTTCGCCATCGACCTCGAGGTAGTTCTCCTCCCCAGCCTCCATGTTGACCTGTCCGTACTGCCCGCCGCCGGTGTCGGCGTCGGCGTGACCCACGCCACCCGCGTCGGCGCTGGCCTCGATGTGCTGGGTCTGGTTGAGCGTGGCCTGCTGGTTGATGTCGGTCGTCTCGGTCGACGAGTTGTCGATCTCCGCGGCGTTGGACGACGACCCGCTGCCGACGTTGACCTGGGTGATGTTGTCCCCGCCGCCGGCGCCGAAGGCGAAGCCGCCAGCACCGACGTTGGCGTTGGCTGCCTCGGCGTGGTCGCCGGTGTTGACCGCGGAGCCCTGCGCCTGGATGAGGTCGCCCGAGCCGGTGTTGATCGGCCCGTCGGCGACGTTCTGGGTGCCGCCGAGGTTGGCGTTGGTGCTGCCGGCGATCTGGTTGCCGCCGAGGTTCACCGGACCCGAGGACTCCACGATCGTCTGGTCGCCACCCTGGTTGAGGTTGACATCCCCCGGGTCGGCGATGGCGATGCCGCTGTTGTCGCCGCCGATGAGGTTCGAGTCGCTCACGCTGCCGCCGACGAACTGGCCGACGTTGCCGGTCACCACGTTGGCGTCGGAGCCGACGTCACCCATCACGGTGTTGCCGTCCCCGTCGACGTTGGTGACCCGTGCACCGCTGGCGTCACCGACGATGCCGCTGTTCTCACCGGTGTTGACGTTGCCGTCGACCTCGCCTGCCACTGCGCCGTCCCCGGAGGCGGTGTTGTTGGTGATGTCCTGGTCGAGGTTGACGTGCCCACCCGCGTTGATGGACTGGCTGACCGAGTTGTCCACGAAGGTGTCACGGTCGTCGATGTTGGTGGTGTTGTGCTCCGTGATGCTCGTATTGGTGATGTTGTTGGTGATGTAGTGGATCTCCTGGGCGACGAAGTCGAGTGGATCCGCGCCCCCGGCGGCTGCGGTCGCAGCTGCGGCACCGTCACCTGCGGACGAACCCGATGATGCTGACGATGCGGACTTGCCTCCGCCCTGGGAGACGTTGATCGGCCCGCTGCTGCCGCCCCCGGAGTTCGACGAGAAGTTCGCCTGCTGCTGCTGGAGGTGGTTGGTCAGCTGCTGGGCCTGGGCGGGCGGCAGCTCGTCGGCGACGAGTGCCAGCGCCTGGTGCATCTCCTCGGGCGTGATGTCCTCGTGGCCGTACTCCTTGAGTGCTTCCTTGACGTCCGCGTTCTCAGCGGCGAACGAGGGGTCGGTGAACAGCTTGAGGATGAAGTGGTAGAAGGTCTCGAGCGTCTGCTGCATGATCAGGTCCTCCCCCGGGCCGGTGCCGGGTCGTCGTGGTCGGCACCCGTGCGGTGCCCGTGCTGCGTCGACGACGCTACGAGCGCGTCGGGGCCGACCGCGTCGGGGACAGCCCCCGGATCCGTGGGCCCCGATGGGGGGTCGATAGGGGGGTGGCGTAGGGGGTCGAGAGGGGGTGGCGGGATGGCGCTCGGGGCAGCGCCATCGCCGGTCCACAGGTCAGGCTGGAGCCCGTCGCATCGAAGGCGACCTGGATGTCTCCGACCGGACGAGGACCTCGACGATGACCGGCTACCACCTCGGGATCGACCTGGGCACGACCTACTCCGCTGCCGCCGTCGCACGCGACGACCGGGTGCAGGTGGTCGGGCTCGGCAACCGATCGGCGGCGATCCCGTCGGTCATCTACCTGCGGGAGGACGAGACGATCCTCACCGGTGAGGCCGCACAGCGGCGCGCCGCCACCGAACCCGAACGCATCGCCCGCGAGTCCAAGCGGCGCATCGGCGATCCGACCCCGCTGCTGCTCGGGGGCTCGCCGTACTCGGCGGAGGCGCTGGCGTCCAAGCTGCTGCGCTGGATCGTGGAACGCGTCGCCGAGCTCGAGGGCGGCCCGGCCGACCAGCTGGCGATCACCCACCCGGCCAACTGGGGCCCCTACAAGCAGGACCTGCTGCGCCAGGCGATCCGCATGGCCGACCTGCCCGCGGCGGTCACCTTGACCGAGCCGCAGGCGGCGGCGATCAGCTACGCCGCCAACGAACGGGTCGAGGTCGGGTCACTGATCGCCGTGTACGACCTCGGCGGCGGGACGTTCGATGCCGCCGTGTTGCGCAAGACCACCGACGGGTTCGACCTGCTCGGTGAGCCCGAGGGCATCGAGCGGCTCGGGGGCATCGACTTCGACGAGGCGGTCTTCGCCCATGTGCGCCGCGCGCTGGGGGACGCGCTCGCAGGCCTTGATGTCGACGACCCCGCGACCATCGCCGCTCTGGCACGGCTGCGCCAGGAGTGCGTCGACACCAAGGAGGCCCTGTCGGCCGACACCGAGGCGTCGATCCCGGTGCTGCTGCCACACCTGCAGACCGAGGTCCGTCTCACGCGTGCCGAGTTCGAGCAGTTGGTCCGTCCCCCGCTCGCCGAGACGGTCGCGGCGATGCGTCGCGCGCTGGACTCGGCCGAGACCGCGCCCGAGGACGTCTCGGCCGTGCTGCTGGTCGGAGGGTCCTCGCGCATCCCCCTGGTCGCCGAGCTGGTCTCCGACGCCTTCGGACGGCCGATCGCCGTCGACGCGCACCCCAAGCACGCGATCGCGCTGGGCGCGGCACACGCGGCGGCGCTGGAGGCCACGCACGCGCCGCAGGCC
>SKJX01000135.1 GCA_007121785.1 Nitriliruptoraceae bacterium
AGCCGGGCGTGCTCGGCGACGGTCTTGAGCCGCTCGTAGGCCTGCTCGGTGACGCTCGCGCCTTCGGGGAAGAGGAAGTAGGCGTAGCCTCGCTCCGACGACCTGCCGACGCGGCCGCGCAGCTGGTGGAGCTGGCCGAGCCCGAGCAGATCGGCGCGTTCGATGATCAAGGTGTTGGCGTTGGGGATGTCCAGCCCCGACTCGATGATCGTGGTGCACACCAGGACGTCGAACTCGCGCTCCCAGAACCGCACCATGACGCGCTCGAGCTGGCGTTCATCCATCTGGCCGTGGGCGACCTCCACCCGGGCGTCGGGCACCAGCTCGGCCAGGTTGGCGCCGACCCGGTGGATCGTGTCGACCTGGTTGTGGACGTAGAACACCTGCCCGTCGCGCAGCAGCTCGCGGCGGATCGCCAGCGCCACCTGCGCCTCGTCGTACTCCTGCACGGAGGTCAGCACCGGCTGTCGGTCCTCCGGGGGGGTCTCGATGACCGACAGGTCGCGGATGCCGGAGACCGCCATCTCCAGGGTGCGCGGGATCGGCGTCGCCGACATCGACAGCACGTCCACGGAGGTGCGCAACTGCTTGAGCTGCTCCTTCTGCGACACCCCGAACCGCTGCTCCTCGTCGACGATCACCAGCCCGAGGTCCTTCCAGGCGACGCTCTTGGCCAACAGCGAGTGCGTGCCGATGACGATGTCGACGGTGCCGGCGGCAAGGCCGTCCAACACCTGCCGACGATGCTTGTCGGTCACGAACCGGCTGAGCTCCTCCACGACCACCGGGAACCCGGAGAAGCGCTCCTTGAAGGTCTCGAAGTGCTGTTGCGCCAGGATCGTGGTCGGCACCAGCACGGCGACCTGCTTGCCGTCGAACACCGCCTTGCCCGCCGCGCGGATCGCGACCTCGGTCTTGCCGAACCCGACGTCGCCGGCCAGCAACCGGTCCATCGGCAGCGGCGCCTCCATGTCGCGCTTGACCTCGTCGGCGACGGTGAGCTGGTCGCTGGTCTCCACGTGCGCGAACGCGTCCTCCAGTTCGCTCTGCAGGTTCCCGTCGGGCGAGAACGCGTGCCCCGGCGAGTGCATCCGGGCGGCGTAGAGCCGGATCAGCTCCGCGGCGATGTCGCGGACCGCCTTGCGGACCCGGTTCTTGGCCCGCTCCCACTGCGCGCCACCGAGGCTCATCACCGACGGCTTCTCGCCGCCCTGGTAGCGGCTGATCGCATCGACCTGGTCGGACGGCACGTACAGCGTGTCGCCGTCGGCGTACTCCAGCAGCACGTAGTCGCGCTTGGCCATCGACCCGTCGGTCCCGCGGAACTCGCGCGTGATCATCCCGCGGTAGCGCCCCACCCCGTGGGTGCGGTGCACGACGGGATCGTCCATCTCCAGCTGCAGCGCGGTCTCCGCCGCCGCGGTCCGGGTCCCCAGCCGACGGCCAGCCCGCTTGCGTCGCGGGCCGAACACGTCCGTGACCCCGAGCACGGCCACGCCGAGCTCCTCGGAGCGGAAACCCGCACGCAACGTGCTGACCACCACCTCGACGCGGGCACCGTCGGGCTGGACGTCGAGGTGGTCGCGGACCCGCGCCGGCACGCCCTGCTCGCCCAGCACGTCACCGACACGGCGGGCGGGTCCGTCGGCGTCGACGGAGATCACCACCCGCACGCCCGCCCGCAGCAGCTCACCGACCTTCCGCGACAACGTGACGATGTCGCCACGGAACGAGTCCCAGGCGTCCGCCGCCAACCGGGTGCCGTCCCCGCCGCCGAACGGCGCGAGTCGCCAGACCTTCTCCGGGGCGCGGGCGAGCAGTTGCCCGGGTGCGGCGAAACCGTCCGCGGAACGGGTGGCGGCCTCGGGCCCGGCGACCTCGTGGGCCGCCTGGCTGACCTCCGCGGTGGCCGGGCCCGACGTGCCGACCGTCGCGGCGGTCCGCCAGGCGGTGTCGGCCAGCACGAGCGCTTCCTCGCGCAGCTTGGTCGCTCGCTCCTCGAGCAGGATCGGGTCGACCAGCGCGATCCCCGCCGATGAGGGGAGGAAATCGACGAGCAGGGCCGGCTCCGGTTCGAGCAAGCTGGCCAGCGCCTCCGCCCCCTCGAAGGTCTGGCCGTCCGCCAGCTGGTCGAGCTCGGAGGTCAGCTCCGGCAGCTTGGAGATCGCCGCTCGAGCCCGTTCGCGCAGCGCGTCGTCGAGCACGAGTTCCCGGGCCGGGTCGAGCGTGACCTCACCGATCGGGTCGATCGAGCGCTGGTCGGCGACGGCGAAGGTACGGATCGACTCCACGTCGTCGCCGAAGAAGTCCACACGGACCGCGTGCTCGCCGGCGGTCGGGAACACGTCCACGATGCCACCACGCACGGCGAACTCACCGCGCGCCTCGACCTGGGCGACCCGGCTGTAGCCGAGCGCCGCCAGCCCCTCGATCAGTCGTTCGAACCCCTCGTAGGTGGCATCGACGTGGATCGGACGCTGCTGCCCCAAGCGAGGATCCATCGGTTGCAGCGCGGCGCGGACGGGCGCGACCACCGCCAGGAGCGGCTCCTCGTGCGCCTCCGGGTGGCACAACCGGTCGATCACGGCCAGGCGACGGCCGACGGTCGCCGGCTGCGGCGACAGCCGTTCGTGCGGCAGCGTCTCCCACGCGGGGAACACCGCGACGCGACCCTCCCCGAGGAACCCGGCCATGCCGTCAGCGACCGCCTCCGCGTCGGAGGTGCGGGGGGTGACCACCAGCAGCGGCGTCGCCCGCTCCGCCAGCAGGCTCAGGACGTAGCTGCGCCCCGGCGGGGAGACGATCAGGTCCTCGTCGACCACCTCGACGTCCCACACCGACCTGCCGGGGCGCAGCAGGGGGGCGAGCGGTCCGACGGCCACGCCCGGGTCGAGGACGTCGTCGACCGACGACGGCTCGCCCGAGGTGGAGGTGGAGGTGGTCACGGGTCCGGTCAGCGAGGCTTGGGGCGGCGCCGGTTCGCGACGGCGTACGGGTCGATGCCCTTCGGCACCGGCGGCGCCTTGTCGAGGGGCTTGAGCTTGCGCTCGATCTTGGGCACCTCGCCCTTCTTGAGTTTGCGCGGCAGCTTGGTGATCCGGGTCTGCAGCTTGGACAGCGCCACCTCGTCGTCGCGGTCACCGACGATCAGCGTGTGGATGGGGATGTCCCCCGCCGCCTTGGTCAGCCGCTTGCGTTCCTTGGCCATCAGCCCCTTGACCCGCTGCGGTGAGCCTTCCCCGACGAGCACGATCCCGCATCGTCCGACGACACGGTGGACCATGTCCTGCTTGGCGTTGACGGCCACGGCCGGGTTGACGAACCACTGCCCGCGCATCTGCTGGAGCACCGCGGCGGCCGCACCCGGCTGGCCCTCGATCGCGCTGAACTGCGCCTTGCGGGACCGACGTCCGAAGACGAGCAGCCCACCGATGATCGCGAAGAACAACCCGAAGACGACCATGAAGACCTCGGTCAGCACCGGGGAGAGCAACCCGGCACCGACCCCGACGATCAACCCCAGGAACGCGCCGAGCGCGACCAGCGGCACCGCCTTGTCGTCCAGCTCGCGCAGCTGTCCCCACACCTCGCGGAGCTGGCGGATCTTCTCCTTCACGGTGTCCTCCTCGGGCCCGTGGCCGCAGACGCACGGCGCACCGGCGCTGCGACCGTGTCAGCGGTTCGCGTGGAAACGGTTCTGGGTCGGCTCGAGACCATCGACCACCAGTCCGAGCGCGGCTTCAGCGGCGTCGTCGAGCGCGGTGTCGATGATGTCACGTTCCGCCTTCGTGAAACGACGCAGGACGTGATCCTTGGCGGGCATCCGGTCGGGCGGGCGACCGACGCCGATACGTACCCGCAGGTAGTCCGGGGTACCGAGCGCCCGGTCGATGTCGCGCAAGCCCCGGTGGCCGGCGTTGCCCCCACCACGCTTGACCCGCAGCGCCCCGACGTCCAGGTCGAGCTCGTCGTGGCAGACCACGAGCCGCTCCGGCGGGACCTTGAACCAGGCGGCCGCCGCCTGCACGGGGTCACCCGACCGGTTCATGTACGAGGTCGGCACGGCCAGGACGATGCGCTCCCCCTCGACGGTGGCTTCCGCGATCTCACACCGGACCCGCTTGTTGGCCTTGAGGCTCCCGCCGGCGCGCTGCGCCAGGGCCCGGACCGCGTCCGCGCCGACGTTGTGCCGTGTGGCCTCGTACTTCGACCCGGGGTTGCCGAGCCCGACCACCAGCCAGCGGTCGTCGGCCACGTCATCCTCCCAGGTCGGCACCAGCCGCGGTCACCGGGACCTGCCCGGTGACCGCCGGCGGCACTCAGTCCTCGTCGCCCTCGCCGGCGTCGGTGTCGGCGTCCGTGTCTTCCTCGCCGATGACCTCCGGCTCGTCCGCCTCCTGGCCGGCGGCGTCCTCCATCGCCTCGAGCTCCTGCTCGGAGATCGGAGCGTTGATGGTGATCACCGTGCGCTCGTGGTCGATATCGAACTCGGCCCCCTCCGGCAGCTGCGACAGGAGGTCCTCGACGCGGAGCACGTCGTTGATCTCGAGGCCGGTGACGTCGAGCTCGAGGTAGTTCGGCACCTCGAGCGGCTTGACCAGCATCGGGACGGTGTAGAGGATCTGGTTGATCACCCCGCCGTCGTCGCCGGCGTCCTCCTCGCCGGCCAGGTGCACCGGGATCTCCACCGAGATCGGGGTGTCGCGGTCGACGGCGAGGAAGTCCACGTGCAGGGTCTGGTTCTTGATCGGGTGCCGCTGCATGTCACGGGCGACCGTGAGGTGGGTGTCGCCATCGACCTTGAGCCGGATCAACGCGTTGGTGCCGGCTTCGGTGTGCAGCGTGTGGTAGAGCTCGAGCGCGTCGACGTGCACGGCGGTCGGCTCGACCTGGTAGCCGTACATGATGCCCGGCACACGGCCTTGCTTGCGCAGGCGGCCGGTGGCGCCCTTACCCAGATCGGTGCGGCGTTCGGCGGTGAGGTTCAGCTGGTCAGCCATCGTGGAGCGGCTCCTGGGACGTTGGACCCCGTCGTGGGTCGGTCACCGTGACGGCGGCGAGGTGTCACGCGGGGTGCGTGCCGGCGACGGCCTTGCGGCCGTTGGTGGACCTGCAGGATGCCTCGGTCGGGACCGACGGGACCGCAGGAGACCGGCGCGGACACGCGCACGGCCCGCACGAAGGGCGGGCCGTGCGTGGCAGCGTACCCCGCCGCTCGCGGGGTCGGCAACCGCCGAGGTGGTGGGCGGTCAGACGTTCTCGCCCTGGAAGATCTCCGACACCGACTGGTCCTCGAACACGGCTCGCAACGCGGAGGCGAGGATCGGGGCGATGGACAGCACGACCAGCTGGTCGGTGCGACGTTCCTCGGGGATCGGCAGGGTGTTGGTCACGACCACCTTCTCGATGACCGAGTTCTGCAGCCGTTCGGCGGCGGGCCCGGAGAACAGCCCGTGGGTCGCCAGGGCGATCACCCGCGATGCGCCCCGCTCCAGCAACAGGTCGGCAGCGCCGCAGATCGTGCCGGCCGTGTCGATCATGTCGTCGACGAGGATCGCCGTGCGGCCCTGCACGTCACCGATCACGTCCAGCGAGACCGACACGTTCTGCTGGCTGGGGTCGCGCCGCTTGTGCAGGATCGCGATCGGTGCCCCGACGTGGCCGGCGAACTTCTCGGTCAGCCGCACCCGACCCGCGTCGGGTGAGACGATCACCCGGTCGTCGGCATCGGTGTTGTCCTGCACCCAGTCGACCAGCAACGGCAGCGCCGTCAACGCATCGAACGGATCGTGGAAGAAGCCCTGGATCTGGCCGGTGTGCAGATCGACCGACATGATCCGGTCGACGCCGACGGACTCGTACATGTCGGCGATCATCCGGGCGGCGATGGCTTCGCGCGACAGCGCCTTCTTGTCCGAGCGCGAGTAGCCGTAGTACGGGATCACCGCGACGGTCCGCTTCGCTGAGGCCCGCTTGAGCGCGTCGAGCATCACCAGTTGCTCGATCACGTAATCGTTGATGCTCATCCCATCCGGGATGCTGACCAGCGACTGGATGACGTAGACGTCCGCCCCGCGGACCGACTCGGTGAACCGGGCGTAGAGTTCGCCGTTGGCGAACTGCGCCAGCTTGACCTCACCGAGCTTCATACCGAGGTGGTCGGCGACCTCGCGGGCGAGCTCTGGGGACGAGGACCCAGAGAAGATCATCATCCGCTTCTTGGTGACGACTTCCACAGGTCCCTCACGCTCGGTCGGCCGGGCGCGGCACGGTAGCCGGCCCCGCTGCGGGTCGCAGCCCGCGGTGCGGCGTGTGCAGCGACGGTCAGTCCGGACGCACCACCGCCTGACGCCCTCTTGGCGTGACCCCGAGCGCCGCGGACCCGAGCGCACCGCTGCGCAGCAGCTCACCGGCGACGTGAAGGTCGGTCGACAGCTCGCGGTCGTGCAGGTCGCTCGGAAGCTCCTCCGACGCGATCCGCGCGACCTCCCGCCCAGCGTCGGTGGGTGGCTCGACCCCGGCCAGGCGAAGGGCACGGATCGCGACGACCAGCTCCACAGCCAGCACCGTCACGTAGCGCTCGACGGTGCGACTGAGTTGACGTGCCGCCTGCGAAGCGGAGCTGACGTGATCCTCCTGCCCGCGCGAGACCACGCTGGAGCCGACCACGACCGGCGCTGCTGTCGCCCGGAGCTCGGCCAGGGCTGCGTGCGCGGTCCACTCCAGCATCATCGCCCCGGAGGAACCGGGCTCGTCAGCGGCCAGGAACGGCGGCAGCCCGGGCGTCCGCCCGTCCAGCAGCAACGACACCCGCTGGACCGCCTGCGAGGCGGTCTGGGCGATCGCGGCCCGCACCTGGTCCAGCGACAGGGTCAGCGGCGCCCCGTGGAAGTTGCCGCTGGTCAGCGCCTCCCCGGACCGCGCGTCGAGCAGCGGGTTCTCGCCAGCGGCGTTGAGTTCGACGGCCAGTACCCCACCGAGGTCGGTGTGAGCGTCGCGCACGGCACCGTGCACCTGCGGCAGGCACCGCAGGCACAGCGGATCCTGCCGACGGACCGGCGGCAACCCCGTGCCGATCAGCTCGCGCAGGTGGCGGGCGACCGCGCCCTGCCCGGGGTGGGGCCGGGCGGCCTGCACCCGTTCGTCCAACACCACCGGATCCCCCCGGGCGGCGACGAACGCCAGCGCGGCCACGGCCTCCGCCGAGCGCAGCACCATGTCCAGCCGGTGGGTGGCGACCGCCGCCTCACCGAGTGTCGCGGCGTTGGAGGACATGAGCACGATCGCGTCACCCGCGCCGATCGGGGCAGGCGGCGGTGACGGCGCGTCACCGAGCCACCGGCCCTCGCCGAGCAGCGCCAGCCCGACCTCCGCGAGGCTGGTCACGTCCCCGATGCCGAGCGACCCGATCTCGTGCAGCGCCGGTGCGAGCCCGGCGTTCAACGCACCGACGAGCGCCTGGAGCAGCCGCGGTTCGATCCCGCCCCCGCCCGCACCGAGCTGGTTCGCACGCACCACCAGGGTGGCCCGCGCCACCTCGGCGGACAACAGCGATCCGGTGCCGCTGGCATGGCTGCGCAACAGCCGCCGGGAGTGCTCACTGGCCGAAGCGCTGGCGACGTCGTCGTCGAGCAGACCCCCGACACCGGTGTTGCGGCCGTAGACCACGATGCCGTCGGCCAGCAGCCGATGGGCGGTGGCGACCGCTTCCCGGTTGCGCTCCAGCGCCCGGCGGGTCAGGTGGGTCGGTTCGTAGCCGATCGCGATCCGGGCGACCCGCGCCGGGGTCAGCCGCCGGCCATCCAGCGGCAGCGAGCCCGCCGCCATCAGCCCTCCGTTCCGCGACGCCGAGCGACCCAGCCCTCCTTGACGGTCTGCCGGGCCCGCGCGATCGCGAGCGCGCCGACGGGGACGTCGTCGGTGATCGTCGAGCCGGCCGCGGTGTAGGCGCCGTCGCCGATCGTCACCGGCGCGACGAGCATCGTGTCACAGCCGACGAACGCCCCGTCACCGATCGTGGTGTGGGACTTCACTTGACCGTCGTAGTTCACGACGATCACCCCACACGAGATGTTCGCGTGCTCGCCGACGGTGACGTCGCCGAGGTAGGCCAGGTGGGGCGCCTTGGTGCCCTCGCCGAGCCGGGCGTTCTTGGTCTCCACGTACGCACCGACCTTGCTCCGGGTCCCCAGGTGGGTGCCCGGACGCAGGTGGGCGAACGGCCCGACGGTGGCGGCGTCGCCGATCACGGCCTGGTCGGCGCGCGTCGACTCCACGGTCGCGTCCGCGCCGACCTCGCAGGCGGTGAGGTGGCTGTGCGGGCCGACGACCGTCCGCTCCCCGACGCGGGTGCCGGACGCGAGGATCGTGCCGGGCCGCAGGACGGCGTCACGTGCCACCTCGACGTCCACGTCCACGTAGGTGGTGGCCGGGTCCTCCACGGTGACCCCGACCTCGGTCATGAGGTGGTGGAGGTGCCGGCGACGCAGTTCGGCCGCGGCATCGGCGAGCTGCGCGCGGTCGTTCACACCGGCGATCACGTCGTCCGACGCGGCCGTCGCCGCGAGGGGGGTGCCGGCGTCCGCCTGCAACGCGACGACATCGGTGAGGTAAAGCTCCCCCTGGCTGTTGTCGTCGTCGAGCCGCTCGAGCGCGGCGGCGAGCCCGCTCCGCGCGAACAGGTACGTCCCAGCGTTGATCTCCTCGATCGCGAGCTGGTCGTCGGTGGCGTCACGTTGCTCGACCACGCCGGTGACGGTGCCGTCGTCGTCGCGGAGCACCCGGCCGTAGCCGGTCGGGTCGTCGAGCCGCGAGGTGGCCATCGCACCACCGTGCGCGGCGCCGTCGGCCAAGAGCTGCTCGAGCCAGTCCGCGGTGAGCAACGGGGTGTCGCCGGGAAGGACCAGCACCCGCTCGATCCCCTCAGCCAGCGCCGGGACGGCCTGCTGGACCGCGTGGCCCGTGCCGCGCTGCTCGGTCTGGTCGACGGTCGTGACGTTGGCCAGGCCGCTGGCAGCGACCTCCTCGCGGACCGCGTCAGCCTGGTGGCCGACGACCACGATGATCTGGCCGAGTCCGAGCGGCGCGAGGGCCGCCAGGACGTGACCGACCAGGGTCCGCCCAGCGGCGGTGTGGAGCACCTTCGCTAGCTCGGAGCGGAACCGGGTGCCCTTCCCGGCGGCGAGGACGATGGCAGCGGTGTCGGCACGCACGAAGGACTCCTCCACGTCGGTGGCCTCCAGCGACGGTAGCGCCCGGCATCCCCCGGGAGGTCGACCTCAGCTACGTTCGGCTGCCAGCTGGATGCCGTCGAGAGGGAGCGCCATGACCGTCACGACCGGCACCTACCGGGGGATGCTCGCCGAGACGGTGACGATCCGCGGTGCGGGCGATGACCCGATCTACGCCTACCAGGCTCGTCCGCTCGGGCCGGGACCGTTCCCCGGGGTGGTGCTGTTCCATCACCGGCCCGGTTGGGATGACTGGTACCACCACGCCACCCGGCTGTTCGCCGACCGCGGCTACCTGGCGATCTGCCCCGATCTCTACGCCCGGGCCGGCCACGGCGAGCCTGACGACGTCGCGGCCAAGGTCCGGGCCGAAGGCGACGTCCCGGACGCACAGGTCGTCGCCGATGGGCAGGGCGCGATCGATCACCTCCGCACGCTGCCGACCAGCAACGGCAAGGTCGGGGTGTTCGGGACCTGCTCGGGTGGGCGGCACGCCTACCTCGCCGCGTGCCAGGCCACCGGCGTCGACGCGTGCGCTGACCTGTGGGGCGGTCGCGTGGTCATGGCCGAGGACGAGCTCAACGACCGTTACCCGGTGGCGCCGATCGACCTGACCGAACAGCTGGACTGCCCGCTCCTGGGCATCTTCGGGCTCGAGGACCGCTCACCGAGCCCCGAGGAGGTCGACCAGCACGAGGCGCGGCTCCGCGAGCTCGGCAAGGACTACGAGTTCCACCGTTACGACGGAGCGGGCCACGGGTTCTTCTACCACGACCGGCCCAACAACTACCGGGCCGAACAGGCTCTCGACGGGTGGCAGAAGGTCTGGCGGTTCTTCGACGAGCACCTGCGCTGACCCCGATCGCGGGCGCCCGGTCGATCGCGCCGCGCCACGGTCGAGCACGCCGCGGTTCGCGGATCCCGACACCTCTCCAGGAGCGACCACGATGTGCACCGACATCACCGAGCACGCGACCCTGACCGGCAGCGCGAAGGGTCCCCAGGGTTGGTTCACGGCCGCCAGCGCGGAGGTCGCCTACGACCACCCGACCCACGCCACCGTCGAACACGCGATCATGGTCTCGGTGCGCGACGGCGACGCCGACGGCCAGCAGCGCGTCGCGGTCGAACTCGACCGCAGCTCGGCGCGGGACCTGGCCCGAGCGCTCCTGCGTGCCGCGGACGCTGCCGATGACTACGAGGGCGACCGGTGACGGGTCGGGCGGTGGCTGGGGGGCAGGGGATCGAACCTCACCAGGACGCTACCCGCCGGTCCCCTGCCATCCCGAAACGTGCCCCTGACCTGCGCAAACGCGAGCACGGCAGCCCGTCCGGTCCTCGGCGGTCACCGAACGTCCCCGGCGGCTTGTTGCCACGGACGTTGCCACGGACCCGACCACCAACGGCGACGCCTAGCGTCGCTCGCACAGGAGGACCAGCCATGGACGCACAGGAACGCGAGGACGTCGCGCAACAGGTGACCGCCTGCCGACACTGCGGCCGGACGATCCGCCGGGGCGACACCGTGGCACCGTGGGTCCACGTCGACAGCGGTAACGGCTTCTGTGACGTCGCCGGCCCCGCCGACGCGGTCGACGGTCGCCGGATGCCACCGCAGGAACGGTACGAAGCCGAACCGGCCTAGCCGTTCCGTGCTCGGACGCCGGTCAGGCGCTCGCGGGTAGGTCGCCTCGGTCGGCGTCCTCGGTGAGCGGTGCGAGCCATTCCACGGCCGTCGTCGCGGCCCGCAGCCGCTCGCTCGCCTCGGCCAGCTCACGGGCGGCACGCTCGACCTGGACAACCTGCGCGAGCCGTGGGTCGGCAGCCGGGTCGGTGCGGGCGAACGCGGCACGGAACGCCGAGGCTGAAGCGGTCAGGTGCCAGCCAAGCCGTGACGCTTGGTCGCACGTCGCGTCGACCTCGGCCAACCGGTCAGCGATCCGGGTCGCCGAGGCGGTCGCTAGCTGGTTCTCGCTGTTCGTCCGGTTCATGCGGCGTCCCCTTGCTGAAGCCGTCGGCGGGCTTCGTCGTCGTCAATCTGGCCAGTAATGCGGGCGAGGAACAGGCCGACGTCGGAATGGTCGTCGTCGGGCCGCTCGTCGTACCGCTGAAGCTCTAGGGCGGCTTGCTGGAGCGACCGGAACGCCGTGGCGTTGTCCCGCCACTCGCGGCCGTTGGGTGCCAGCTCGACCACCTCGACACCGTCACGTGAGGACACCGCCTGTTGCACCGGGTCGTGCATCCGGTCCAGGGCCTCGAACGCCCGGTCTATGGCACGAGCGGCCAGCGTCGACCGCTTCTCACGTCCGTAGGCCGCGTTGGTCTGCGAAGCCGTGGCCGTGTTGACCTCGCCGAACGTGTGCCCGACCTCGCGGGCGATCCGTGACACCGTCGACGGCGAGACACCGCACGCGGTGGCGATGGCACGGCAGGACCGGCCCGACGACAGCGCGTCGACCACCTGTTGCCGGGTCCGGTCCGGTATCCGCTCGGCCACGGGCTGCCCGCTACGCCGAGGTCGGTTGCCGGTCGACCAGCTCGCGCAGCTTGGTCCCGGTCATCGAGCCAAGCTCGCGAGGCTTCACCGGCCGACGGAACTTGCGCTGTTGCTGGTACGCCGCATTCCGGCTGCGCTCACGGGCAGCCATCGCGTCGACGGCCCGTTGCACCCGGTCGCGTTCCTGCGGGTAGGCCGCGACATAGGCGTCGACCACGTCCAGCCATCCGTCGGCCGCACCCGTCACGGGCGGGGCACCGATCGCCTTCTCCGTTGCGCGCTTCGCCACGGCACGAGCAAGCGACTTGTCGCCGGACGAAACCGCCCGCTCCAGCAACGCCGAAGCGTCACCGGTCGAGCTGATCGCCTCGGTCCGGTCGAGCGCGTCACGGTAGGTCGCGGCCTCGCTGCGATCCGGGGCAGCGAACGCCGAGGTAACCGCCGTGCGGTGCTCCACCTCGGCAGCTTCGTCCTCGCGGACCTCCAGGGCGGCGACCCGGTCGCTGGCATCGACGTACAGCTCAGCGAGCCGCTGTTGCCGGCCCTGGTCTGACAGCGAGGTATCGGCGCGGACGGTGTCGACCTTGGTCGAGTAGTCCTCGCGGACGGCGGCGATGTCGTCGGTTCGGTCGGTCATTGGTTCCTCCAGGTTCCCACTGCGCGCGCGTGCGCGAGGTCGGCACGTTTCAGCCGGTCGCCTCCGCTGGTTCGGGACGGTCGCTGAAGCGTCGGGCGAGGTGTCGGGCCTCGGCTTCGGTGTCGGCCAGCACCCGTAGCGAGGCGGCGTCGCCGAGGGTCAGGCCGTGGTCGGCGGCGATCCGTGCGGCGGTGTCGGTGTCGATCATGGCGGCCTCCGTGACGGGGCGGACGGGAAACGATGACGAGCCCGCCCGCCCCGTGGGCACTCACCGTGCCGTTTCCGGCCGTTGGCGGCCTACGGTCGCTTCCGTCGGCGGCACGTTTCGGAGCACCACCGTCGTCGGCGGCCGGTCCACGGCTGGACCAGCTCGGTCCCGCACCCCGCGCACCCGTCGTCGCTGCCGGTGTCGCCGATGCCGGCCACCTCGCGGGCGAGCTGCCGGACGATCCCGACCAGCGGGTAGCCGCGTTCCTCCAGGTCGGCGGCGACGTAGGTGCCTTGCCGGACCAGCTCGCGGCGGTGGTCGGCGCTCACCGTTCGGGCTTCCGTGCCGTTGCCGATCCGTTGCCAGTGACCGGAAACCGTGCTCTGACCTGCGGTGATACGCGAGGGTTAGGGCTTGCACCCCTGGCATGTGCGGGTCGGCGGATCATGCGGCGACCTCCGCGCAGTCGCGGCACGGATTGGCGAACGACAGCCGTCCGCAGGTCACACACGCAGGCAAGGAGTCGGCGGCGGGACGCTTCGGATGCTCCGACGTTTCGGAGGGCGGGGTAGTCGCCTGTTCGTGGCCGTTCCGGTGCGGAGGATGCTGCGAAGCGTCGGAGCGTCGATCCTTCGATGCTTCGCAGGACGCTCCGCCCTGGTTCGCCTGTTCGTGGCCGTTCCGGGCGGGGTCCGAAGCATCGGAGCGTTCGGAGCGTCGAATGTCGAACATCTTGCG
>SKJX01000040.1 GCA_007121785.1 Nitriliruptoraceae bacterium
CCGAAGCGTGTGCACCCACGATCACATCTGCACCGATCTGCACACACTTCCGACGACGCCGCCAGCCCCGACCGAAGCGGTCAGTGGGCGAGGACGGCCCGCAGGAAGCTCTGGGTGCGCTCGTTCTGCGGGTCGGAGAGGACCGCTGCCGGCTCGCCCTCCTCGATGATCCGCCCGCCGTCGAACATCACCAGCCGGTCCGCGGACTCCCGCGCGAAGCCCATCTCATGGGTGACCAGCATCATCGTGGTCTTACCGTCCGCCGCGATGTCCTTGAGGACCTCCAACACGTCGCCGACCAGTTCGGGGTCGAGCGCCGAGGTGACCTCGTCGAACAGCATCACCTCCGGCTCGATCGCCAGGGAACGGGCGATCGCGACGCGCTGCTTCTGCCCGCCGGAGAGCTGCCCCGGCGTGTGGTTGGCGTGGGGCCTGAGCCCGACCTTGTCGAGCAGCTCCAGCGCCCGTTGGTTGGCCTCGTCCTTGGACCAGCCGTGGACCTTCACCGGTGCGAGCGCGATGTTCTCCAGCGCCGAGAGGTGCGGGAACAGGTTGAAGTGCTGGAAGACCATCCCGACCTTGGACCGCACCCCGCGGATGTGCTTCTCCCCGGCGGGCTTGAGTTCGCCGCCCTTCTCCTCGTGGTAGAGGTGGCGACCGCCGATCTCCACGGTCCCGGTGTCGGGCCGTTCCAGGGTCATCAGCACGCGCAGGATCGTGGTCTTGCCCGATCCGCTCGGTCCGATGATGACCACGCGCTCGCCGGGGTCGACGTCCAGGTCGAGCCCGCTCAGCACGACGTTCTCGCCGAACGCCTTGTTGACATCGCGCATGCGTACGGCCGGGGTGGATGCATCCGATCCGGCGGTCCCGGCGGCGTTGGTCTCAGGTGCGCTCATAACCGATGCGCCTCTCGAGTCGGCGGAGGAGGAATGCGGAGGGCAGGCTCACGGCCAGGAACCCGATCCCGACCAGGGTGAACAGTTCCAACGGCGCGAACGTCCGGCTGGCCGTCGTGCTGGCGAAGAACATGACACCGGTGACGTTGATCGCGAACCCGAGCGGTGCATCCTTGTACGCGGCGATCAGGAAGTTGCCCAGCGCCGGCAGCACGTTGGGGATGGCCTGCGGCAGGATCACCTGGCTCCAGGTGGTCATGGGGCCCAGGTTCATCGCCGTCGACGCTTCCCACTGGCCCTTGGGGACGCTGTCGATACCGGCACGGTAGGCCTCGGAGCAGTAGCAGCCGTAGTGCACCCCCAACGCGATGATCAGGGTCGCCAGGGAGCTCCACACGCGCAGCGGCTCGGGGATCGCCGTGATGCGCGGCAGGCCGTAGAACAGGAAGAACAACTGGACCAGAAGCGGGGTGGAGCGGACGAACTCGATGAAGAACGCCGTCGGCCACTTGAGGACCTTCAGGCGGGAACGGCGCAGCAGCGCCAGGAACAGCCCGATGACCACCGCCAGCGTGAACCCGCCGACCGTGGCCTGGAAGGTCACCCACAACGCCCGGAGGAAATCCGGGACGTAGGCGAACATGAACTCGAAGTCGAAGCGGGCGTCGGGATCGCGGAAGATCCGGGTCTCGAACCGCTGGGAACCACCGCCGAACCGCACCACCACGAACAGCGCGGCCAACGCCGCTACCAGGCCGAGCCAACCCTTCCAGGTGATGAGCACGCCACCGACGCGCACCCCACGCGCCGTCCCGCCGGCGTCGGGATCGGCTTCGGTGCGCGGGCCCTCGTCCTTCGCATCGACAGGGCCGGGCATGCCGGGATCGATCGGCATGGTCACACCCCTCCCGTCCCCGAGCCGCCAGCACCGGCACCGCCGGTGGTGAGCGCCGACCTCGTCGGCTGGGCGGTGTCGACGGCCGACCGACCGGTCCGTTGCTCGTAGCGCGACGACACGATGCGCTCGAGGAGCCGGAACGTGAAGCTGACGATCTGCGCGAGCACGAAGTAGATGATCAGCACGTTGATGAACAGCTCCGGGACCCCGATGGGGACCTCCATCTGGGTCCGGGCGGTGCGGAGGATGTCCGCGGAGAAGGTCAGGTCACGAAGGCCCACCAGCGACACCAGCGCGGTGCCCTTGAGGATCTCGATCGTGAGGTTGCCGAACGGCGGCAGGATCACCGGCAACGCTTGCGGCAGGATCACGTGCCGGACGCGGTGGTAGCCGCTGAGGTTGAGCGCGGTCGTGGCGGTGTGAGGGGTGGAGGTCTGACGACGATGGCCGACGCGGCTGGGCACCCGACCGCAGCGGACGTCGCGTCCGCTCGCGACCGTGTGGCCGGGGTGGCGGTGCCCACGCCGGTGGTCCCCGCGGGTCCGGGCCTCACGCGCCACCTCGACGTCGAGGTGGGCTGCAAGCTCGAGTCCGTGCAGCCGACGGGCAGCTTCAAGGTGCGCGGGGCCACGAACGCGGTGCGGGCGCTCGACCCGGCCGCGGCGGCGCGGGGGGTCGTGACGGCCTCGACCGGCAACCACGGACGGGCGGTCGCCCACGTTGCGGCGGCGACCGGGGTGCCGGCGACGATCTGCGTGTCGGAGCTGGTCCCGGCCGGCAAGGTCGCGGCGTTGGAAGCGCTCGGCTGCGACCTGCACGTCGGTGGGCGGACGCAGGCCGACGCGCTGGTCGAGGCCGACCGGTTGGCGCGGGAGCAGGGGCTTACGGTGATCCACCCGTTCGACGATCCGCTGGTGATCGCCGGGCAGGGCACCTGCGGGGCGGAGCTGATCGAGCAGCACCCGGACACCACGGCGGTGCTGATCCCGCTGTCCGGCGGGGGGTTGTTCGCCGGGGTCGGGCTCGCTATCCGTGCCGTACGGCCGGACGTGCGGCTGATCGGCGTGGCGATGGAACGGGCACCGGTGATGGCGCAGAGCCTGGCCGCCGGCAGGCCGGTCACCCGCGACCGGGAGGAGCCGACGCTGGCCGACAGCCTCCAGGGCGGTATCGGCGGCGATGGCAACCGGCACACCTACCCGCTGGTGCGCGAACTGATCGACGACGTCGTGCTGCTCGACGAGAACGCGATCTGGGCCGGGATGCGGTTCGCGTTCGACGAGCACCGGTGGGTGCTGGAGGGCGGTGGTGCGGTCGGGCTGGGGGCGCTGCTGACCGGCCGAATCGCGGTGGCTGGCCCCGTCACGGTGCTGTGCACCGGCGCGAACGCGGAAGCCGCACAGGTCGCGGCGATGGCCGCCGGTGCGGACCGTCCACCGGAGACAACCGTCACCTAGCCGCCCCGGTCAGCGCGCCAGCGGCGTGCCCGCCAGCGCCGACCACACCGCCGCGATCGCCTCGTCCACGCCGTCGGTCCGCTCGGGCAGGTAGGCGAGCGGGTCGTCCAGCAACGGCCCCGTCTCCAGCAGCCCCTCGACGGTCGCGTGCAGGCAGGCGGCCGCGTAACTGAGCGCGTAGCCGCCCTCCTGGGTGACCACGACCCGGCCGCCGGTGTGCCGATCGGCGAGGTCGGCGGCCAGTTCACCGAACGCCCGGTAGCCGGCCATCGTCACCGCCTGCCGCCCGTTGGGGTCGAACTGGCTGCCGTCCTGGCCGGCAGCCACCACCAGCAGCTGCGGCGCGAACCGGTCGATCACCGGCACGGCGACCTCGTGCAGGATCGCCAGGTGGCCCGCATCACCGGTGCCCAACGGCAGTTCGAGATTGACGTTGAACCCGCGGCCGGGCCCCTCCCCGATCTCGTCCGGGGCACCGGTCTGCCGGTGCGACGGCCCCCACGGCCCGTGCCGCATGTGCATCGACACGGTCAGCACGTCCGCCCGGTCGGCGAAGCACGCCTGCGTGCCGTTGCCGTGGTGGACGTCCCAGTCGAGCACCGCGACCCGCGCCACGCCGGCGTCCCGGGCCCGCTGGGCGACCAACGCGGCGTGGTTGAACACCCCGTAGCCGTCCGCCTGGGCCGGCTGGGCGTGATGGCCGGGTGGCCGCACCAGCGCCAGCGCCGCGCCGCTCGCGCCGCCGAGCACGGCGTCAGCCGCGGCCAGGCTGGTCCCGGCGGCGGCGAGCAGCGGCTCCCACGAGCCGGTCGAGAGCACGGTGGTCGGGGTGATGCGGCCGCCACCGTGCGCACACCACCGCTCGATCGAGGCCACGTAGTCCGGCTCGTGGACGCGTGCGAGCTCCTCGACGATCGCCAGCCGCCCGTCGTGCCACCGCAGCCGGTCCGCCAACGGGCCGCCTCGCAGCAACGTCCGCATGTTGCGCAGCCGGTCGGCGTTCTCCGGATGCGGTTCGTCGATCGCCAGCGGCCAGTCCGCCGCGGCCTCGAAGAACCCGCGACCGGTGTCGTGATCGAGGACCCGGTCGTCGAAGAAGACGTCCACGGCTCAGTGCGGCGACGGCGACATGCCGTAGATGAAGAACCCGGGCTCGTCGCCGATGTTCTCGAGCTGGTAGCGCCACCCGGGCGGCAGGTGGACCGCGTCGTCCGCGCCGAACTCGGCGGCGCCGTGGACCTCGTCCGCACCCTGACCGCGCTGCCAGGTCAGCCGGAACCGCCCGCGAAGCACGTAGTAGAACTCGTCCACCTCGCCGTAGTGGTGGTCGTCCTCGCCGATGGCACGGTCGTCCGGCTCGAAGGACCAGGTGTTGGTCCGCTCGCCCGGATCGCACCAGGAGGCACCGAGCAGCAGGTTGGAGCCGTGCTCGCGGTGGGTGATCAACCGAGCGATGCGCACCTGGGTCGGTGCCTGGTCGGCGGGGATGACCGGAACGGTGTCCAACGGCACGATCGACGGTTCCTGCACGGTCATCCCGGCCTCCCGATCACTGCGACGTGGGGAACTGCAGATCGACCGACCCGCCGGAGCCGGCCTGCGAGCCGGTGCCGGCGGCCAGCGGGCTGATGCTGCGCTCCGGCCAGCGGGCCGTGACGGCCTTGGTCCGGGTGTAGAAGTGCACCCCTTCCTGGCCGTGCACGTGGGTGTCGCCGAACAGCGAGTCCTTCCACCCACCGAACGAGTAGTACGCCATCGGCACCGGGATCGGCACGTTGATCCCGACCATGCCGACCTCCACGTCGTGCTGGAACCGTCGGGCGGCCGCGCCGTCGCCGGTGAACACCGCCGTGCCGTTGCCGTACGGGTTGGCGTTGACCAGGTCGAGCGCGTCGTCGAGTGCGTCGACCCGCACGACCGACAGGACCGGACCGAAGATCTCGTCCGCGTAGACGGTCATCTCCGGGGTGACGTGGTCGAGCAGGGTCGGTCCGAACCAGAACCCGTCCGGGTCGCCGTCCGGCGGGGCGAACCCGCGTCCGTCGACCACCACCTCGGCGCCCTCGGCCTCGCCAGCGTCCACGTACGAAGCGACCCGGTCGCGGTGGGCGCCGGTGACCAGCGGCCCCATATCGCTCCCCGGCTGGTCGCCGGGGCCGATCGTCAGCCGCCCGATGCGGTCGGTGATCGCCGGCACGAGCCGGTCACCGACGTCACCGACGGCGACCACCACGGAGATCGCCATGCACCGCTCCCCCGCGGAGCCGTAGCCGGCCGAGACCGCGGCGTCGGCCGCGCCGTCCAGGTCCGCGTCCGGCAGCACCACCATGTGGTTCTTGGCCCCGCCGAGCGCCTGGACCCGCTTGCCGTGGGCGGTCCCGGTCGCGTAGACGTGACGAGCGATCGGGGTGGACCCGACGAACGACACCGCGGCGACGTCCGGGTGGGCGAGCAGCCCGTCGACGGCGTCGCGATCCCCGTTGAGCACGGTGAACACCCCGTCGGGCAGGCCGGCTTCGGCCAACAGCTCCGCCGCACGCCGGGACACCGACGGATCGCGTTCGGAGGGCTTGAGCACGAAGGCGTTGCCGCACGCGATCGCGATCGGGTACATCCACATCGGGACCATGGCGGGGAAGTTGAACGGGGTGATCCCGGCCACGACCCCCAGTGGCTGCCGCACGTCGTAGACATCGACCCCCGTGGAGACGTCCTCGCTGAACCCGCCCTTGAGCAGCTGCGGGATGCCGCACGCGAACTCCACGACCTCCAGGCCACGCTGGACCTCCCCACGGGCGTCGTCGAGCACCTTGCCGTGCTCGGCGCTGACGAGTCCCGCCAGGTCGTCGAGGTGGGCGGCGACCAACTCGCGGAAGTTGAACAGCACCTTGCTGCGCTGGGAGAGGGTGGAGCTGCGCCAGGACGCGGCCGCTTCGGACGCCGACGCCACGGCACGGTCGACCATCGCCTGGTCGGCGAGCGCCACCTTCCGGGCCACCCGCCCGGTGGCGGGATCGAACACCTCGCCGGTCCGGCCGGTGACGTCGTCCACCGCCTTGCCGTCGATCCAGTGGCCGAGCGGGTCCGGCCCGTTGTGCGCGCTCATGGTCGTGCCCTCCATCATCCCCCGCCCGTCACGGCTGGAGCGAGGCGAACGCCGCATCCAGCGCGGCGAGCCCCTCGTCCGCTTCCTCGTCGGTCAGCGTCAACGGCGGCGCGATCCGCAGCACGTTGCCGTGCAGACCGCCCTTGCCGACCAGCACCCCGTGGTCCTTGGCCGTCTCCAGCGCGCGGCTTGCTGCGGCCGGGTCCGGCCCGCGGGTGCCCGGCCGGACCAGCTCGGTGCCGATCATCATGCCCTTGCCACGCACCTCGCCGACCGCCGGGTGGTCCGCGGTCCGCGACGCCAGCTCGCTCAGCAGGTACCCACCGACCTTGGCGGCGTTGTCCTGGAGGTCGTGCTCGAGCGCGTACCGCAGGTTGGCCAGCGCGCCGGCCGTCGCCAACGGGTTGCCGCCGAAGGTCGAGATCGAGTTCGCGAGGACCGAGTCCATCAGCGACGCCGGCGCGACCACCCCAGCGATCGACAGGCCGTTGCCGATGCCCTTGGCGAAGGTCAGCACGTCCGGGGTGACCCCGTGCGCCTCGATCCCCCAGTAGTGCTCGCCCGTACGGCCCCAGCCGGTCTGTACCTCGTCGGTGACGTAGAGGATCCCGTACTCGTCGAGGACCTCCTTCATCGCGCCGAACAGGCCATCCGGCGGTGTCGCGAACCCGCCGACGCCCTGGATCGGCTCGGCGATGAAGCAGGCGATGTCACCCGCGGTCTGGGTGTTGATGACGTCGCGCAGGTCCTCCACGCACGCTTCGATGTAGGCGTCCTCGTCGAGGTGGCGGAACGGCGAGCGGTAGGCGTAGCCACCGTGCACGTACTTGACGTCGACTGGCGACAGCGCGGAGGCGGACCAGCCCCGATTGCCGGTGATCCCCATCGTGGCGAACGACCGTCCGTGGTAGCTGTTGCGCACCGCCAGCACCTGGTGCGACCGACGCTGCGTACAGGCCAGCAGCAGCGCCAGTTCGTTCGCTTCGGTCCCGGACGTGGTGAAGAACACCTTCGCATCGTCGATCGGCGCGAGCCGGGCGATCTCCTCCGCGAGCTCGATCTGCGGCTCGATCAGGTACAGCGTGGAGGTGTGCAGGACCTTGGCGGCCTGCGCCTGGACGGCCTCCACGACCTCCGGCAGGGCATGGGCGGTCATCGTCGTCAGGATGCCGCCGAACAGGTCCAGGTACTCGCGTCCCTCGACGTCGGTGACCCGTCGGCCCTCGCCGCGGTCGATCGCGATCGGTTCGTCGTAGTACAGCGCCATCCAGTCGGGCAGGACGGCCCGGTGCCGTGCCAGCAGCTCCGCGTGGGCTCCCATCAGCTACTCCTCCGTCCGTCCGACGGCGTGCGGCCGGTCCGTGAACGCCTCCGCCACGCCCTCGTGCACGATCACCCCGTCATTGACGTTGCGGGCGCCGGTCAGCGCCGGTGACTCCTCCACGGTGCCCGCCCGACCGGCCGCGACGTCGTCGGCCAGCCGAAGCAGGCGGGGCGCGACCGCCGCCGACAGGGCGGCGGACGCGGTCCGGGGGAACTGTCCCGGCACGTTGGTGACGCAGTAGTGCAGCACCCCGTGCTCGGTGTAGGTCGGGTCCCCCAGCGAGGTCGGGCGCGCCGTCGCGATGCAGCCGCCCTGGTCGATCGCCAGGTCGACCACGACCGACCCGGGCCGCATCGAGGCGACCTGCTCCTCGGTGATCACGGTCGGCGCCTTCGCACCGGGCACCAGTGCAGCGCCGACGACCAGGTCAGCGTCGACCACGTGCTCGCCGACCAGCTTGGTCTCGCTGACCTGGGTCGCGTCCACGATGCCGGCCAGCTTGTGGTCGTAGAGCCGTCCGAGGTCGACGTCGACCCCGGTCACGTGCGCGTCCAGCCCACGCATACCTCGGGCGGCCATGGTCCCGGCCACGCCCAGCCCGATCACCAACGCCTTGGCCGGAGGCACCCCGGCAGCGCCGCCCATCAGGGTCCCCGAACCACCCGTCACCGCCGACAGCTGGGCGGCCCCGACGATCGCCGCCGCCCGCCCCGCGATCTCCGACATCGGGGCGAGCAGCGGAAGGCCGTGCCGGTCGCCGAGCGTCTCGAACGCGTAGGCGTTGATGCCGCTGTCCAGCAGCGCGTCGGTGAGCTCCGGTTCCGCGGCCAGGTGGAGGAAGGCGAACAGGACCAGGTCCGACCGGAAGTAGCGGTACTCCTCCGGCTGCGGCTCCTTGACCTTGACGACGACGTCCGCGCCCCAGATCTCGCCGACGTCCGGGAGCAGGTCGGCGCCGGCCGCCTTGTAGTCGGTGTCGGAGAACCCGGCCCCGTCACCGGCACCGGCCTGCACCAGCACCCGGTGGCCGCGTTCGGTCTGGCTGTGTACCGCGGAGGGGCTCAGCGCCACCCGGCGCTCCCCCTGCTTGGTCTCCGCGGGCAGCCCGATCGTGATCCCCACGGTCACGCCTCCACGTGGTCGACGGCTTCGGTCAGGACCTGGTCGAGGACCGCCACGATCTCGCCGAGCTCGTCGCGCGTCGCGATCAACGGCGGCGAGAGCTGGATGACCGGTTCGTCCCGGTCGTCAGCACGGCAGATCAGCCCCAACTCCAACAGGCGCGAGGACAGGAAGCCCCGCAGCAGCCGCTCGGACTCCGCAGCGTCGAAGGTGATCTTGTGCTCGCGGTCCTTGACCAGCTCCAACGCCCAGAAGTAGCCGGTGCCCCGCACGTCACCGACCATCGGGTGGCGGTCGTAGAGCTCCTGCAGCCGCTCACCGAACCAGATCCCGTTCGCTCGCACGTGCTCGAGGATCCCCTCGGACTCGAACACCTCGATGTTGGCCAGGGCGACGGCTGCCGCGGCCGGGTGGCCGCCCCAGGTCGAGCCGTGCAGGTACATCGACGTCGGATCGGACCCCAGCGTCTGCGCGATGTGGTGGCGGAAGCCCAGCCCCCCCATCGGCTGGTACGCCGAGGTGACCCCCTTGGCGAAGGTCAGGATGTCCGGCAGGTAGCCGTAGTGTTCGGCGCCCGTCCAGGAGCCCAGGCGCCCGAAGGCACAGATCACCTCGTCGGAGACCATCAGGATCCCGTACTGGTCGCAGATGCGTCGGACCTCGTCGAGGTAGCCCTCTGGCGGGGTGAAGCAGCCACCGGCATTCTGGACCGGCTCGACGAAGATCGCGGCGATCTGGTCGGGGCCTTCCGCCTGGATGATCTGCTCGAACGAGCGCGCACAGGCGAGGTCGCACGGTGGGCACGCGGCCGAGGTGCTGCACCGGTACTCGTTGGTGTTGGGTGCGTGGAAGTGGCCGGGCCGCAACGGCTCGAACATCTTCCGCAGGCCCGGCAGCCCGGTCATGCCCAGCGCTCCGAAGGTCGTGCCGTGGTAGGCGTAGTTGCGGCTGATGAACTTCCAGCGGTCCTCACCCCGCATCCGGTGGTACTGGATCGCCAGCTTCATCGCCGACTCGACCGCTTCCGAGCCGGAGTTGACGAAGAAGAAGTGGTCGAGGTCACCGGGGAAACGGGCGGCGAGCGCAGCCGCCAGGTCGACGGCCGGCTGGTGTGCCCACCCCCAGTTGGTCGCGAACGGCAACGTCTCCAGCTGCTTGGTCGCCGCGTCGACCAGCTCCTGCCGCCCGTAGCCCAGCTGCGCGCAGAACAACGCCGACAGGGCGTCGAGGTAGCGGTTGCCGTCCGCGTCGTGGACGTAGACACCTTCACCACCGGTCAGCACCGGGATGGACGGCTCGTCACCGATCCAGTCGCCGGTCCGCGTGAAGTGCAACCACAGGTTGCCGTCGCTCAGCCGTGCGGGCGACGCGGGATCTGCCCCCGACGTGCCTCCCTGACCGGTCATACCTGGACCTCCACCGATGTCCGACGTGCTCGAGGATCCCCCGCCCCCACGGCGTACCGTACGTCTCAGTAGGTGATGTCGCTCATCACGTGCTTGATCCGCGTGTAGTCCTCCAGGGCGTACATGGACAGGTCCTTGCCGTGGCCCGAGTGCTTGAAGCCACCGTGCGGCATCTCCGCGATGATCGGGATGTGGGTGTTGATCCACACCGCCCCGAAGTCCAGCCCCTTGGCGACGCGCATCGCCCGGCCGTGATCGCGGGTCCACACGCTGGACGCCAGCCCGTAGGGGACCCCGTTGGCCCACTCGAGCGCCTGCTGTTCGTCATCGAACCGCTGGACGCCGAGCACCGGTCCGAAGATCTCGGTCTGGACCATCTCGTCCCGTTGGTCGAGCCCGGCGACCACGGTCGGCTCGAAGAAGAACCCGTCCCGAGCCAGCGGATGGCCGCCGGTCACCACCTCGACGTGGTCGGGCTTGCGGTCCAGGAAGCCCTTGACCCGTCCGTGCTGGTCGACGTTGTTGAGCGGCCCGAAGTCCGGCTCGTCCCCGTCGACGAACGGGTCGCCGGTGGTGGTGCGCTCGGCCCGCTCGGCCAGCGCGGCGACCAGGTCGTCATGGATGCCGGGGGCAGCCAGCACGCGGGTCGCGGCGGTGCAGTCCTGTCCGGCGTTGAAGTACGCGGCACCGGCGATCCCCGCGGCGGTGGCCTCCACGTCCGCGTCGTCGAACACGATCACCGGCGCCTTGCCACCGAGCTCCAGGTGGGTGATCTTCAGGTCGCGGGCGACGGCCTCCGCGACCTCCATCCCGGCACGGACCGACCCGGTCACCGACACCAGTTGCGGGACGGGGTGGCTGACGACGGCCCGACCGGTGTCACGGTCGCCGCAGACGACGTTGATCACGCCCGGCGGCAGGTGCTCGCTCATCAGCTCCGCCATGAACACCGTGGACAGCGGCGTCGTGTCGGACGGCTTGATCACGCACGTGTTGCCCGCGGCGATGGCCGGTGCCCACTTCCAGACGGCCATCAGCAGCGGGTAGTTCCACGGGGTGACCTGGGCGCACACCCCGATCGGCTCACGTCGGATCATGGAGGTGTGGCCCTCCAGGTACTCGCCGGCGGCGCGACCCTCGAGGATGCGGGCCGCGCCCGCGAAGAACCGGATCTGGTCGGTGGCGTTGCCCAGTTCGCCCTCGAGCGTCGTGCGGTAGGGCTTGCCCGTGTTCTCGCACTCGATGCGGATCAGTTCCTCGCCTTGGCTCTCCAGCGCGTCCGCGATGCGCAGCAGCGCCCGGCTACGGGTCGCCGGGGTGGCGTCGCGCCACCCCGGGAACGCCGCGGCGGCGGCGCGGAAGGCGACGTCCACGTCCTCCTCATCGGAGCGGGGTGCGGTCGCGAACACCCGACCGGTCGCCGGATCGGTGAGCTCCATCGTGTGGCCCGACCGGGCCGGCTGGAGCTCGCCGCCGATGAGGTTCCGGGTCTCGCGCATCGTCCGCCTCGCTGTCGTCGCTCGCTCGCGTCGGTCGCCTCCGACACGGTCCGCCCACGCTAGCCGCGACCCCTCCCTCGGGACGACCCCGTGAGTAGGCTCGCTCGGCCGGTTCACACCGACCGACCGGCGCGAGGTCGAGGTGTCGATGTCGAGCGGCAGCTACTGGCTGGAGACCGCCGGCGACGATCCCTCGCCGCGGCCACCGCTCGACGGGGATGCCCGCGTCGACGTCGCGATCGTCGGCGCCGGGTTCACTGGGCTGTGGACGGCGCGGGAGGTGCTGCGGCGCGACCCGGGGGCGTCGGTGCTTCTCCTGGAGGCCGAGACGGCCGGGTTCGGCGCCTCCGGCCGCAACGGCGCCTGGCTGACCGCAAGCATCGCGGTCACCCCGGGCGAGCTCGCCCGGCGCACGTCCCCGGCGACCGTCCGGGCCGTGACGGCGGCCATGCGCGACACGGTCGACCAGGTGCTGCGCTCCGCCGAGGACGACGGCTTGGACGTCCAGGCCCGCCGCGGCGGGGTGCTGCGCATCGCCAGGGGCGTCCACGAGCTCCCCGCGATGGAACGCAACCACGCCACGCTGGTGCGGCTCGGCATCGCCGACCGCCTCGAACGGCTCGACGCCACCGAGCTGGCCGCCCGGGTCCGGGTCGACGACGCCCGTGGCGCGATCCTGGACCCGCACGGCGCCGCGATCCACCCCGGCCGGCTGGTGCGTGGGCTGGCCCGTCGCGTGGAGGACCTGGGCGCCCGGATCGCCGAGCACACCCCGGCCACTCGCATCGATCCGGCCCGCGGTAGCGGAGGAACGGGCCGACCCCGGGTCGTCACCGGGTGTGGCACCGTCACCGCCGACGCGGTGGTGCTCGCGACCGAAGCCTGGACCTCGCAGCTGCCCCGCCACCGCCGCGACGTCCTGCCGTTGTACTCGCTGATCGTGCTCACCGAGCCGATCAGCGACGCACGGTGGGCCGACATCGGCTGGGCCGGCCATGAGCTGCTGTCGTCGCACCGCCTGACGGTCGACTACCTCTCACGTACCCCGGACGGCCGCATCCTGTTCGGGGGCCGCGGTGCGCCGTACCACCTGGGCTCACGCATCTCTCCGGCGTTCGACCGCCACGGCGCCACCCACGCGATGCTGCGCGAGCAGGTGGCCGACTGGTTCCCGGCGCTGTCGGACGTTGCGTTCAGCCACGCTTGGGGCGGTCCGATCGCGCTGCCGCGCGACTGGCTACCGAGCTTCACGTTCGATCGGGCCGCCGGCATCGGCCGCGCGGTCGGCTACACCGGGCAGGGCGTCGGCACGTCCAACCTGGCCGGACGAGTGCTCGCCGACCTGCTGGTTTACGGCGACACGCCGTTCGCGGACCTGCCGATGGTCGGCCACCGACCCCGACGGTGGGAACCGGAGCCGCTGCGCTGGCTGGGTGCCCGCTACCTCCAGGGCGCCAGCGCTCGCCTGGACGCGCGCGCCGCCCGGTCGGGCCGGGCCCCCGGCTCCCA
>SKJX01000229.1 GCA_007121785.1 Nitriliruptoraceae bacterium
ACGCCAGTGCCCCGTAGGCCAGTGCCGGGTAGGACGCGAGCGCCAGCACGATCCCGGCGAGCGTGCCGCCGAGGGCACCGGCGAGGTTCATGACCAGGTCGCTGGCGCCCTGGGCTGCGGGACGTTCGTCGGGGGTCAGCACCTCGGTGAGCAACGCCGATCCAGCGATCAGACACGATGACCATCCGGTGCCCAGCAGCACCAGGCCGACCTGGAAGAGGGCACCGCCGACCGGTGCCGATCCGGCGGCGAGCACGGTGGCCAGGGCCAGCTGCGCGAAGCCGGCCAGCAGCACCGTGCGGCGCCCGAAGGCATCGGCGAGCCGCCCGAAAACGGGGCTCAGGGCGTACATCCCGGCGACATGCAGGCTGATCGTCAGTCCGACGAGGTGCAACGCGGCCCCGTGGTGCTCCATGTGCACCGGGGTCATCACCATGACCCCGACCATCGTGGCGTGGGCGGCAGCGATCGATGCCAGCGCGGCACCTGCCAACGGGACGGACCGGATGGTGTGCAGCGCCCCGCGGACCGTTCCCTGCCGTACCGGTGTCGCACCGCCAGGGGTCGGTGTGGTCTGAACATCAGTGGCTGCTTCGGCTCCCGGGCGTCGGGCGGCCTCGTGCGCTGCATCTTCACGTGCCACCTGCCGAGCGACCACCAGGGGGTCGGGGCGCAGCAAGACGGCCTGCACCAGCCCGGCGCTCGCGAAGGACACGAACGAGAACACGTACGGCCCGGCGAGGTCGGGCAAGCCCAGCGCGGTCGCGGCGACCGAGCCCACACCGGTGAGGTTGGGGCCCAGCACCGCACCCAGGGTGGTCGCCCAGACGACGGTCGACAGCGCGCTCGCGCGTCGATCGTCGGTGGCCAGGTCGGTCGCGGCGTAGCGAGCCTGGAGGTTGGAAGCGGTCGCCCAGCCGAAGGCGAAGGCCGCGACCACGTGCAAGGGGAACGAGCCCACCACCGCCGCGAGGACGGCCAGCACGGCACCCAACGCCCCGACGAGGTAGCCGGTCACCAGCCCCGGCCGACGACCCGAACCGACGGCGATCCGGGCGATGACCAGTGCTGCCGCTGCGGCGCCGACGGTCGTCGCGGTCGGGGGGACGCCGGAGAGCGAGGCGGTCCCGGTGAGGTCGTAGGCCAGGAGGCTGACCACGGCGACGCCGGCGCCCACACCGACGCCCCCGAGGATCTGGCTGGCCACCAGGACGCGCACCGACCGTCGCTGGAGCGAGACCAGCCCGCCGACCGAGCGCCCCGAGCCGGCGGGATCGCGCTCCATGCCGGTCGACACCTTCCGAAGGGACCGCAGGAGAGTAGCCGCACCGCGTCGGGCCCTCGCTGCTGCCTCGGCTCGGGGTACCTCGACCGGTCGGGGGCGGCGCCATGTGGGCATGGCGGCGGCGCACGTCCACAACGCCACGGTCTGCGAGATCCCCGGCGCCGGGAACGCCACCCGCTGACCCACCGCGAGGCACTCGCCGAAGCCCTCATAGGGTCCTTCTCCACTGCCAAGCAGCCGATCTGACCCAGCGCCCGTACGACCCTTCCGATCGGCGCGTGGGCCTGCCCCGACCTCGGGCGTCAGGCGGGTTCGTGCCGCGTGGTGCCGATCTGCTCGGCGGAGCGGTCGGCGAAGGGACCACCGCGGATCGGCCGCTCCACCCTGACCCGTTCGTGGTTGTCCTCGACGCGTGGCTGGTAGTGGTGGGTGAAGACCCGGCGCATGAGTTCGGGGCGGCTGCGGGCCGAGGTCTTGTCGAAGATGTGTTTGAGGTGCTCCTGGACGGTGTACGGCGAGATGCACAGTGACTCGGCGATCTGGTCAGTGGAGGCACCCTGCAGGACGTGCCGGGTGACCTCTTCCTCCCGCTCGGTCAGCCCGTAGGCGGCCATCAGCAGCGGGGTGATCCGGTCTGGTCCCGCCGGCTGGATCGTCACCGCCACGCGCCGCTCACTGCGGCCTGTCAGCGCTTGGCCGTGCAGGATCACCCACCCACGACGTTCCGAGCGCACCCGCGCACTGGTGGCCTTAGCGTGCCCGCCCGCCTCGTTGCCCGGCCCACCCGGTTCGCTGAGGACCGCCTGGGCGACGGAGAGCACGGCCGCGGGCATCGCGTCGGCATCCCGGGCGGGCAGCTCCGCCAGCCACTGCTGGGCCCCTGGGGTGAACGACTCGGGATTCAGGTCGGGCCCAAGCACCACGACGGCCGGCGCATCCGGCCCCTCCGGTTCGGATGCCTCACCCCACAGCAGGCCACGGCGTATCCCCTCGGCCAGGTGAGGAGCCAGCAGCCGGAGCAGGTCGAGCTCCTCGGACGAGAAGTCTGGCCGGCCGGGTTCGCGTGCCAGGTACACCGCACCCCAGTGCTCCCCGTCGGCAGCTCGTAGCGCCACGAGCACCTCATGCTCGGCACCCATGGACCGCAGCAGCTCGACGTACCGACCGGCACCATCCGGATCGGTCTCGACCCGCTGCCGCAGCGTCTGCACCCCGTGGGGATTGCGCACCACCTCGCTGACCCGGTTGCCAGCCATCTCGGAGGCGTACTCGAACCACGCCATCTCCCGTGCCGACCACGGCGTCGTGCACCCCTCGGCGATCATGCTCGTGAACAGCAGCGAGGCTGGGTCCAGCGTCAGCCACGTCGGGGCCGGAGCGGTCTCGATGCCAGACGGGACGGCCCGATCGAGCGCCGCATCCGCCGCCGACAGGAACGAGGCGACATCCAACCCTTCCCGGGCGAGCCGCTCGATGCGCTCCAACACCTGCTGCCTGACGTACGCGCTGACTCGCAACCCCGGCATGGCAACGTCCCGCCCTCGCCCACCGTAGGGATACCAGACCTCTGGTATGGATGCAGCCCCGTCGGAGGCGAGAGGCTGGCGTCGGGTCCCCGTTCTGGGGGCCGTGGCACGACGCCACTCGAGGACTCGGTGACAAGGATCCGACACATGTCTCCAGAGCAACTCGTCCATCGGTTCATCGACGCCTTCAACCAGCGCGACCTCGCAACGATCGAGTCCCTCTACGCCCACGACGCGATCACGCATGACCCGTTCCAGCCCGAGCCCATCGAGGGCCGCGAGGCGATCCTGGCCGTCATCGCTGGGCAGTGGACCCCCTTCCCCGACTTGCGGTGGGAGCTGCGCCATCCCGTCGTCGCGTCGGGCAGCCAGGCCGCCTACGAGTACCTCGCCCAGATGACCCACGACGGCCCCCTGCCGATGCCTGACGGCTCGGAGCTCGAACCGACCGGCAAGGAGCTCTCCGTCGACATCGGAGTCTTCGTGACCCTCGACGACGACGGGTTGTTCGCCGAGGACCGCGGCTACTTCGACGCCACCGCCGTCGCGATGCAGCTCGGCCTCGTCGGCTGACGTCAGCCACGGTCACGATCCCTGTCTCGTCCCGCCTGCACCGTGGGGCTCGTCCTCGACACGGTCAGCGACACCGGTTCACGCGAGCACGTCAGGAGCCAGTTCCATGCTGGGGTGATCGGGTTCGAGGCCGACGACGCGTGCCCAAGGGAGCCGGCGGGCGTCGCGCAGCACGTGCTCTCCGCTTCGGGCACCGACGTCCAGGATGCAGGGGTCGTGCTCGCTCAACGGTCCACGAGTGTCTCGAGAGCGGGTCCACGCAGGTTGCCGCAAGCGGGGCGCTGGCCGGCTGCAACCGGTGACCGTCACGGTGTGAACCGACCGCACCGACCCGAAGGAACCGCGATGTCAGAGTCCCAGGTCATCACCGACACGCCCTTCGTCGCCGAGCGCTACCGCGCCGCGGTGGAGGCAGGCGACGTCGACGCACTCGCCGAGCTCTACCACCCGGATGCGCTCCTCGACGCGCACGTGCCGAACTGGCGCTTCCAGGTCCAAGGCCGTCACGAGGTCGCCCAGGCGACCGGTACCGGACTGCCGGGCCCGGGGCGGTTCGCGTCCTTCCACGTCGAGTCGGCCGGTTCCGGAGACCTACTCGTGCGGTTCGAGTGGCACCAGGCGAAGGACGAGGGTGGGTACGTCTCCCGCGAGCTGCACGTCCTGCGTCTCGACGACGCCGGGCGCATCACCGAACAGATCCTGTTCTGCGCCGGCGTCTGGGACCCGCAGCTGCAGGCCCAGATGGCCGCCGAGGCACCGCTCCTGCGACCGTGACGGCTCGAGAGCGCGTCGAAACGGCCGCGTGGTGCTCGTTCGAGAGGGGACGACGTGGTCAGCCCGGATGCCGACGCATGAACACCACCTCGCACCGCCGCGCAGGAACGCGACCACCCCCTCGACGGACGCCGACGACCGGTGCCAGCCCATCGCTTCGTAGAAGCGCGTCGCGCCCTCGAGGTCGGCCACACCCAGCGTGATGAGGCTGACATGCGCCACCGTGCACCGCCTTCGAGGTGGGTCGAAGCTGCTGGCGCACACCCGAACCGGGGGTGGACCGCGGGCAGCGGCATCGCCATGATGGCGTCCGGCGGCCGCCGAGCGGCCACGGCCAAGCGGCGAGCGGAGCCGACACGGACGGGGAAGCGGGGGAAGCGATGACCATCGAGGTGGCACCGGCGACGGCGGACCGGTTCGACGACGTGGCCGTCATGCTCGGCCCGAAGCGGCCCGATGCGACCGTGTGCTGGTGCTTGAGCCATCGCGTGGATGCGAGGACCAACCGGGAACTCCTCGGACCGGCGCGAGGGGAGTACGTCCGGTCGCTGTGCGGCCGCGACCAGGGGCCTGGCATCCTGGCCTACGAGGACGGCGAGGTGGCCGGCTGGGCCGCTGTCGCGCCGCGCTCGGAGCTGCCGTTCACCCGCTCGGGGAAGATCCCCCACGTCGACGACCTGCCGGTGTGGTCGGTGTGGTGCATCCGGGTGCGGCCCGGGTACCGGCGTCGTGGGATCTCGCACGCGCTGCTCCCCGGTGCCGTGGCGTACGCACGATCGCAGGGCGCTCCGGCGGTCGAGGGCTACCCCGTGGACAACCAGGGGCAGAAGGTCGACGCCACGCTGGCGTACGTCGGGACCCGCGGGCTCTTCGAGCGTGCCGGCTTCACCAAGGCTGCCGACACGGACTCGGTCTCCGGCGGCTTCCCCCGCGTGCTGATGCGCTTGCCGCTGGATCCCGACGGATGATCACGACCGGATACCGGACGGGCTTGCCCTCACCCGGGGTTGGTCGCGGCGACCCAGTGCGCGCGGTTGGCAAGCCGCACCCGTCCGTCGTCGCCGACGTAGGGCTCCCACGCTTCCTCGGTCACGCGCTCCCACACTCGCTCGCGGACCTCCGGCGGCTGATCGTCCACCAACGCGGTCACGGGCGGAGCGCAGTCACGGAGGAACCGGGTCGCTTCCGCCGGTGAGGTGAACTCGAACACCGCGGTTGACGTCCCCAGCTCCACCTCGGCGAAGCCAGCGGCCGTCACCACGTCGTGCAACCGTTCGGGATCCGACAGCGCGAACAACCCCGGTCGGTCGGCCGCTGGCGGCGGCAGGTCGAGCAGCCGCCGGATGACCGGCACGGGCGCGGCCATGGCCACCTCGTGCGGACCCGACCAGGTGCTGGCGGCCAACCGACCACCGGCCCGCAGACCGGCGCGGAGGCGTATGAGGCTGCCGATCGGATCGGCCAGGTACATCAGCACCGACCGTGAGATCACGCCGTCCAGCCGGCCGGCGGTCAGCTCCAACTGGTCGGCGTCGCGTTCGATGATCGCCACCTCGACGTCGCCGAGGTCGACGGCATCCACCCGGTCGCGCGCGAGCGCCAGCATCTCGCCGGAGAGGTCCTGGAGGGTCAGGTGCCCACCGGGCGCCAGCGACCGGGCAGCCGTCAGACCCGGCTCCCCGTAGCCGGTGCCCACGTCCAGGAGGCGGTCGCCAGGTCCTGGGCGGACTGCTTCGAGCAGCGACCGGCCCACCTGGGGCATGGCGTCGTCGGCCTCGAGCACCTCCAGCCAACGCTGCCATCCCGGCGCTGCCTCGCGCCACTCCCGACGCAAGCCGGACTTGTAGGCGTGATGATCGAAGATGGTGTCCGTGCTCATGGTGGGTGCTCCTCGACTCGGCCGACGACGCGGTGGTCGGTGCGGGGCCGCGGCGAGGTCTCGGTCCGTCACCGCGGATGTACCCGTGAGGCGTGACAACCCGTGTCACGCGCGTGACACGGCCCACCCGGGGCGGTCGGTGACCCGTGCGACCGGCGCATCGCCTCCGTAGGCTGGGTGCTCGTCGCGCCGGCTCGTCGTCAGGTGCGGTGGGGAAGCGGCCGATGGGACCGGTCGAGGACGTGGACGAGGCGCTCACCCAGGCCCGGGCGGCCGTCGCCCGGGGGCAGGTGAGGACCGCCTACGAGCTGCTGCGGGGCCGCGCCGACGAGTTCGCCCCTGACGCTCTGGCGCTGCTCGCCGAGGTGGCCTACGCCGCCGGCGACGTCGCTACCACCTTCGCCGCCTGGGAGCGTGTGTACGACGAGGCGGTCCGCGCCGGTGACCGGGAGGTCGCCGCCGGGGCGGCCGTGCAGGTCGCCATGCACCTGCTCATGGACACCGGGCTGCTCGCACCCGTGCGGATCTGGGCCAGGCGCGCCCAGCAGCTTCGCTCCGAGAGTGAGACGACGGCGGTCGACGCGGCCCTCGCCGTCGTCCAGGGTTACGAGCGCCTGCTGTCCGGTGACGTGTCGGCGGCGCTGGTCCGTGCGCGCCGAGCGATCGAGGTGGGCACGACCCATCAGGCGGCGGCACCCGTCGCGTTGGCCCGCGTGATGGAGGCCCGCAGCGTGCTGTTCGCCGACGACGTCGCCACCGGATTCGACCTGCTCGATACCGCCGCGGTCCTCGCACCGTCGGCGCAGGTCGATGCTCGGACCGTGGGCCTGGTGTACTGCGAACTCGTCTGTGCCTGGCAGGGCCTGGCTGAGTACGACCGTGCCGCCATGCTGACCGACGACATGGAACGCTGGTGCCAGCGCCACCCTGAGCTCGTCAGCGTCCGAGGCCGCTGCCGGGTCCACCATGCGGAACTGCTGCGCGTCCACGGTGACCTCGCCGCCGCCCAGGCGGAGATCGAACGTGCCTGCGAGGAGCTCCGGCCGTACCTCCGCCGCGAGTTCGGCTGGCCTTTGACCGAGCTCGGCACGATCTGCCTCCGTCGGGGGGACCTCGCCGGTGCCCGCGCCGCGTTCATCGACGCGCACCAGGCCGGCTGGGACCCGCAGCCCGGACTCGGCTTGCTGTGCCTGCAGGAGGGTGACGCCGAGACCGCGGCAACCATGATCGAGCAGGCCCTGGAACACCCGCCCGGCGTTCCCTCCAAGGAGCGGCCGCCCGACACCGCGCTGCAACGTGCGCCCCTGCTCGCCGCTCACGTCCAGGTGTCGCTGGCGGCAGGACACCTCGACCCGGCACGCCACGCCGCCGACGAGCTCTCTCGGGTCGCCAGGACCTATCCCAGCCCCGCCCTCGAGGCCGACGCCGCCCTGGCCAGCGGTGCCGTCGCGCTCGCCGACGGGGAGCTGGCCGAGGCCCGCCGAGCCCACCAACGCGCACTCGCCCTGTACAGCGACCTCGGCATGCCGTACGAAGCGGCACGGACCCGGCTCGGGCTGGCGTCCGCCCACCGGGCCGAGGGTGCTGCCGAGCTCGCCGAGCTCGAGTCCGACGCCGCTCGGGAAGCGTTGCAACAGCTCGGGGCGGTCGCGTCACCCCCGCACGACGTCGACCCGTCGACCGAGCCGGTGTCGGTGCGCCGACCAGCCAACGACGCCGCAGGCACCGGTGAGCCGTCCGGCAACGTGGCCCGTCTGCTGCCCGAAGGCGATCACGTCGCCGTGAGCTTCGGAGGCCGCACCGTGCGCCTTCGCGATCTCAAGGGGCTGCGCTACCTGTCGCGGCTGCTGGCCGAGCCCGGGCGTGAGTTCCACGCCCTCGACCTCGTCGGCGCGGACCGGGGGTTGCCAGCGAGGGCCACATCATCGCCGGACGCGGACCGGTCACCGGTATCCGAGGATCTGGGGCCAGCGTTGGACGAGCGGGCCAAGGCGGCCTACCGGCGGCGGCTCCGTGACATCGAGGAGGACGTCGAGGAGGCCCGTTCCATGGGGGACCTCGAACGGGCTTCCCGTGCCGAGGTGGAGCGCGAGTTCCTGGTCGCGGAACTCGGCCGTGCCGTCGGCCTGGCCGGTCGCGACCGCCCCATGGGCTCGGACGCGGAGCGGGCGCGCACGAGCGTGACCCGCGCGGTGCGCTACGCGCTTCGGCGGGTCGGCGCGGCCCACCCCGAGCTCGGCGCCCACCTCGATCACGCGGTGCGCACCGGCACCTACCTGGCCTACGACCCCGACCCGCAGTCAGCGGTGCGTTGGGACGTCAGCGAGAGGTGATCTCCGCGCGGCTCCGGGTGGCCCGTTCGTTTATTTCGACCTTGACTTATATTTCTGTTACCTGCAGGGTCGGGGGTGTGCATGCCTTCGACGTCCTCGGTGACCCGGTCCGGCGCCGGCTGTTGGAACTGCTCGCGGATGCCGAACGGCCCGCCGGTGAGCTCGCCGCGGTCATCCGAGAGGAGTTCGGCATCAGCCAGCCGGCGGTGTCGCAGCACCTGCGTGTGCTCCGCGAGCACGGCTTCGCGGTGGTCCGCCGCGACGGCACCCGCCGGCTCTACTCGATCCGTCCAGAGTCCCTCCGCGAGGTGGATGAGTGGATGGACGCGCTCCGGCGGGCCTGGACGCCCCGGTTGGCCGCGCTCGAGACCGAGGTCGCTCGAGGCAAGCGCGCACGACGCGAACCCCGTGACGACAGGACGCAGCGATGACCGAGCACGACGTCCCGGATACCAGCGGCCAACTCGACGCGGTCGAGCGGTCCGTGTCGGTGGAGCACCATGATCGGACGGTCCACACCGAGGTGGCCCTGTCCCAGACCTACCGCACCGACATCCACGACCTGTGGGAGGCGTGCACCCCGCCCGAGCGCCTCGTCCGGTGGCTCGGGTCGGTGGGCGGTGAGCTGCGTGTCGGCGGGCGCTACCGGATCGAGGGCGTCGCCAGCGGCACCATCCAGACGTGCGATCCGCCCCACGGCTTCACCGCCACCTGGGAGCACGCCGACCGCGTCAGCTGGTTCACGGTCCGGCTGGAACCCCACGGTGACGACCGCACCCGCCTGGTCCTGACCCACACCGCCGACGAGGACCGCGAGGACTGGGCGACCTACGGCTCCGGTGCGGGTGGTGTCGGCTGGGACCTCGCGCTGCTCGGCCTCGCCCACCACCTGGCGACCGGCAGCGCCACCCCGCCCGAAGCCACCACCTGGATCGACAGCGACGGCGCTCACCGGTTCATCGCCGACAGCAGCCGCCGCTGGGCGGACGAGGCCGTCGTGGCTGGTGTCCGAGACGCCCTCGCCCGCGCGGCGCAGGAGCGCACCACCGCCACGTTCCTCGGTCACGACGCGGTGGTCGACGGATCCGGGCCCGGGTGAACCGGATGCTGGGGGCGGATCGCTCCGCCTGACGTCGCCGCGACGTGCTTGGCTGCGTCCTTGGGGGGGCTCCGGCTCGGGGATCCGCCGGTGTCGTCGACGGACCTGGACAGGGGGCCGAGCGATGTCCGACTGGGAGCTGCATCGGAGCTTCGCGAGCGAGCAGGGTGAGGTCCGTTGGGACGTGCTCGGGGACGGACCACCGGTCGTGCTGGTGCACGGCACCCCGTTCTCGTCCTACGTCTGGGCCGAGATCGCGCGGGGCCTCGCGGCGCGACACACGGTGTACGTGTGGGACCTCGCCGGCTACGGCAGCAGCGAGATGGCGGAGGGCCAGGACGTGTCCCTGGCTGCGCAAGCACGAATCCTCGCGTCGCTGCTGGACCACTGGCAGCTGGCGGCGCCGGCGGTGGTGGGTCACGACTTCGGCGGCGCGATCGCCCTGCGCGCGCACCTGCTGGAAGGCGTGGTCTACGACCGGCTCGCGCTGGTCGACGCCGTCTCGGTCGCGCCGTGGGGCACCGGTTTCTTCCAGCTGGCGCGCGAGCACGCGGACGTCCTGCAGCGTCTCCCGGACCCCCTGCACGACGCGATGGTCCGCGGCTACGTGTCGTGGCCGGTGAACCACCACCTCGACGACCAGGTCATCGACCGGCTCGCCGCACCCTGGACCGGCCCGGTCGGGCGCGCCGCGCTGTACCGCCAGGTGGTGCAGAACGACGCGTCGATGACCGACGAGGTGCAGTCCCGCTACGGCGAGTTGGACCTACCGGTGTTGGTCGTCTGGGGCGAGGACGACGCCTGGCTGCCGCTGGCGCAGGCCCACGAGCTGCATGGGCTGATCCCCGGGAGCCGGCTGGTCACGATCCTGGACGCCAACCACCTGGTCCAGTTCGACGCGCCGGCGCGGTTGACCGTCGAACTGGCGGGCTTCCTCCCCACCGGCTGAGTACGTTCTCCGTGCCGACGGCGTCCACCGGACGTGGCGGTGGCGGACGTCGCACGGGGTGTGGTCCGAGGAGGGCTGGTCATGGTGATGACGCTGGTGGCACTCGGACGTCTGTTCCGCGTGCTCGGGCGCGCTCTGGCCGATCCAGCGACCCGGGGTCTGCTGGCCGTGGCCGGTGTGACCCTGGCGGTCGGGACGCTGTTCTACGCCTTGAACGAAGGCTGGAGCGCGATCGATGCGCTGTACTTCAGCGTCGTGACGCTCACCACGATCGGGTTCGGGGACCTCGTGCCGACCAGCGGCGTGACCAAGGTGTTCACGATCGTCTACTCGCTGCTGGGGATCGGCATCATCGCCTCGTTCGTCGCGTCGTTGGCGGTCTTCGCCCGCAACCACGGCGCCATGCATCGAGACGAGTCGGCCTGAGGGTGAGTCCGATCGGCCGGACAACGCTGGCCGCCGGATGCTCCTGCCAGGTCACCGTCGCGCGAGCACGAACGACAGCAGTACGAACCGCTGGCCGCGTTCGACCGGCAACACCTCGTGCAGGTGGGAACCGGAGAACACCAACGCCTCGCCGGCTTCGGGCCGGTACCGGGTCGGCCCGTACTCGGGGAACCGAAGCTCACCGCCCTCGTAGTCGTCGTTGAGGTTGAGGGTGAGGCCGAACCGCCGGTGGGCGGTCCCGGCACTGAGGTTGTCCCGGTGGGCCTCGAAGTGGCCGCGGTCCTGCGCGGTGTAGCAGCCGATCTTGAAGCCCTCGAAGCCGCCGGCCTGGAAGGCGAACGCCTTCTGCAGCTCCGGGAACACCCGCGCACCGATGTGCTGGGTCAGCTCCCGCAGGAGCTGCTGGTCGGTGACGGTGTGGTCGCGGCGTCGCTTGCGTCGCACGTCGGTGGCCTCCGCACGTTCGCCGTCGACGATCGTCTCGACCCCGGTCTCCACCGACCCTTCACTCGACCAGCGTTCGATCAAACGGTCGCACCACGACGGCGCCAGGGCGTCGGGGATGAACAGCACGGGGGCCAGACGCGGGGCGGGGACGCCGTCGTCCGCAGGCGGGCGCACGAACGCCTCGCCGACGGCCGCGGTCGCCGCGTCCGCGTCATCGATGACCACGTGATCGACGACCCGGAGGTTGGCATCGAGCACGACCGCGATCGGCCGACCGTCACGCGCTCCGTAGGCCTCGTGCACCTTGCCCTCACCGTCGATGAACACCGCGTCGGTGCTCGCGACCGGTCCGCGGACGATCGTGTGGACATCGACGGCGTGACCGTGTTCGGCGGCCAGGCCGGTGGACAGGTCGATGAGCGCCCGAGGGGCATCGCCGGCGAACAGCAGGACGGTGGGTCGGCCTCCGGCGAGGCCGTAGAAGCGCGTCACCTCCTGCCGGTCGCTGCGTGGCAGCGCGAAGTCCGGGGCGCGTTCGCCCCGACCGATCAGCGTGGTGGTGGACATCAGCGCGCGTGCTCCGATCCGGGTGACCACCACCGTACGCACCGACGTCGTCGGTGTGGGTCACTACGCGCGCAGATCAGGCGGGCGTCATGCTGACGTCGATGATCTCCGGGTCGACGAGGCTGACGTAGTCGGCCACGGTGATCGTGATCGTCTGCGTGTGGGAACCGTCCCGGCACACGATCCGTTGGCGTGCCCGCAGGTCCTCGTCCAGGAAGGTCGGGATCCCGTAGAGGTTGCCGAACGGTGGTTCGGCACCGACCTCGCAGTCGTCGAACACGGAGGCGAACTCGTCCTCGGTCGCCAGCCGTAGTTCGTTGTGGCCGAGGACCTCGCTGGCGCGCTCGACGTCGAGCAGTTCGCTGCCCGGGATCACGATCATGGCCAGTTGTCCGGCGATCGAGACCAGGACCGGCTTGGCCACGTCCTTGCCGCTGACACCTTCGGCGGCGGCGAGGCGATGCGCCGTCACCGCCCGTTCATGGGTCGTGGTCTGGTAGTCGACCTCGTGACGGTCGAGGAGGTCATGGAGCTTGGTCGCTGGCATGGCTCACCCCTTGTCGTCTCCCTCGACGCTGACCGTTCCGCGGCACGGCGTCAAGAGGAGAAGGACGCGACCTTCCTGGCCGCGGCGCTCGGCCGCTCAGCCCGTGACGGCCGGTCCGCGCGTCGCTCCCGCTACCTGCTGGTCATCGGTCGCCGTGGGTCGGCTGATCTCCGCGATGGTGACCGTGGGTCCATGCAACAGCAGCTCGGTCCCCACCCGGACCGAGGTCCGCTGGACCCCCGCGGCGAAGGTCACCTGGCGACGTTCGAGCACGGGGTGGTCGATCACGGCTGGGACGTGGACGACGATCGGTAACGCCGGCACCGCGCCCGGCTCGAACTCCGGGAACCGTGCCCGGATCCCGGGCTCGGTCGCCAGCCTGGCGCTCGGATCCCGGAGGGCCGCACGGACCAGCTCGATGTCCAGTAGTCGTGACGCCGGGAACACCGCGATGGCTGGCCCCGTCGTGATCTCGAGCACGAGGACCTCCACGACCTCGTCGGGATGCATCCCCAGGGTGCGTGCCCGGTCGACAGCCGTACGAGCGGGCTGGTGTGGCAGGACCTCGAAGCGGACCCCTGCCCGTTCCAGATGGTCGGTCACGAAGGTCATGGCCGGCTCCTCCCGCGGCGCTGCCCGACCCCGTACCGGTCCCGCGTCGGCACGGGGGCTGTCCGTGCACGGGTCTACCTCGAATCTGGGATCGCCGGCCGGTCGGTTCCAGTGCCGAAGGTCCTCAGCCGATGGTCAGCGGCGGTTCCGGCGATCCGACGCGTTGCGAGGGAGCCGGGGACGGCGCCACGAGGATCGGCGGGTCTCCGGTGGGACGGCCGCTCCGGCGACACCGCTGCCGGGAAGGTCGGTCCGAGCGGAGCCGATGTGGGCGGTCTCGCGCAAGGGGTGCTCGGGGATGAGCCACATCAGGACGAAGGCGATCACGGCCAGCGGCACGCTGGCGACGAACACCGTCGATACCGAGCCGGAGAAGGCCTCGACGACCGCGTCGCGGACCTCGGTCTCCATCGACAGGATCGCCTGCGGGGTGCCTTGGACCGCAGCCGGGTCGACGTCGGTGCCCTCGGGCAGGGTCCGACGCAGCCGCGCGGTGAGTCCGGCAGCCATGACCGCGCCGAACACCGCCGTGCCGATCGACCCGCCCAGGGTCCGCGTGAAGTTCACCGTGGCGGTGACGATCCCGAGATCGGCGGCGGGCGCGTCGTTCTGGGCGACCAGGATCAGGTTCTGCATGACCATGCCGAGGCCGATCCCCAGCAGGGCCATGAACACCCCGGCCTGCAGGCGGGTCGTGTCGACGTCCATCGTCGCCAGGAGCGCGAACGCCAGCCCGCTCAGCGCGGTGCCCGCGATGGGGTAGCGCTTGTACCGACCGGTGCGGGTGATGAGGCGGCCGGAGACGACCGACGCCAGGATCAGCCCGGCCATCAGCGGCCCCATCAGCAGGCCGGCCTCGGTCGCGGTCGCGCCGGTGACCAGTTGCAGGAAGACCGGCAGGAAGACCATCGCGGTGAACATCAGCGCACCGACGACGAAGGCTCCGGAGGCCGCCAGGCTGAAGGTGCGTGACGTGAACAGCCGCAGCGGGATGATCGGGTGCTCGGTGGTGCGCTGGCGCAGGACGAACAGCGCGCTGAGGACGACGCCGGTGACACCGAGGGTGATGATCACCGGGGAGCCCCACGCGTACTGGTTGCCGCCCCAGGCGGCGCCGAGCAGCAGCGCTGACACGCCCACCACCAGCAGCAGCGCCCCGAGGTAGTCGATGCGCTGCTGGACCCGCCGCGACGGCAGGTGCAGCACCTTGCTGGTGACCACCAGCGCGGCCGCGCCCAGTGGCACGTTCATCCAGAACACCCAACGCCAGTCGAGCTGGTCGACCAGGACCCCCCCGACCAGAGGTCCGGAGACCGCGGCGACGCCGAAGACCGCGCCGAGGTAGCCCTGATAGCGGCCCCGCTCCCGCGGCGAGAGGATGTCGCCGATGATGGTCATCGTCAGGACCATCGCGCCGCCGCCGCCGACCCCCTGGACGGCGCGAGCCGCGATCAGCCACACCATCGTGGGGGCCAGCGCGGCGAGCACCGATCCGGCCAGGAAGATGATCAGGGCGAGCTTGAAGATGCGGTCGCGGCCGTAGACGTCCGAGATCCGACCGAACAGCGGCGTGGCGGCGGTCGCCGCGAGCAGGTAGGCGGTCACGATCCAGGCGACCAGGTCGACCCCGCCGAGCTCACCGGCGATCGTCGGCAGCGCTGTGGTGATGCTGGTCTGGCTCAACGCGACCAGGAACATGCCGGTCAGCAGGCCGGCCAGGACCACCAGGATCTCCCGGTGGGACATCGGCTGCGATCCGGAGGTGTCGTCGGCGGTGCTCATGCTCGGGCCCGCTCGTCCGCCTCGAGGGCGTCGATGAGCTGGTCGAGGCCACGAGCGAGGTCAGCGACGTCCTGCTCGTTCCAGTCGCCGAGCGCCCGGCCGAGGTGTGCCCGGCGGGCGCGCCGGACCCGCGCGAGGGCGTCGCGGCCGGCCTTCGTCGGGGTGTAGCGGCGAGCACGTCCGTCGTCGGGATCGTTGGTGACCTCCACGTAGCCGGCGTCGACGAGCCGTTTGACGTGGCGGCTGGTGGTCGATGCCTCGACGCCGAGCGCGGCGGCGATGTCCGAGAGGCGGCCACCGTCGAGGTCGCTGATCCGCACGAGCGTGACGTAGGTCGCTCGCTCGAGGTTGACGCCGGCGGCACGGCGGGTTGCGTCACCGGTGGTCGGCAGGAACGCCCGCCGGACCAGCCGGGTCAGCGCGCGCTCGAGGTCGCTGTAGGTATCGGGATCGTCGCTCATGCCCTCGACCGTACGGAAGTTGCTTGCGGACTGCAACTGGATTCGGGGCGGTCGGCCGGTGTCGGTCAACGGGGCACGTCGTCACGGGTGTTGCTGACGGGGCCCGAAGGATGACGCGTGTCGTCGTCAGGCCGGGGTCTCACGGATCATGACCAGCGACATCAGCGACGGCTCGAGTGCCTCGAGCGAGTGGGGCTCGTTGGCCGCGAGGTAGACGCAGTCCCCGGCAGCGAGCTGATGCTCATCGCCGGCTACCTCGAAGCGCATGGTCCCGTCGAGCAGTTGAACGACGACCGGCATGGTGGCCGTGTGCTCGGTGAGTTCCTCGCCGGTGTCGAAGGCCAACGCGACGACACGGACACGGTCGTTGTCCACCAGGCTGCGGGAGGTCGTCGCGGAGGCGGTGACCGGCAACGCCTCAGCGAGGCCGCTCACGACCAGGGATCGGTCGGCAGGGTCACGGGCCATCGATCGTGCTCCGGTCGGCGGAGCCGACGGTAGCGGCTGGCACGGCCGGGTCGTCGTCGGTCGGGCCGGCCTCGAGCCCTTGACCGGTCTCGAGCAGTTCCCGCAGCCGGTGCAGGAACCGCGCCGCCGGTCCTCCGTCCACGGCATCGTGATCGAGGCTGACCGTCAGGTGGAGATGCTCGTGGACCTCGGGCCGGCCGTCGACGAGGTGGAGTTGCTCGCTGATCCCACCGACCGTGACGGTCACCGGGTAGCACGCCAACCCGTGGCCCCAGGCGCGGCCGCTGCCGAACATCCCCACGGATGTGACCGTCACCGTGCCGCCGTGACGCTGCCACAGGCGGGGTGAGCGGGCCAGGATCTGCCAGAGCAACCAGCGCAACGGTCGGGGGAGCCGCAACAGCCGACCGACCTGCCGGCGGTTGTCGGTGGCGTGCGCGGCCGGGTCGCCCTGGACCGAGCGCAAGGTCCGGTGGAGCTCCGGCACGGATCGGTTGCCTGCGTCCCGGATCACGTACGGCAACGGGACCCGTTCCCCGTCGATGGTGACCTCCACCATGGTGGCGACGTCCACCTGCTCGAAGACCAGCAGCCGCCGGCCCCGTCGGAACGCCTGCACCTGCGGCTGCTCGGCGACCGCCCGCGCGACGCACGCGATCACGAAGGCCGTGAACGACCAGGTTTCACCGGTGCGCTCGCGTTGAGCACGAAGCAACTGCCGAGCCCGGCTGACGTCGACCTCGAGCAGGCCCTCCATCGGGTTGCGCAGGGCGAGCGCGGGCATCATCTCGATCTGCGGTACCCGCGCCGCCGGGATGCGTCGGACCTGCCAGCCGGCACCGGTTCCGTGCCTGACCATGGGGTCCTCCGCAACGTCGCGTCCGGGTTCCAGCGTCCTCCACCCCCGCGTTCCGACCAGGGTCCGACGACCCCACCCGTGGCCGGACGCGACCACCTCGACGGCCGGGCTGGCCCGTCCGTCCTGGCCGTCACCTGGACGCAGCGCACACCGGTGTGCGCTGCGGGCCTTCCCTCTGCGCGCCGTCGGACGTACGGTCGACGTACCCGAGAGGGAGGTGCGAGGTGCGCCGATACCTCGTGGTCGCCAACCAGACGCTCGGCGGTGACGACCTGCTCGACCGGCTGCGGGAGGCCGCCGACGCGGGCCCGTGCACGATCCACGTGCTGGTCCCGGCCAGCGCCGACCCGACCGAGGCGTTCCACGACGGGGACGCCGATCGCAAGCTCGCACGCGAGCGGCTCGATGCGGCGCTAGCCCGCTTCGGGGACCTCGACGCCACGGTCACCGGCGAGGTCGGGGACCAACGTCCCGCCGATGCCGTCGGCGACGTGCTGCGCCGCGGTGAGCGCTTCGATCGGATCATCGTCTCCACGCTGCCGGCAGGGGTGTCGAGATGGCTGCGCCTCGACGCGGTCAGCCAGATCGAACGCACCGTCGAGGTACCGGTCGAGCACATCATCTTCGATGCGAAGCAGGAGGCGAGCCGGGGGAGCTGACGTCGCGTCCGCTCGCGCCTCGCAGCTGCCGCCCTCACCGGCGGCAGCTACCCCGTGGTCGTCGACGGCTCGGGCTGGGCGTCCTCGCCGGCCGGCAGGCGGCCCGCCGCCAGCCGCACCTGCAGCCAGCGACCAACCGCGATCACCGGCGGCAGCAGCAGCAGGCAGATGCCGAACCCGATCGCCAGTTCCACGGCGACGTCGGCGAGGCCGGCGCCTTCCACGCCGACGGCGTAGGCCGGCTGGAGGAAGTAGTACGCCGGCATCAGGTAGGCGGGCCAGGTCGGCAGGTCCGGCCAGAGGAAGAACACCGCCGGCAGGAAGATGACGATGCCGACCGCCTTCCAGGCCGCGAACAGCGTGTTGGTGTCGCGCGACCACGCCCCCAGCATCAGGCCGAGCTCGGCCATCATCACCGCACCCAGGGCGACGGCCAGGACGACCGCCAGCGGCGCCACGCCGAACGCGTCGTTGAGGGTCAGCGTCACCAGCCCGGCGATCATCCCGAGCAGTACCCCGAACGTGCCCTTTGCCAGCAGCACGTCGCCGACCGACGCCGGGCTGGTCAGCACCGCCTGCAGCGTGCCGTGCTCCTTCTCCTCGACCAGGCTGGAGGCGGGCACCATGCCGCCGGGGATCGCGACGGCGTAGAGGACCAGCAGCGGGAGCAGCCGCAGGTCGATCGGCAGACCCGCCTCGCCCACCTCCACGATCTCGACCGAGGCTCGCACCTCGTCGCCGGCCACCTGCCGGACCAGGTCGAGCACGGCGACGGTCAGCACCGACCGGTCCACCGGCAGGCTCTCGCCGCTGAGCCACAGGCCCAGCGGGGGACGCTCGCCCGCCCGCACCGCGTCGTCGAAGCCGGCCGGCAGGACCAGGCCCGCATCCAGGCGGCCGTCGGCGACCTCCACCTCGACGTCCTCGGCCGTCGGAAGGACCCGGACGTCGACACCGTCGAGGTGGTCGGCGGCGGCCACGATCGTGGAGCTGCCCTCGTCGGCGATGCCGAGGCTGGGCTGGTCCGCGAACAGATCGCCGAACACGCCGCGGATCAGCACCGTCAGCACGACCGGGACGATCAGGGCCCACAGCACCACCGGAGACCGCGGCCCGATGCGCAGGTCCTTGCGAAGGATCGACCAGCTACGCGCGAGGTTCATGTCCGTCCCCCTCACATCCGTCGGAGGCGTGCGTGCAGCACGGCCGTGCCGGCGCCGAACACCGCGACGCACCACGCCAGCAACGCCACCAGGTGTTGCCAGACCTCGGCCAAGCCGTCGCCGTGACCGGAGACGCGCAGCAGCACCTCCACCAGCCCGTAGCTCGGCAGCATCCGGATCCACAGCGCCGGTGTGCCGGGGAACAGGACCGCGAACGCGGGGATCATCAACGGGATGAACAGCACGACGCTGACGAAGACGATGCCGATGAAGTCCTTGCCGGTCGCGCCGGCGAGCAGCCCGAACCCGGTCGCCAGGACCGCCCCGAGCGCCAACGCCAGCAACACGGTGCCGGCCGCGTGACCGAGCGCACCGGTCACCAGGGCGATCAGCAGCGCCTGGCCGAAGGCCAACACGGCCCCGAACAGGGTCTTGGCGGCGAGCAGGTCGCTGATGCGTGCCGGGGTGACCAGGACCGCGGTCACGGTGCGCTGGGCGATCTCGACCGCGACCAACGAGGCGAGCGCGAACATCTCCATCAGCAGCACGATGAAGATCAGCATCGGCCGGAGCTGGTCGCGCATCGACAGGGGCGCATCCGACCGGTCGACCCCGAGGATCATCTCGTCGAGCTCGGGGACGACGACCGGTGGTTCGTCCCCGGCGATCGCGGAAGCCAGTTCGCGGACGGCGCCGGCGAGGGCCGGCCGCAGCGCCTCGGGCGCGTCACCGGCGAGGAGGAGCCGCACGGTCGTCGGCTGTCCGCTGGTGAGACGCTCGAGGAAATCGGCGCGGAAGTCGAGCCCGGCCACGATCTCCTCGCCGTCGGCGACCGCGCGCTCGAGTTGCGACGACGAGCCGTAGCTGACCACCTCCAGGCCGTGCTCGCCGGGCTGGCCGAAGCCATCGTCCAACGCGTCGGGCGGTCGGCCGCCCTGCTCAAGGAGGCTCTCCACGCCCGGGAGGTGGACGCCGACCGATGCGGTGGTCTCCACCGAGGCGGGCAGCAGCCAGAACAACCCGCCAAAGAACACCAGCGACAGGACGCTGATGAACAGGTAGAAACGATCACGGGCGAACAGGCGCACGTCCTTGGCGACGATCGTTGCGACCGCGTTGGCCCTGCCGCCCATCCCGCACCCCTACTCGAGCCGTCGCCCGGCGAGCTCGACGAACACGTCCTCGAGCGTCGCCTCCTCGGTGTGGATCGTCAGCAGGTACTCACGTCCCAGCAGCGCCTGGAGCTGGTCGCCCGCGGCCTCGTCGAGCGGGACAGTGGCCTCCTTGACCTCGTGGTCCTCGCGGTAGCGCACCCGGATGGCCCGTTGCCCGTGGCGGAGCTTGAGCTGCTCCGGCGCCTCGAGCGCGAGGATGCGGCCCTCGTCGATGAACGCGACCCGGTCGGAGAGCTCGTCCGCCTCGTACATGTCGTGGGTGGTCAGCAGGACCGCGACGCCGCGGTCGGCCTCCTCGCGGATCAACGTGCGGATCGAGCGTGCCGAGACCGGGTCGAGCCCGTCGGTGGGCTCGTCCAGGAACAGCACATCAGGGCGGTTGAGCAGCGCGCGTGCCACGGTCAGGCGCTGGCGCATCCCCTTGGAGTAGTCGCTGACCCGGTCGCGGCCCCGGGTGGCCAACCCGACGCGTTCCAGCAGATGATCGAGGTCGACGTCGTGCAGGCCGAACAGCCGGGCGAAGAAGGCCAGGTTCTCCCGGCCCGACAGGGTGGGGTAGAGGTTCTTCTCCTCGAAGACGACGCCGATGCGCGACTGGATGGCGGTGCGTTGCTGGGGCATCGCCATACCGAGGATCTCGATCGAGCCGGCCTGCGGCCTCAGTAGACCGATCAGCAGCTTGATCGTGGTCGACTTGCCGGCACCGTTCGGGCCGAGCAACCCCAGGACCTCACCGGGCGCGATGGCGAACGAGACCCCGTCGACGGCGACCCGATCCCCGTAGACGAAGCGCAGTCGTTCGGCGTGCAGCGCGCTGGCCATGGGCCGAACCTACGTCGTCGGCGGTGGTCCTGGCCAGGGCCCTTGGCCTCCGTGCGGCAGATGGCAGCGAGCGTCCGGGTCGCTGCGGGCGACCAGTGAGCGGTCGTCGAGGTGGCCACTCAGGACGCGTCGTGCCGACCGTCGGTGTGGCGGTCATCCGGAGACGTGTCGTCCGGGTCCGGCTCGGCCTGGTCGGGGGTGGTCTGGTCGGGGGCGGTCTGGTCGGGGGCGGTCTGGTCGGGGGCGGTCTGGTCGGGGGCGGCCACCTCGATGCCGTCGGTGTCCAGCTCGCGCTCCTGGCCGGGCAGTCGGTCGGCGAGGTGGCTGGCGGTCTCGCGCGCGTGGGACGCGAGCTCCTCCACACGCTCGCGCGCCTGTTCCCCGAGGCTCTCCGCACGGGCGCGCGAGCGGGCCGCCAGGTCCTCCGCGGTGGAACGGGCACGCTCGCGGGCATCGGCAGCGCGCTCCCGGGCTTGGGCGGCCCGCTGCTCGAGTTCGTGCTCCTCGGCGATCTGGGCCATGCGCTCGCGGGCGTGGGCGACGGCCTCCGTCATGCTCTGGCGGTAGCGCTCCAGGTTGTCGCGGGCGGTCGCGGTCGGAGATGCCGGCGATGAGTACGGCGGCCACCAGGCCGCCTGCGCATCAGGTTGCGGGTAGGTGGCCTTGAGTTCCTCGCTGCGGTCCATCATCGTCGCGGCGATGCGGCCGGTGAGCGCCGACGCGTCCTCGTCCGACCGGGCGGTGAGCACGTCCATGGTGATGGTGACGATCGCGCCCCGATCCGGAACCGTGACGACGGGGGAGAACCCACGCTGCGCGCCGAAGTGGGTCACGACGAGCACGTCCGCGCCTGCCTCCAGGGCGAGCCGTGCGGCCCCGTGGCGGAGCGGTAACAACGAGCCGTCGTGAGTGGTGGTGCCCTCGGGGGCGATCAGGACGGTGCCCCCGGCACGCAGCCGTGCCACGGCGTCCCCGTAGGCGGTCTCGCGGCCCGAGCCCTCGGTGCGTGCGACCGGGATCGCCCCCGCGCGTCGGGCCAACTCCCCGATCACCGGCGTGTCGAACAGTTCGGTCTTGACCAGCGGCTGCACCCAGTGTTGGAGTCCCCGCCACACCGTGTAGGCGATCAGGAACGCGTCCACGTTGGAGGTGTGGTTGAAGACCACCACCAGGGGGCGGTCAGGGGGTGGGATGATCTCGGGGGGGCGCACACGCAGTCGCCAGCCGAACACCCCACGCAGGACGCCGAGCACGGCCGCCACCGCCAGCCGCCATGCCCATGGGGGGCCGCTCCCCGGCGACCGGACGGCACCTCGCATCTCGCCCCTCCTCTGTCTCGCTCACGTCAGCGGTGCCCGGGTGGCGAGCGCCGTGAGCTGCTTGCCCCGGACGAGGATGACACCTCGCGCCGGCTTCCGCGACGTCGTGCATCCTGAGCCGGTAGAGGATCATGCGCCGGTGACGTCGTGCAGGCCCGTCGTCGGCCGTCCTGTTCAGCCGTGTGGACGATGGGTATGGTCGAGCGGAGGCCGCTTCCCGAGTGCAAGGGGCCGGGCATGGGCGGGCACCCGCAGGGACCGGTGGGCTCGCAGCCCGTCGTGGTGTCGCCGGCGTGGCTGCTCGGCGATGGCGCTCGTCGCGAACCGTTCGACCATGGCGACGGGAAGCCCGGTGGGCGCATGGAACGGGTCGTCATCGACGGCGAGACGTTCGTCCTCAAGTACCTCCATGCCGCCGATGACCGGGTGATGCGGGCGACCGGCGACGTCGCCGGTCAGCCGATCACGTCGTGGCAGGCCGGTTGGCTCGACCGCCTGCCCGCGTGTCTCGACCACGCCGTGGTGGGCGCTGCCTGGGACGAGCAGCCGGACGGTCGCGGCGGTGCCCCGCTCATGCGTGACGTGGGTCCGTGGCTCGTGCCCGAAGGTGATGACGAGATCCCCCTCGACCAGCACTCGACCTTCATCGACTACATGGCGAAGTTGCACGTCAGCTTCTGGGGCTGTCGGGACACGCTCGGCCTGCTGCTGTTGCCCGACCGCTTCCGATGGTTCGGGCCGGGACTGGCCGACGCCGTCTTCGACCTCTTCGACGACCCGACGCCGCTGGTCGCGGGCCTGGAGGCCACACCGCAGACGCTGGACCACGGCGACTGGAAGGCCGGCAACCCGGGTAGCCACCCCGACGGCCGCATCATCCTGCTCGACCGGGCGATCCCCGGGGTCGGGCCGGGGGCCGCCGACATCGCGTGGTACGTGTGCCTCAACCGGGCACGTTTGCCGCGGTCCAAGGATGACGCCTTGGGCACCTACCGCGCTGCGCTCGAGCGCCACGGTGTCGACACGGCGCCCTGGTGGGAGCGGCCAGCCATGGACGCGGCCGAGCGGTCGTGAGCGGCACGTCCGAGCCGGCCGACCGTGAGCTGATCGGAGAGATCCGGTCGGCCTACGAGGGCTCGGCCGGGGGGTGGGCGGCAGGCCCTGCGGGGGTCTACCGGCGTCTGGCCGTCGCGCTGGTCGGGGCCGCACCGCTCCCGCTGGACGGCAAGCGGGTCCTCGACCTCGGTGCCGGGACGGGAGTGGCATCCGAGGTGCTGGTGGAACAGGGTGCAGAGCCCGTCGGCGTCGACCTTGCGTTGGCCATGCTGACCCACGAGCGCGAACAGCGGCCGCCGGGCGTGGTGGCCGACGCCCAAGCGCTTCCCTTCCGCGACGGGGTGTTCGACGCGGTCGTGGCTGCGTTCTGCCTCAACCACGTGCCGGACGTCGTGGGGGCGCTCGGTCAGTGTCGGCGCGTCACCCGCGCCGGCGGGATCCTCCTCGCCAGCACCTTCCCCAGCGACGACGAACACCCGGCGAAGGCGGCCGTGGAGGTCGCGCTCGAAGGCTTCGGCTACCGGCGTCCCGACTGGTACCGGACGCTCAAGGACCGGTTGGCCACCACCAGCGGCGACGCGCCGGCGCTCGAGGCCGCCGCGGGCACCGCCGGGCTCACCGACGTGCGGGTCGAGCGCCTCGAGGTGGACGTCGGGCTCGACGATCCGCGGACGGCGGTCGGTTGGCGCCTGAACATGCCGCACACGGTCGGGTTCGTCGCCGCCTTGGTCCCCGAGGACCGTGCGGCGCTCCACGCGCGTGCGGTCGCCGCGTTGACCGGTGCGTTGCCGTCATCGGTACCGATGCTCGTGCTCCGAGCGCAGGTGGCTGGACCGCCGACCGACTGATCGGTCGCGCTCAGCGTGAACCCGATGCCGTCTCCAAGCGCATACCTTCGTGCTCACCTGTGCACGTCGATGCACACGCTCCCGGGCGACCGTCCCTCGATCCAGGGTCAGGTCCGTCGAGGTGGTGCTGGTGAACCCGGCGTCGGGCGACGGCTCGGGTCAGCTGTCCGGGCACGGGCCGCGATGCGTACGGTGTCGTCTCCACGCGGACGAGCGGAGCCTCGAGCATGCAGATCCGGTTCCTCGGCGCGCGCCGACCGTGGGTGCTCGTCCTCGTGCTGGTCGCGCTGTTGCTGGCGGTCAGCGCTTGCACGGCTGGCCCGAACCCGGAGGCCGGTACCGCGCCCGACGGAGGTGAGGTGGCCGGGTTCTGGTTCGGGCTGTGGCACGGCGTGATCGCGCCCATCACCTTCCTCGCGTCGCTGTTGGTCGACGGGGTCGGCGTCTACGAGGTCCACAACAACGGTGCCTGGTACGACGGCGGGTTCGTGCTCGGCCTGGGCTTCATCGTCGGCGGCAGCTCCCACGGCGCAACCCGCTGATGGCCGGCGCTCGGCAGTCCGGCGTCCGACGGTTCGGCCGTTCGGCCGTGAGGGACCACCTATGACCGTTCACCACCGGGCAGGGGGCGACCGGTCTGGACGGTGGGTCGCCGGTCGATCGATCCCCCGGGCTTGCACCGTGCTCGGGGGTCTGCGTCGCACTCACCGCGGTCCGCATCGGATGGTCGCATCGTTGACCGCTGCGGGATGCCGATGGCACCACCGTGCGGTGGTTCGGGACCTGCACCGACATCGATGAGTCCGTCGTCCGGTACCGAGGTCGGGGTCATGCGCACGCCGGAGGAGGTCGCCGCGGAGGTGGTCTTCGGCGTCGAGGAGGAGGCCCTGGTTCGGACGATGGCGGAGAGCCTCGGCCTGTGGGAGGGGCGTCGCCGGGCCCGCGACGCGTTGCACCAGATCAACCAGGAAGTCGACCTGGCGAACGCCTGGCTCGCCGAGGCAGCCGAGCGAAAGGACGGTCTGCTGGTGGCCAGCCGAGCCGCTTCCGACGCCCTCGTCGCTCGACCGGAGCCGGTGAGCGTCCGGTCCGTCCTGGACACCGTCCTCGAGGATCTCGACGACACCGTCGCCGAGGTCCGACCGCCGATCGGTCCCGACCTGCTGTTGGTGGACCCGCGACATCTCGAACAGATCCTGGTCAACCTGCTGACCAACGCGACCGAGGACGGGGAGCCGCCGATCACCGTCACCACCGTCGATGCCGGAAAGGGACGGGTCCGGCTCGAGGTCGTCGATCACGGACCAGGTGTGCCGGCAGACCTCCAGCAGCGGACGTGGGACCGCCTCGACCGGCGGGACCGGGGTGATGCCCGTACGGCGAGCGGGACCGGTCTGGGGCTCGCCATCATCACGCTGCTGACGGCGACCAACCGTGGCAGCGTCGGCTACCGGGACGCGGTTGCCGGTGCGGTCTTCAGCGTCGAGTTGCCGTCACCCGACCCCGGGTGACCCCGCCGTCGGGGGGACCGGGCTCCGGCGTTTGGCGCGACCGACGGCCGCGAGCTCGTCGATCCGCTCCGACATCGGTCGGGTGAGCTTCCGGAGTTCCTGCCGAACCCGGAATCGGCCGGCCTTCTCCCGCGTGTCGTCCGGCAACGACAGCCGCAGGATGTTGCGGATCACGGTGCCGAACTGCGTGGACAGCGGGCCGGCGTTGTACTCGAGGCCGTAGCGGTCGAACAGGTCGCGGACCTCCACGGCGATGTCGGCGTAGCGTCGTGACGGCAGGTCCGGGAACAGGTGGTGTTCGATCTGGTGGCTGAGGTTGCCGGTCATCAGGTGGAACAACGGGCTGCCGGTGAGGTTGGCGGAACCGAGCATCTGACGCAGGTACCAGCGGGCTCGGGTCTCGTCGACGATGTCCTCCTCGGTGAACATCTCGACGCCGTCGGGGAAGTGACCGCAGAAGATGACCGCGAAGGCCCACAGGTTGCGGGTCGCGTTGGCTTGCACGTTCCCGGCGAGCACCACCGGCGCGGCGGGACCGGCGAGCACGGGGAACAGCACGTAGTCGCGCAGCGCCTGCTTGCCGGCTTTCGCTCGGATGGCAGCGGCGAGCGGCTTGGCTTCCTCCAGCGGGTGGTCGCCCTCGAGCATCTCCTCCATCTCGATGCCGTGCAGGGCGATGCCGTACTCGAAGATGAACGCGAGCACCACGGCGGTGACCGGGTTGGCCAGGTCACGGGCACGCCACGGCTGCTGGTCGGTGACCCGCAGCACCCCGTACCCGACGTCGCGGTCCTTGCCGACCACGTTGGTCCAGGTGTGGTGGACCACGTTGTGGCCAGCCTTCCACTGATCCGACGGCGCGGGGATGTCCCACTCGTAGGCACGGGAGTTGATCTCCGGATCCTCCATCCAGTCGTACTGCCCATGCAGGACGTTGTGGCCGATCTCCATGTTGTCGAGGATCTTCGACACCGACAGCGCAGCGACACCGCCGATCCATGCTGGGGGGAACACCCCCACATGCAGCAGCGCGCGGCCGCCCGCCTCCAGCCCCTTCTGGATGCGGATCATCCGGCGGATGTAGGCGGCGTCGACCTCGCCGAGCTCCGCTTCGTGTCGCGCCCGGATCGCGTCGAGCTCACGGCCGAGCTCCTCGACCTGCTCCGCGGTCAGGTGCGCCGCGGGCGGCGGCAGGCGGAACGGCGCTGGCGTCATCCCCGCAGGCAGCGCATCGGGGACGGGCGCGTTGGCGGGCACCTCGTCGGTGTCGTAGAGGTTCGTGGCGGCCATGTCGGTTCCTTCAGGGCGTGCGGCACGGCGTGCCGCCGGTGCTGCGCGCGGGGGGGTGCGTCGGCCCGGCGCGCGGGCGGGGTGCGTCGGCCCGGCGCGCGGGCGAAGCAGGTCAGAGGTCGAGGACGACGTCCCCGGCGGCGACGGAGACGCACAGCTGGACGTGTTCATCGGCCCGATCGGACCGGCGGCCGTTGCGCAGGTCGAGGATCCCACCGGCCAGCTTCGGCTGGGTGCAGGTGTGGCAGATACCCATCCGACAGCCGGACGGCGCCTCGAGCCCTTCGCTCTCGGCTTGTTCGAGCAGGGAGCGGCCGTCGTCGTCGCGGTCGATCCCGCTGGCGGCGAACCGCACCGACCCCTCGCCGGGACCTGCGTGAAGCTGCAGCTGCGGCGGGGTGAAGCGCTCCACCTGGATGGTGTCCTGCGCGTCGTGGGCCCGGTAATGCGCCTCCACGGCGTCGATCAGGCCGGTGGGCCCACACGCGAAGGTCGCCACGTCGAGGTGGTCGGGGAGGAGGTGGTCGAGGTGCTCCGGGGTGAAGCGTCCGGTGACGGGGCCGCGAGCACGATCGGCGGTGGTGGCCACCACGACCCGCGCGTCCGGTAGCGCGGTGGCGATCCGTTCGAGGTCCGCGGCGAACGCGACGTCGTCGCGGGTGCGGGCGTAGTGCAGGAACGTGACGTGGCCGGTGTGGTGTTCGTCGGCCAGGGTCCGCAGCATCCCCGCCATCGGGGTGATGCCGCTGCCGCCGCTGACCAGCAGCAGGCGTGCCGGGCGAGGTTCGGGTAGGACGACGTCGCCGGTGGCCGCTGAACAGCGGACCACGTCGCCGGGTTCGACCTCGCCGGTCAGGTGGCCGGAGACCAGCCCACCGTCCTTGCGCTTGACGGTGATCGTCAACTGGCCGTCGCGTCGGTGCGCGGAAGATGACACGGAGTAGGTCCGGGTGTGGACGACCCCGTCGATGTCGACCCCGATGCGCACGTGCTGTCCGGCGATCGAGCCGCGCCAGCGGTGATCGGGGCGCAGCGTCAGCGTGGCCGTGTCCGGGGTCTCGGTGCCCACGTCGGTGACGAGCGCCCGGCCACCCTCCAGCGACCACAGCGGATGCATCGCCCGGAGGTAGCGGTCCGGGCCGTGCGGGGTCGTCAGCCCCTCGACCAGCGAGGTGCCGAGCACCCGGCGGACCGCTCCTGGCAACGGGCCGACCCGGCCGAGCAGCCCGCGGCGGTCGCGAGGGGCCGCCGGCCGGGTGGCGAGGTCACGGGAGGGCGCGACGGCGGGCTCCTGGCAGGTGGGGTGCTTACGGTTACGGAACCGTAAGTTACCGGCTGACGGAGCCGCACCCAAGCCGTGGACGGCCATCGTTCGGCCACCACCCCCGCAACACGGTGCGGAGGGATGCCGACGGGGTGCGTCGCGACGCCTCTGGCGCTCGAGAGGCCGGGCGGGCGTCCTACCTCGCGGCACGCTCGGCATGCGTCGCGATGTCCACGAGGTCCTGTCGGAGCAGCTCGCGGCTCGTGCGGAGCAACAGCCGGCCGACCGTCGCCGCCAGCAGGCGGCCGAGCAGCCCCGACAGCTCGGCGGCCAGCGACTTCGTCAGCCGGCAGTGGTGCTGGCCGAGGGGTTCGACGCGCAGCACGCTGACGTAGCTCGTGTCGGCCGACTCGGCCCGGATCGTGTAGCTCCGCGGCGGCTCCACCTCGGTGACCACGAGCTCCTCGGTGCTCTCACCCCCGAGCTTCACCCGGGTCTCGCGCCACCGGACCCCGACCCCGAAGGTCGCACGGTCATCGAGCCGCTCGAGCCGCTCGACCCCGGAGAGCACCTGCGCGGAGCCGTCGATGTCGGTGATCGTCGCCCACACCGTGGCCGCGCTGGCGGCGATGTCGCGGCTGACGGTCATCTGCATGGTCGGACCTTCGGGTCGGACACCGCCACGGGGTCACGGGTCCCCGCGAGCATCGCAGGCCGCTGGCGCGGGTGCCATTGGCGTCCGGTCGATCGAGGGTGGGGTCCGGTCAGCGGATCCGGCGGCGCCGGCGCCACGGCACCCCGATCCGTTCGTGCTCGAACCCCAGCCGTCCGTACAGTCGGCGCGCTCCGCGGTTGTCCTCGCGCACCGTCAGATGGATCCGGTCGCTGCCCGCGTCCCGCAGGTGATGGCACACCTCGACGATCAGTCGCTCGCCGATCCCTCGCCCGCGGGCGACCGAGGGCACCCCGAGGAAGTCGAGGTACCCCTGACCGTCCTCCTGCCGTTCGGCGGCGAGGTAGCCCATGATCTCGTCGCCCCGCATCGCGACCAGGACGAACCGCTGGTCGCCCTCGTCGAGCCGTGCGCCAGAGCGGTGAGCGCCTGCGAACAGCTGCTGGTGGAGCACGGCGACGGCGTTGCGATCGGCGTCGGCCAGGGGACGGATCATCACCTCGTCGATCTCGCGGATCGGTGGGAGCCCGTCGAGCTGCCGGGTCAGGATCGCCGACGACCGTTCGCGGTCGAAGCCATGGCGGCGAGCGAACGCGCCGATGTGCTCGTTGCGCGCGTCGATGAACAGTTCCTGCTCCAGGCCACCGGCCGGTAACAGGGTGCAGGCGTGCTCGTAGAGCGCGTCCGCGGTCGTGCCCGAGTGCTCGGCATCGTCCACCAACGGACCGTGCCACCACACCCGGGCCGGGTCGGTGTCCCAGTCGGCCGCGAGGACGCCGACGAGCCGGCCCGCGCGGGTCGCAGCGATCACGCCGTCCAGCCCGAGCGGTTCGAGGTGGCAGAGTTGCTCGGTGAGGGCATCGACGTCGGTGTCGAGGTAGCCGATGTAGTGCGCTGGATCGGCCTGCAGCTGCGCGATGAACGCGACGACCTCGGGCAGGTCGGACCGTGCGATGCTGCGCGTCGACACCACGACGGTTCCTTCCCAGGTCGGACGGTCACGGCAGGGCGCATGCTGCCACGTCCCACCCCGCGCCGTGGGCTTCGTGCCGGACGCAGGTCCGCGCAGGGGGTCGGAGGCCTCTGGCGCGGCCGGCGACGGATGACGACGCTCGACGCGGATGGTGGAAGGAGTCAGCCATGGCGTCGCGCGCACCTGGCACGCTGCCACCCGGATGGACGCTGCCGGCGAGCCTGGTGGCCGGCGCCGCCCTCGGGATGCTGGTCGGGATCCTGCTGGGGCAACTCGCGCTCGGGCTGGTGGTGGGTGCGGTGCTCGGGGTCGTGGTCGGCACGTCGGCCGCGGCCGGTGGCCAGACCCCGCAGCAACAGCGGCGGGTCGCCATCGCCATCGCCATCGCCATCGTCGGTGCAGGGCTCGTCGCGGCCGCGGTGATCCTGATCGGTCCTTGAGCCCTCGAGACCGGTCGGCGCTTCGTCGTGGATCGATCGGCACCGGACCGCGAGCGTGATCTGCGGCAACGGCGCGAGCTCGGCCGCGCCGATGGAGCTAGATCCGGATCGGCTCCGGCGGGTCGAGCGCCTTCTGGCTGCGGATCTCGTGCACGTCCGCCCGGTCGTAGCCGAGCTCGTCGAACTGATGATGGCCCACGTCGTCTCCGGGGTGGAACTCCTCGACCACCTCGACGCCCGTGCAGCCATGGCGGCGTGCGACCGACTCGACCTCGCCGATGAGCGCGCGACGGATCCACGGCTGGTCGTCGCCCGGCGGGACCAGCAGCGCGGTGATGCGGGCGAACCGTCCGCCCTCAGCGAACCGGGGGACCACGCTCATCGCCACCAGCCCGACGGCACGGATGCCGCTGAACGCGATCAGCACGTGATCGGCACCCGAACGGCTGAACCAGCGCAGCCGGTCGGCGATGTCGTCGTCGGCGACCGGGTAGCCGAGCTGCTTGAGCAACGCCGCGACCACGCCAGCGTCCGCTGGCTCACCCTTGCGTACCTGTAGCTGTTCCATGTCGAGAACCTACGCCGTATGACCGCCGCCGTGTGGCGCGGGCAACGTTCGGACGGCCACCTGGCCGCGCGGCCCCCGGTCGCGGGGAACCGGCGTGGCGGCAGGTTCGTCAGCCAGTCGTTGACCGCTGTACGGGTCCGGCCTCACCCAGCCAGTCGAGCCAGGCGCCGTGCGGCTGCATCCGGGCGAGCAGTCGGTCCTCGCGGTAGCCGTCCTGCCAGGTCGTCGCGCCGAGCACGAACCGCTCGGCACCCATCGCCGGGTCAGGCAGGTCAGCCTCCAGCGTGAGGAACGGGTCGAAGCCGCCGCCCTCCAGGCCGACGCGCGCCAGGTCGCGTTCCGTGCCGAGCTCGTCGAGCTGCCGTTCGACGGCCGTCCGGTCCTGGCCGCCGAGGTAGGCGAGCGCCGCGCTGTGCAGCACGCACACCAGCGCGTCGGCAGGCGCCGCGCGCACCGTCGGTGCGAGGTGATCGATCAGATCGCCGCGGACCTGGTGGACGTCCATGTGCGCCGCGGCGATGTCCAACGCGTCTGCGAGCCGGCGCATCCGAGGGAGGTCCTCCGGCCAGACGCACGCCTGAAGCCAGCGCGCATCGTCCGGGGCGGTCGGCGACAGCGGGGCGCGGTCGATCCCGGTCCGGGCGGCGACGCGGCCGATCTCGAGCTGCTCAGGACGGGCACCGCGCAGCTGCGGTTCGATGTGCACCTGTGCGCCGGCCGGGCCCACCTCGACGTCCCCGAAGCGGTAGCGGTACCGGTCCAGGTGCAGCAGCAGGCCGGCGCTGCACCCGAGCTCGACCAGGGCCAGCGGCCGGTCCGACCCGGCGACCGAAGCCAGCGCAGGACGCAGGCCGGCCGCACGGCCGGGCTCGTTGGTCTGGGTGGCGCGGGTGCGGATGCGCTGGTCGATGGGGTCGGCGAAGCGGCGCACGAAGGCTGCGAACCGTTCGGTCGTGTCCGCGCCGACGGGGCGCGTCCCGCCAACCGACGGGTAGTACTCGGCCAGCGGGTCGTCGGCGCCGCTGAGCAGCACGTCGTGGACGGCCGCGAACAGCAGGTTGGGTCGTTGTTGGTTCGGGTGGGCGGCCGCGAGGACCTCCATGACCTCCGGCCGGTCCGCGAGCGTGGCCGACAGGTGGTGGTAGAGCTCGGAACGCTCGCGTGCTTCGGTCGCGAACCAGCGGAAGCGTTCGCGCAGGGTGCCGAGCTGTTCGTTGACGATCATGGTGGTTCCCGTCCGGGCGGTGCCCGGCAAGACTGCCAGCCCGGCGACGCCGACGGGGCCGGTGTGCCCGGGTAGCGTCGGGACGAACGCGTCGGTCCGCTGGTATCCGGGAGACGGCAGGACCGCCCGACCTCGCCCGCGACGAACGGGAAGCCTCCCATGTCCGAGCAGCAGTACGACTACGTCATCGTCGGTGGTGGGTCGGCCGGCAGCGCGCTGGCCAACCGGCTCAGCGCCGACCCCGAGACCTCGGTGCTGGTGCTCGAGGCAGGCCGTCGCGACTACCGATGGGACGTGTTCATCCACATGCCGGCGGCACTGCCGTTCCCGATCGGTAGCCGGTTCTACGACTGGAACTACGAGTCGGAACCCGAGCCCAACATGCACGGCCGGCGCATCTTCCACGGGCGCGGCAAGGTGCTCGGCGGTTCGTCCAGCATCAACGGGATGATCTTCCAGCGCGGCAACCCCTTGGACTACGACCACTGGGCCGAGGCGCCGGGCATGGCGGCTTGGGACTACCGGCACTGTCTGCCGTACTTCAAGCGGATGGAGACCTGCCTGGCTGGCGACGACGACTGGCGGGGTGGCGATGGGCCGCTGAAGCTCACGCGCGGTGAGGCCGACAACCCGCTGTTCGACGCGTTCCTGGAAGCCGCCCAGCAGGCCGGCTATCCGCTCACCGACGACGTCAACGGCTACCGCCAGGAGGGGTTCGCGAAGTTCGACCGGACCGCCTACCGGGGGCGACGCATGAGCGCCGCGCGTGCCTACCTCCACCCGGTGATGGATCGTCCGAACCTGACCGTCGCCACCCGGGCGTTGGCGGCCCGCGTCGTCTTCGATGACGACAAGCGTGCTCGCGGGGTCGACTACATCCATCGGGGCAAGCTGCGGCGTGTCCAGGCCGGCGAGGTGATCCTCTGCGGCGGCTCGATCAACACCCCGCAGCTGCTGCAGCTCTCCGGCGTGGGCAACGCCGACGACCTGCGCGAGGTCGGGGTCACACCTGTCCACCACCTGCCGGGCGTGGGCGAGAACCTCCAGGACCACCTCGAGGTGTACGTCCAGTACGCCTCCAAGCAGCCGGTGTCGCTCCAGCCGCACCTGCAGTGGTGGCGCCGGCCGTTCATCGGGGCGCAGTGGTTGTTCCTGCGCTCGGGGCCGGGCGCGACCAACCACTTCGAGGCCGGTGGGTTCGTGCGCACCAACGACCAGGTCGACCGGCCCAACCTGATGTTCCACTTCCTGCCGATCGCGATCCGCTACGACGGGACGTCACCGGCCGAAGGTCACGGCTACCAGGTCCACATCGGCCCGATGTTCTCCGACGTCCGCGGTTCGGTGAAGATCAAGACGCGCGATCCCCGCGACCACCCGGCCCTGCGGTTCAACTACCTCTCGACCGAGCGTGACCGTCGGGAGTGGGTCGAGTCCGTGCGGGTCGCCCGGGACATCCTCACCCAACCCGCCTTCGACGCGTTCAACGACGGCGAGCTCGAGCCCGGCCCATCCGTGCAGACCGACGAGGAGATCCTCGACTGGGTCGCCCGCGACGGCGAGACCGCCTACCACCCGTCGTGCACGGCCAAGATGGGGACCGACGAGCTCTCCGTCGTCGATCCGGGCACCATGAAGGTGCACGGCCTCGAGGGGCTGCGGGTCGTCGACGCGTCCGTGATGCCCAGCATCACCAACGGCAACATCTACGCGCCGGTGATGATGATCGCGGAGAAGGCCGCCGACCTGATCCTCGGCAACACCCCGCTCGACCCGCTGGACGTGCCCGTCTACCGCCACGAGGGCTGACCGCCGGGACGCCGCCGTACCGGGCCGCCGGTGTGGACGTCCGGGAAGTGTGTGCATATCGGTGCACATGTGATCGGGGATGCCCACGCTTGTGGGGCGACACGTCGTTCGAGCACAAGGATGACCAGTCAGACCGCAGGCCAAGGACCGTAGGGCGACCCACCCTTCGACCGGGATCACGGCTGGATCCAACGGGCATCGTCGCTACGTCTCGTGATCCTTCAGGAGCCGGGAGACAGATGCAGGACACTGGCGCTGAGCGTGCAGCGCGGCGATGCGCTGCACAAGCCGGGCCATGTGCGTCTTGATGGTGGCGTTCTGGGCGGCACCGACCTCGAACTCGACGGCTAGGGCCTCGACGTCGACAGAGCACCGCAGGGCCGGTCGGCCGGTCGCGCCGGTCATAGGCCGTGCGTCCCTCGATGAACGGACCACTCCTCGGTTGCCGGCCGTCTACTCGTGGGTCAACGCGGCCCCTACGTCCCCGCGCACGCCTCCAGCGATGCCATGGCGCTCCCGGAAGGCGTCGAGGGAGCGGCGCCAGTGCTCGCGGTCCCGTCGATGCGTCGCCAGGAATCGTACGGTGCCGACCAGCCGGCGCGGCCACGGGTACCAGCGTTCGAGGTCCGAACCGCACTGCATCAACACCTTCGGGGGTAGCAGGTCGGTGATGACACTGAAGTTGTGCATCATCAGGGTGCCCACCGCCGCCCCGATCTCGTCGGGTGCGGTCTTCCTCAGCGCCATCGTGTCGAGCTCGTACAGCGGTGCGTCGACCAGTTCACCGCGGAACAGCAGGTGCGTGAGGAAGTAGGCGGACCACGGGGTGAGCCACAAGGTGTGCGCACGCATGTTGATCGAAACGACGTTCCCGCTGGTGGACACCACGGGTTCGTGCTGCTGGCCTCCCTGGAGGAGGTACCCGGTGCAGTTCACGAACCAGCTGCCAGGCTCAACCGCCATCGAGTCGCCGCTGCGCAGGATCAGCTCGGCTCGTCCATCCCGGTCGACGACATCCTCGAGGTGGTCGATCAGGACGCGCCGAAGGCCGTCCGAGATGGTGCGGTTCTCCCGCTCGGAGAGGTTGGCGAGGAAGAAGGTCTGGGGCTCTGGTACGAGGCTGATGCCCGCTCGGTCGTGGAACCACCGGCGCACCTCCGCTGCGTTGGTGCCATCGAAACGGCCAGCAAGTTCGCGGAACACGTGAGCCCCACGACTTCCTCCCCACCATCGTCGCGGCCCGTTGGGGTACAACTCATCCCTGTTGACGAACAGCACCCCGGAACCTGCGATGAGGTTGACCTCACGATCCGGGTACTCGGTGATGAGTGTGTGGGCGGTGTCCATCCCCGTCTTGCCGCCACCAACCACCCACACGGGTGCGTCACTGTCGGAGATCTCCGAGCCACGCATGTCACCGTGATCGGGCGATACCGAGTGGATCCTCGTGCTCGAAAGCTGCAGCGGCTCGTTCGGCTCGATCGAGAACCCGGGTGCCCGGATGAGCTTGTCGGCCTCGATCACGCGGATCTCGCCGGTGTTGGAACGACACCTGATTCGCACCACACCGTCGAGTTCCTGGTGGGACTCCTCCTCCCAGCCGAACATCTCGACCACGTTCACCCGGTCCGCCGCAACCTCGTAGCAGTGGCGCAGGTGGTTCAGTACCTCGCCCTTGGTCGCCAGGTGTGACCGGTCCTTGTCGAGCTGCCACGGGATGTTGCCCGCGGTGAACATCGGGTGGGGCTGGTGCAACC
>SKJX01000220.1 GCA_007121785.1 Nitriliruptoraceae bacterium
CTGAGCTCCCGGCCCACCGGCAGCGGCGAGGCGAGGCGCGGCCGCCCGCGCCGCCGAAGGCGACCGCCCGCACCGACCAGGTCCGACGGCCTCGTCGAGCCTCATCGATACGCTCAACGAGGCCGTCAGAGGGAGCCACGTGACCGACGATGCGTACGACCGCTCGGGCGTGGACCCGGTCGGCGAGGTGACCGATGCCAGCGCCGCCCATCAGCGGCACGGCGAGAAGCTCAGCTCGCTCGACGCGGCCTTCCTGGAGATGGAGTCGAACACGCGGCCGATGCACGTCGGTGGGCTGTTCATCTTCGACCCGCCCGAAGGTGACCGGCGGTTCTCGTTCGGGCAGTTCGTGGACCTCGTGCAGTCGCGGCTGCACCTGATCCCCCGGTACCGCCAGCGGATCATCGAGGCACCGCTCCACCTCGGGACCGCCCGCTGGATCGACGACAAGGAGTTCGATCTCGCCTACCACGTGCGGCACGCGGCGCTGCCGACGCCCGGCACGACCCAGCAGTTGAACGAGTACGCCGCCAGGATCCTGTCCCGCCGGCTCGACCGGGACCGGCCCCTGTGGGAGCTGTACGTGATCGAGGGGCTCGAGCACGGCCGCATCGCGGTGCTCGGCAAGACCCACCACGCGATGATCGACGGGCTGGCGGGGATCGACATCGCCACGGTGATGCTGGACCTCGCACCCGATCAGAGCGACCGGATCCCCGATCCCGAGCCGTGGCTCCCGCAACCGACGCCGTCGTCGAAGACCCTCGCGGCCGACAGCATCCGCGGCCTGGTCACCTCCCCGGCCGAACTGACCGAGTCGGTCGGTCGGCTCGCTCGTCGTCCGCGGGTCCTGGCACGCCGGGCGCTGGAGGTCGGCCGAGGGGTGAGCCGGGTGGCGACCAGCAGCCTGGTCCGGCCCGCGCCACCGTCGCTGCTGAACCAGGAACCGAGCGCCCACCGCCGGTTCGCGATCCAACGGGTCCGGCTCGAGCGGATCAAGGCGATCAAGGACGCGTTCGCTACCACCGTCAACGACGTGGTGCTGTCGGTCATCGCCGACGCCACCGGCCGGTACCTGCGGCATCGGGGCGCCAGCACCGACGGCGTGTGGCTGCGGGCGATGGTGCCGGTCAGCACCCGGCAGTCGTCCGAGGAGCACCACCTCGGCAACCGGGTGGTGGCGGTGTTCGTCGACCTGCCGATGTTCGAGATGGACCCGGTGGAGCGGCTCCGGGTCGTCCACGACGGGATGAGCGAGGTCAAGTCGTCGCACGCGGCGGTCGGGGCCGGGTTCCTGATCGGCTTGGGCGAGTTCGCCCCGCCGACGCTGCACGCCATGGCGTCGCGGATCGCCGTCAACAGCCGCGTGTTCAACTTCCTCGTCACCAACGTGCCCGGACCGCAGGGGCCGATCTACTGCCTCGGTGCGCGGCTGCTCGGCGCGTTCCCGTTCACGCCGCTGGCGGCGCACCACAGCTACGGGGTCGGGGTCACCTCGATGGACGGGTGGCTCAACGTCGGGTTCGTCGCCGACTACGACGCGTTGCCGGACGTCGAGGTGGTCCCCGGCATGCTGATGGAGTCGGTCGAGGAGTTGGCGGTGTGCGCGGCGGCCGTGTCGGAGCGGGCGGCGCATCTGGAGGCGACGCGCCGAGCGCCGCCGGTGGGCGAGATGGGTCCCCCGGGAGGGACCGACGAGGCCGGTCGGACGGGTGCGGCTGATCGCTCCGGTGAGGCCGATCCTTCAGGTGTGGTCGATGGCTCCGGGGCAGGCGATCCCACGGGCGCGGACGCGGAGAGCTAGCGTCGGGCGGCACCGCGCACCAGAGGTCGTCGAACCGCGACCTGAACGACGAGGGACCTCAGCCACGAGGAGCGACCGTGAGCGACGCGAACGTGGACGTGATCGTCGAGGGGTCGTCGCCGTCGGTGATGCCTGCCGCCGGTGCGTCGGTGCGGCTGCCCGTGCAGCGGCTGCGCGACGACGTCGCCGTGCCGCGCTACGCGCACGCCGGTGACGCGGGGCTCGACTTGGCGGCCGCAGACCCGGTGACCTTGGCGCCGGGCGAGCGGGCCGCGGTGCCGACCGGGCTGGCGATCGCGATCCCCGCCGGCTGGGTCGGGCTGGTGCATCCGCGGTCGGGCCTCGCACGCCGCCACGGGCTCACCGTCGCCAACGCCCCGGGCACGATCGATGCGGGCTACCGCGGTGAGGTGCAGGTGCTGTTGATCAACCTCGGCGAGGCGGCCGTGGAGCTCGACGCCGGCGACCGCATCGCGCAGTTGCTGGTCCAACCGGTCGGGGTCGCCGAGGTGGTGGAGGTCGACGCGTTGTCGGACACCGATCGCGGGGTCGCGGGGTTTGGTTCGACGGGTGTCGGGACGGCGTGAAACCCGACGCGCGCCGGCCGCAGCGCCGGGTCATCGCGGTCGCCGACACGGCGTGACGACCGGCCTCGCCGGGGGCGGCGTGCGGACGCGCTGACCGCCGCGCAGGCCGTCTGCGCGCCATCGTTGTACGGTTTGCCCGGTCGCGGGCGACCGGTTACCGTTCGCAGCTGCACGCGGATGTAGCTCAGTTGGCTAGAGCGCCACCTTGCCAAGGTGGAGGTCGCGAGTTCGAATCTCGTCATCCGCTCCAGATTTCGCCGCTTTCGCGGGTTTCTTCTTCTCCCTGAGTCACCGTTGAGTCACGGACGTTCGTCGAGGCGTTCGCTTGTGCTGGACAGTGCGGCTCGCTCGCCCAACGAGCTGCTCGCCGGTCTGGCGCTCGTCTCGCTCGCCGTGCCGATGAACATCGGCTACGCCAGAGTCGCCGGGCTGCCGCCCACGGTTGGCATCTACGCCTCGATCATGCCGGCGCTGGTGTTCGCGGTCGCGAAAGAGTCTCGGCGGGTGGTCGTGGGTCCGGACGCGACGATCGCCGCGCTGCTGGCCGCCGCCATCGCACCCGTCGTCGCCATCGGCGAGTCGACGGTTCTCGATCCCGAGCTGAACTGATCGTGCCAGCGAACGTCGTGCTCGGATGCGCCGCGGATCTCGCGAGCGACGGGCCACGGCCGGCGTCCCCGCCAGGGACCGATGTGTGTATCACCTACTACGGGTGATGCCGCAGGGATCGCGTAGTGCGATTCTCCGTGTCGCCGGGACCTGGCTAGGGCTGCGGTCCACAGGGGCCTCGACTAGCGAGCACCAGATCAGGCCGACCGACGCAACGGATGTTCTGGGATAACCGACGCGACCGAGGCCACCCGGCGGGCGAGCCGGGCGGCACCTGGTGCACCGGCGTGCGGCGTCGCTGATGGCGACACCGTCAACCCGAGCGAGTGGCGCTAGGGGGACCTCGCCCTGACTGGGCGCCGAACAGGAGGAGCAAGCCGCGATGCCACAGGGATTCGTGAAGTACTCACCAGATGTCGAGCAACCAGAACCGAACTTCGATGAGTTCCTCGAGCCGGTCATCGAGGCGACCAGGGCCTACATCGAGCGATCCGTGGAGAGCGAGGGCGTGGGTAGGGCCACGCGCGATGCTCACGCGAAAGGCTTCGGGTTGGCACGAGCAGAAGTGGAGATCCTCGACGAACTCCCCGCCGAGTACGCACAGGGAATCTACGCGAAGCCCGGACGGCACGAGGCCCTGATCCGCTTCTCCAACGGTTCGGCCCACTCAGGGTCAGACGCCGCGATCGGTGACGTGGTGATGGGCATGGGTCTGAAGATCTTCGGCATCGAGGGCGAGAAACTGCTCGATGACGAGCCGGACTGCACGACCTTCGACTACGCGATGATCAACGCACCGATCTTCTTCTGCAACACCGTGCGGCACTACGTGTTCATCCAGAAGCTGTTCTTGAGCGCCGGAGACTACTTCGCCAGGGGTCGGCCCGGTGTCCACGAGTTCCTCTACGACTGGGTCACGGGCGAAGGCACGCTTGACAAGGAGGACTGGGCGTGGGACGAACTCGCAGCGATCCTGTCGTTGGCCCGGGTGCAGCCGGTCAACCTGCTGCTCTCCACCTACTGGACGATGGGTGCTCTCCGCCACGGAGACTACGTGGCGAAGATCCGAGTGGCTCCCACCACCGCGTCTGCTGAGACGGTGGTTCGACGTCACCTCGATCCGAAGCAGGACATCGAGGTGTTCCGTCCCGCCCTCGTCGCAGAGCTTCAGGAACGGTCCTATGAATTCGAGATCCAGGTGCAGCTGTGCACAGACCTCGAGAGGATGCCCGTCGAAGACCTCACCGTGCAGTGGCCGGAGGCGCTCTCCCCGTTCATCACCGTCGCGAAGCTCCGTCTGCCCCAACAGGACATCTCCGGAGACGACATCCAAGAGGCGATGGATGCTACGTCGATCACGCCGTGGCGTGCCACCGAGGAGCACCGCCCGCTGGGCAACCTCCAGCGAGCGCGCAAAGAGGTCTACCGGCAGTCCTCGATCCTGCGTCACCAACTGAACCACCAGGCCCGCAAGGAGTCTCGCAGCCTTGCCGAGGTGTTCGGCGACGCATCCCTCTGATCATGCCCTCTCGATCTCGAACCCTCGTGAGGGGACCATGACGCCGCATCGAGTGCTGTTGATCGTGCTCGCGATCGCTCCCATGTTGATCTTGAGCGCGACGGAGTGGTCGGCCAATGCCACGTTGTTCTACCTCGGCATGCTTCCAGCAGCGATGGGACTGCTGATCAACGTGCGCGTCGCCGCGGCGGGTGGGGTGCTCACGGGCGCGATGATGATGCTGGCCGTCCCGCTGCGTGACGAGCCTGTCCTCGGCGCGTTGTTGATGGCCGCGATCGGGGCTGTGGTCGGGCTCTCGTCGGTGCGCGGATGGCACGGGGTCGGCGCCTACGCGGGTCCTCAAACCGCCTTCGCCCTGATCGGCGCACCGATGGTCGCCCTCGCGTCCGGGAGCGTCGCGATCGACTCATCGTGGGCTGCGACCACGATGATGGGCGGCTCGGTCGCTGCCGGCGGCCTGTGGATCGCGTTCATCGGCTGGCTGGCCCGCCACGAGCTACCCACGCACGAGCCACAGACCGTCCCGACGAGCGCAGCCAGGTACTTCGCCGGTGCGTTGGCGGCCCTGGTCGGGATCGGGGCCTTCATCGCGATGCAGTGGTCCACCTCGTCCGACGCATGGTGGTTACTGCTCACACTGTTCGTCGTGGTCCAGCCGTTCTACGCAGACACACTGCAACGAAGCGCCTATCGAGTGGTCGGAACGGTGCTCGGTGCCGTGGTCGCAGCACTCGTCGCCGAGTCGCTCGCCGGCCTACCCGTCCTCATCTCGATCGTGACCCTCGTGGTGACGGCTGGGGCGGTATGGGCCCAACTCACGAAGCCGTACTGGGTCTACGTGACGTTCCTGACATCAGCCGTGATCCTCCCGACATCGAGCCAGACCGAGGCGTTGTTGTTCGCCGACGCCCAACGGGTTGCGTTCACCATCGCCGCAGCAGCGGTCGCTGTCGGCGTGCTCGGGATCGGCCACCGCATCGTGACTCGGCAGCGAGCACAGCCCGCCGAACGACCATAGCCAACGGTCGGGTGGCTGGACCCTCCCAGCTCCAGACCTCGAGAGAACGCCCAGCCACGAAGGAAGAGCGAATCCGATGAAGAAGCGCCAGCCCTCCGCCGACCCTTCGGTCGTGCTCCCCGCCTTCACCGAGCGGTTGAGCACCGACCCGATCCCCAGCCTGCGTATGTCGGACGATGGGACGGACCCGGATGTGGCGTTCCGGTTCATCCATGACGAGCTGATGCTCGACGGGAACTCCCGGCTCAACCTCGCAACGTTCGTGACGACCTGGATGGACCCGCAGGCCGAGCGCCTGATGGCCGAGACCTTCGACAAGAACATGATCGACAAGGACGAGTACCCGTCGACCGCGGAGATCGAGACACGCTGCGTCAACATCGTTGCGGACCTCTTCCACGCGGAGGACCTGTCCGACTCCGACGCCACATCCGCCGCAGGTGTGTCCACCCTCGGCTCGTCCGAGGCGGTGATGCTCGCTGGCCTAGCGATGAAGTGGCGGTGGCGGGCAGCGCGAGAAGCTGCCGGCAAGGACGCGTCCAAGCCGAACTTCGTGTTGGGCAGCAACGTCCAGGTCGTGTGGGAGAAGTTCTGCCGCTACTTCGACGTCGAGCCGAAGTACCTCCCGATGGAACCAGGTCGCTACGTCGTCACACCCGAGCAGGTTCGCTCGGCGGTGGACGAGAACACCATCGGTGTCCTCGCGGTCCTCGGCACGACCTTCACGGGTGAACTCGAACCGATCGCCGAGATCGCGGCCGTTCTCGATGAACTCGCTGACGACGGTCTCGACGTTCCCTTGCACGTCGACGCCGCGAGCGGTGGGTTCGTCGTCCCCTTCCTTCAGCCCGATCTCGAGTGGGATTTCCGCAACCCACGCGTCGCGTCGATCAACGTGAGCGGTCACAAGTACGGGCTCACCTATCCAGGCATCGGCTTCGTGATCTGGCGTTCGAAGGAGTACCTGCCCGAGGACCTGATCTTCCACGTCAACTACCTCGGTGGCGACATGCCCACCTTCACGTTGAACTTCTCACGACCCGGCAACCAGGTGGTCGGCCAGTACTACAACTTCGTTCGGCTCGGTCGCAACGGGTACCGGCGGATCATGGAGTCGCTGCGCGACTCAGCGACGATGCTCGCCGACCAGATCGCTGCGGTCGACGGGCTCAACGTGATCACCGACGGCAGCGAGATCCCGGTGCTGTCCTTCAACTGCAGCGACGACCTCAACTTCACGGTGTTCGACATCTCGCACGAGCTACGCGCCCGTGGCTTCCAGGTCCCGGCTTACACCATGCCGGCCGACGCGGAAGACGTCGCCGTCCTACGGGTCGTGATCCGCGAGGGGTTCAACCGTGACATGGCCTTCAAGCTCGGCGTTGCGATCGAAGAGGTCGTGACCGGGCTGAAGGCCGCGTCGGCGTCTCGCCAGAGCGCTTTCGCTCACTGACGACCTGCCGGAGACACCGTGTCAGTGCCCTCGCGCCAGCAGGACGGCCCGCGACCGCCGTGGTCGATCCAACCGACGCTCCAGGTGCAGTCCTGGGCGTTCATCATCGGTGCGACGCTGTTCGCACTGGGGTCGGCACCGTGGCTCGGCGGTCAGCTCGGGACGGTCGGGGCGAACGTCACCTTCTTCGTCGGTGCCTGGTTCTTCACCGCCGGAGCGTTCATCCAGTTGGTGCTGAGCGGGCCACATCGGATCGACGTCCATGGCGGCACCGGGCTGCGGGCCGTGTGGGTGTCTGCCGCTGTGCAGCTGCTGGGCACCCTTCTGTTCAACGTCAGTACCGGCGCTGCCCTGCATGCTCGGTCGGTGCCGGCCGAACGCCTCGAGGTCTGGGTGCCGAACGCGGAGGGGTCGGTCGCCTTCCTGATCAGCGCCTGGATCGCCGTGATCCCGTTGTTGCGTGACCGGCAGTACTTGCGACCGTCATCTCCCGTCTGGCTGAGCACCTGGTGCAACATGTTCGGCTCGATCGCCTTCGGCGTCTCTGCCGTCGGCGCCGTCGTGCTGGAGAACGGCGAGCTGTTGAGCTCCGAGGTGGCGACTGCTGGCACGTTCGTCGGTGCGCTCCTCTTCGTTGCCACCAGTGCCGTGATGCTGCCAACGGCACGTCGCGGAGCCACACCCTCGAGTTCGGAAGGAGGTGATGACGAGAAGGCAACGGGCGATCCCGAGGTCTCGAGCCAGGAGACCTGACCAGCAGGAGTTGCTGGTCGGAACACAAACAGACGACGCAAAGGAACCACGATGAGCACCGAGTCAAGCATCACGTCCAAGCTCGAGGAGATCAAGCGAGAGATGGATCAGACGCTTCCACATGCTTCCGAGGAAGCGAGAGCAACGCTCTTGGCGGGGATCGAAGAGCAGTTGCGCTCAGGCAAGGTGGAGCCCGGCACGACGAGCGCCGGACGGGTCGGGAGCCGCGCCGGGAAGGTGTCGGAGCTCACGGTGATCGCTCCGCTGAAGTCCGGCGGTGCCGACCGGCTTCGCGGTCTCTTCAAGCTCACGAACGGCTACTTCGGTGCGGCCGACAGGGTCGGCACCGTGCATGACATGCGCTTCGTCTTCCTTCCCGGTGACGAGCAGATGCTCTTCGCCACCACCTTCGACGGCGACTGGGACTCCTACATCGATGACTTCGCCACCCAGATCCCGGTCGAGATGGACCTGCTGTTCTCCGAGGTCGAGGGCTGGCCAGGCATCCATGATCCCTCGGTGAAGGACTTCATCGTCAAGTACCAGCACACGGCGGCAGGCTGGTATGTCGCCAGCCCCGATCTGACCGTCGCCGACACCCGACGCGCACAGAAGAAGGCCGAGCTGGTCGACGAGTTCCTCGACAACGCTGGCTCCCTGTGAACGCGGCATCCGTGCTCACCGCCCACTTCCCGTCCGGGTAGCCCATGACGGATGCGACCGACGCGATCGATCTCGATGACCTGCAGAGCCTCGTCGTCTTCCGCCGGCCTGCGCCCTACTGGGGCAGCTTCGTTCTGGCCCGGTTCGACGACGAGGCGCAGGGACGAGCCGCGTTGCGGGGATTGCTCCCGCACGTCGTCTCGGCGGCGGAGTGGGGAGCTGGACGGCGCAACCTCAGCGTGGCGTTGGGCCTGACCTACGAGGGCCTGGCTGCGCTGGGGGTGCCGTCCGAGTCGCTGGCCGGCCTTCCTGCACAGCTGCGCGACGGGATGGCGGCACGCGCCAGCCACCTGGGCGATGTGGGCGATAGCGCACCGGACAACTGGCAGTCCCCCTTCGGTACGGGCAGGGTCCATGCCCTCGTGTCGATCACGGCAGGCAACGAAGCGTTGTGGCGGGAGACCCTCACCGCAGCGGGCAGCGCCATCGACAAGGCCGGGGTGGAGATCGTGGGGCGCCAACATGTCGCCGCCCTCGCCGGTGCCCGAACCACCTTCGGCTACCGTGATGGCATCAGCTTCCCCAACATCGTCGGCCTGCCAGAGTCGCCGTTCACCGCTCCCGAACGTCCGGTCGCCACAGGCGAGTTCCTGTTGGGACACCCCTGCGAGAGCGGAGCAGTGCTCCCGATGCCGCAGCCTGACGTGCTCGGCAGGAATGGGATCTTCGTCGGTGTCCGCAAGATCCACACCCGTGTTGCGGCCTTCCGGCGGTTCCTGAAGGCCAACTCGAAGGATGCCGATGGCGAGGAACTCCTCGCCGCGAAGATGGTCGGGCGCTGGCGCAGTGGAGCGCCGCTCAGCCTCGCACCCACGGCCGACGATCTCTCGCTAATGACGGATTTTGACCAGTTGAACAACTTCACCTACGCAGACGATCCCCAGGGACTCAAGTGCCCGCACGGTGCACACATCCGGCGCATGAACCCGCGCGACACTTCCCTGGCCACCCTCTCTGACCCCCGGATCCATCGGATCATCCGCCAGGGTGCCGTCTACGGCCCGGCGCTGCCCGACGGCGTCCTCGATGATGACGGCGCCGAACGAGGCCTGTTCTTCACCTTCATGAGTGCCCGCGCTGACGCGCTGGAGTTCCTGAAGCGGGAGTGGATCGATGACGGCAACACCTTCAACCTCGGATCTGAGCGAGACCCCATCGCGGGCAACAACGACGACGGCGAAGCCACCTTCACGATCCCGGCGCGACCCGTGCGTCGACGGCTGCGTGGGCTCGAGCGCTTCACGGTCACCAGAGGGGGCGAGTACGCCTTCGTTCCCAGCCTGACCGCGCTGCGGTGGCTGGCAGACCTCGAAACATGAGTAAGGAACGGTCTCTCGGCGCTCAGCTCAGCCGACGTCGTGATGATCGGGATGATCGGGATCGACCTGCACCGAGCACGCCAACGGCGAACGGGCGACGAGCCCACAGGAGTGACCCGTGATGTCACAAGCCACGCAGCACCCGCCCGCGGGGCACTTCCGATGAGCGAGACCCAACCGACCATGATCGTGAAGAACGTCAAGGTGTTCGACGGGGTCGATGCCGAGCTCACCGAGGGCGACGTCCTCGTGAGCGGCAGCAAGATCGTGGCTATCTCCGACGTCGCTCCCACCATCACCGACCACGTTGAGGTCATCGATGGTGACGGCCGGGTCCTGATGCCCGGTCTCACCGACGCCCACTGTCACGTGATGATGATGTGCCACTCGACGGAGGAGATGACGACCGCCGACGTCGGTTTGATCTATGCGAACACGGTCGCAGCAGCGAACCGCACGCTGATGCGCGGATTCACCACGGTTCGCGACACCGGTGGACCGATGATCGGTATCCAACAAGCCATCGACCAAGGTGTGATTCCCGGCCCGCGCATCTACCCGAGCGGGGCGATGATCTCCCAGACGTCCGGCCACGGTGACTTCTCGATGGTCTACGACGTCCCCACGGCCCTCGGGGGTGTTCGACCGCGGGGCGAAGCCCTCGGGATGTCACTGGTCGCAGACGGTCGTGATCGAGTCCTTGCCGCAACCCGTGAGCAACTCAAGAAAGGTGCCACACAGATCAAACTCATGATCGGCGGTGGCGCCACCTCGCCCTACGACCCACTGGAGACGACCCAGTTCACACTTGAGGAGATCCGCGCAGCCGTGCAGGCGGCGAGCGATTACGGAACCTACGTTCTCGCACACGTCTACAACGTTGAAGGGATCCACCGAGGGATCGAAGCCGGCGTTCGTTCGATCGAACATGCGCACCTCGCCGATGAAGAAACGGTGGAATTCATGGCCGGCAAGGACGTCTGGCTAAGCACCCAGCCTTTCGTAGTTCACGACCACCATTTCGACGATCCCTTACAGCAGGCCAAGCACGAACAGGTGTGCACGGGCACCGACAATCTGTACGAGTGGTCCAAGAAGTACGGGGTCAAGACCGCGTTCGGCACCGACATCCTGATGGAGCCCGACAAGGAGTTCCATCAGATCCTGATGCTCGCCCGCCTGGCGGAGTTCATGGAACCGATCGAAGCACTGCGGATGGCAACATCGGTCAACGCGGAACTCTTCCGAATGTGCGGTGCCCGCGACCCGTACGCCGGCGCACCGCTCGGCGTGATCCGACCCGGTGCGTGGGCCGACTTCCTGCTCGTCGACGGTGACCCAACGGCCGACCTGAGCATGTTCAACGACCCCGACGCCAACATCCGCGTGATCGTGAAGGACGGCATCGCCCACAAGAACACGTTGTAACGAGCACGTGTCCCGTACCCCAGGTCCACCGTCGGTGAGTAGGTCTTGAGGCGAGGTCTTCGACACCCCCAGCCTCACAGGTCCTCCATGCCGCACACCGCAGCCGATACAGCCCGTCGACGTCCGACGCCCCGATATCACCCGCAGGAGGTGACGAACGAACCGCGCCATCCTGGGACAGTCGCGGCTCGCACGCGCTCCAGGGGCGCGTTTCAACGGGAGGAGCCCGAAGATGATTGAGAACGTCTACGCCTACATCGGCATCTACGACTCGGAATCAGAAGCGCAAGCCGATTACGAGGCCGTCAAGGAACTTCATCACGAGGGCCTGGTCGGCACCTACGACGCTGCGGTCGTCACGAGGGACGACAAGGCGAAGATCCACGTCCACAAGCACGAGAAGCCCACCCAGCACGGCGCGTGGACGGGACTCGCGGTCGGTGCACTGGTCGGCATCTTGTTCCCGCCGTCGATCCTGGCCGGTGGCGTAGTGGGAGCCGCCGCAGGCGGATTGGTCGGCCACCTCTGGCGAGGAATGTCGCGCGGCGATCTCAAGGACCTTGGCGAGGCCCTCGACACCGGCAGCGCTTCCTTGGTGGTGATCGGTGAGTCGAAGGTCGAGGAGGCCGTCAAGAAGGAGATGAAGCGGGCTGTCCGGACCCAGGAGAAGCAGATCAAGGCTGATGCCAAGGACCTGCGCAAGGAACTCGACCAGGCGATCGACGCTGCTAAGAGCCTGGGTCAGTAACCGCGAGGGTCCTGGGATCAGGCGGGGTTGGTTGCCAGACTACGGGGGTCGTCGAGGTCTGGGCGGTGATGGGCGAGCAGCAGAGGCTGGTGGAGGTTCCCGCGGAGCCGGTGAGCGACTCCGCGGAGGCGCCTGCAGAGGCGGTGCCGGCGCCGGGCAAGGTGTTCCGCGACTATCAACCGGGCCAGACCATGCTGATGTCACCATCGCTGGATGAGTGGCTACTGATCCACTACGGGTGATTCGGGTTCGCGCCACGATCGGGACGACCTGTCGGAGTTCATGGAACCGATCGAAGCGCTCTGGATGGCAACCTCGGCCAACGCCGAACTCTTCCCGATGTGCGGCTTCCGCGACCCCTACATCGACGCCCCGCTCAGCGTGATCCAACCCGGCGCATGGACCGACCTCCTGCTCGTCGACGGAGACCCCACGACCGGCCTCAGCTCGTTCAGCGACCCTGACGCCAACATCCCATTGATCGCCAAGGACAGCATCGCCCACGAGTGCATGCGGTGACGAGCGCGTGTCCCAGATCGAGGGTCCCGCGGCTGATGGGCCAGTGAGGCCCGAGGCGGCGCGAACGGTCCGAGGTGCGCCTGACCCCAGGCTCGGGGTCGGTGAGGTTGCGCTGCGGGTGGTCTGTTGGCCGCGCGGTCGCGGCCGCCCGGACCCCGCCAGCTGGCAGCGTTCGACCACCTCGGAACCGTCGAGGCCTTCACCGCGACGCTCGGCCTTCCTGCGGTGGCCGCGCTCGTCCGGGCGCTCCCCTCACAACAGTCCTTGGGCACGAGCGACCTTGACGGCCTCACGCCGGCTGCTCACATTGAGCTTGCGATACAGCGCGCTGACCTGGGTCTTGACGGTGTTGGCGGATACGGAGCGGGCTTCAGCGATCTCCCGGATCGTCAGCAGGGATGGGAGGTCGCGCAGGATGCTGGCCTCGGTCGGCGTGAGCAACAGCAGCGGCGGCAGACCCGCGGGCCCCCCCAATACAAGGCCGGCGATCTGGCGTGCCACCTCCGTGAGACGGCCACTGCGGTCCGCCGCTGCCGCCAGGTGGCCATGGACCGCGGGACCAGCATCGAGAAAGGGACGCAAGATTCCGGTCTCGTCCGCGATGCGCAAGGCGACCAGCAACGCGTCGTGCGCTCGCGTTGCCATGTCCCGCTGGAGGGCGAGTTCGGCCACGAGAAGGTGGCAGCGGATCAGCGACCCCTTCAGCAGGGTCGGCAACCGCCCGTCGACGACAGGCGCGATCGTCTCCGAGGCTGCGAGGTTCTTGCCCGCCGCATGGAGGAGGATCGCCCTGATCAGCGCGGACTCGCCGTACGCCGCGAGCGGCCGGCCGTGCTCTTCTGCGAGCCCGGTCGCCCATGTCCTCTCGCCGATCTTCAGTGCGGCCTGCAACAACCCGGGCCCCACCTGCGCGTGGAACGTGGGCGACATCCGAGCCCCCGCGTCGCTCCTGCGAGCGCGATGGTCCCGTAGCGCGCGGTAGGGATCGGAACCGTCGACTAGGCGGAGCAGGAGCTGGCAGAGATGCAGCGAGTGGACGAGCCGGGGATCCGACATCGGTCCGATCGAGGTCAGGGCCACGGCCGTATGGTGCGCCCATTGTTCACGTGCCACGCGCTGATAGCCGACCCATGCGAGCGCCAGATGGGCGGGGAACGTCCGGTGCGAACGGGTCCACCCTCGATGCTCGGAGATCGACAGCGCATCGCGTGACAGATCCTCGGCGTGCGTGAGCTTCTCCCTCATGATCGCGGAGGTAGCGAGCGAATTCAGACACGACACCACGAGCGTGTCCCGGCCGCCCAGCCGAGCCCGGTCGAGGACCTCGCGGATCCCGCGGCTACCGACCTCCAGGTCACCGCTCCGCATCGTTGCCAGGCTCCAGGTTTGCAACGCCAACAGGTCGAGCTCGACGTTGCCCGTCGGCACGTTCACCAGCGACGCCAACCTGTCGAGCGCGTTTTCGAGCGAACGGCCGAAGATCGCTCTCCCGACGTCAACCACCGACGCCATCGCCGCCAGCCATGGGTCCTCGGCCCGTATCATGGCGTCCAGGTCCATCCCGGACAACAGCTCATCCGCCTGGGCCGGACCTTCCTCCAAGAGGGCGAGCAGACTCCTCAGCAGCAGTACCTCCGTGTCGCTGCGCAGCGTCGCGGGGAGGTCCGCCAGAACCCGCTGAAGCCGGCTCAGCTGCCCGTCGAAGATCCACGTGATCCCCTTCTCGCGCAGGAGCGCCACGAACTCCTCCGGTGCCTCCGCCTTGGCGAGGTGCTCCAACGCATGGGGCCAATCGCCCTGCTCGGCGAACCAGGTACCGGCGATCCGGTGCAGCTCCGCCTCCCCCGCCCCACACCGGCGGCGACGTTCCGCATCCAGGTGCGTCCGAAGGACGGAGTGGTAGCGGTACACCTCGCGGCGCCGATCCAACGGATCGGTCAGCACCTGGCGACGGGCGAGCTGCTCGAGGACTTCGGCGGCGTCCTCCCGGCCCGAGAGCCGCACGGCGAGCCCGACCGGAACCGTCGTGCAGATGCTGGTGGCGAGTAGGAACGCACGTAGATCATCGGGTTGCTGCGTCAGCACCTCGGCGGCCAGGTAGTCCGCGACCGCGTAGTCGTCGCCCCCGAAGGTGGTGAGGAAGCGGTCCGGTTCCGCGCCCTCCTGTAGCGACAGCACGGCGATGCGGATCCCGACAGCCCAACCCTCCGTCCGTTGCCGCAACTGCGCGGCCTGCGTCGTATCGAGCTTGCATCCGGAAAGCTCCAGAAGCTCCTGCACTTCATCACCGCTGAACGCGAGGTCGGTGCTCCGGATTTCCCGGAGGCGACCCGCGAGCCGGAGACGGTGGAGCGCGAGCGCGGGGTCTTCGCGGCTGGCGAACACCAGCAGGAGCTCATCCGGTTGGCGCGCGAGCAGACGGTCGAGGCTCTCGATCGCGCGCGGATCGCGGACGCTGTGGACATCGTCCATCACGAGGCGCAGCCGTTGACCCGGCTCGGCGATCGCGGCCAGAACATCGGCGATGAAACCGACCTTGATCGTGTCGCCTGGGGGTTTCAGGTGGTGGATCCTGCTCGACGGAGGGAACACCGAGGTCGAGCGCAGCGCCTCGAGGATCCCCTCCCAGAGAGCCGGCGCGGTGTCACCGAACCGTCCGACGTCAAGCCACGCCGTCGGGACGTCGTCCGCGGCACCGAGCAAGGTGCCGAGAAGCGACGTCTTCCCCGACCCGGCCGGCGCACACACCAGCGACACCGGTGCCGGCTCCAAGGTCAACTTTTCGAGCAACCGGGGACGAGGGACGAGAAGCGACCTGTCCGCCTCCGACCCCCCACGGGTATCGGCAGCCTGCGTGTCGGGCGTCGGAGGCATCGGTCCCCTCGGTCCAGCTATCTGCCTGCGACCCCCGTGTGGACCGCGTTGCCAGGCCCTTCGCCCAGCACAATTGGTGTTAGCACAGCAACTTCGTGTCTGTTGGGTGCCATGGTTTGGTTGCAGTTTGGTTGCAACGGCAGCTGTATGAACCAAACACACGGGGCGGTTCACAAAGGCGCCTGGCGCCTCGCGCGGTCTGCCCCGCTGCACCGGGCCATGCCTGCCAGCTACTGGCACGACCAAGGCCTGCGAGGCCTCGCCCACCACTGGCACCGCCGCCGAGGTACCTGACGAACCGCCGTATGCGGACCCGCACGTACGGTGGTGTGGGAGGGGCCGGGGAAAGCCCGGCCCCTACCCGATTCCTCAGGGATGCGGATGCTTCGGCGTCGGCGCACCCGGGGTGGGGGACCGGTCGGGCGGGACCAGCCGTGCGTCCGCGGTCGCGGATCCCCGCGAGCGGGTTCCGTGGCGCCGTCGATCCGTCACCGGTCGGTCCCCGCCGTTCGACCGGCGTTGCTCTGCGCGTCCCGTGGGGGATGCGCGGGCGTGTGCGATGGCGCGTTCGTGCGATCTGGGGCAGGGTGGGCCCCATGGAGATGCGCAGCGGGGTACCGGTGGGGGTCGCGGCGTTCGTCGGCCGCGAGCGTGAACGTGGGAACGTGGCTGAGCGGATCGCCGCTGCTCGGGTGGTGACGTTGACCGGTTCGGGTGGCTGCGGCAAGACGCGGTTGGCGATCGAGGTCGCGGGGGATCTCGCGTCCCGGTTCGCCGATGGGGTCTGGTGGGTGGACCTGCAAGGGGTGAGCGAGGGGGGGATGGTCGCTCCGGCCGTCGCCACCACGGTGGGGGTGCGCGAGCGGGCCGACCAGGCGCTGGTCGACACGCTGGCCGAGCAGCTTGGTGCGCGGCAGTTGCTGGTCGTGCTCGACAACGCCGAGCATGTGGTGGAGCGATGTGCGGAGCTGGTCGCCGGGCTGTCGTCGGTGTGCCCACACCTGCACGTGTTGGCCACCAGCCGAGTGCCGTTGGTGGTCGATGGTGAGGAGGTCTTCGAGGTCGCGCCGCTGCCGGTGCCCGTTGACGAGGCAGGGTCGGCGAGTGCGGTCGCGGCCGCGGATGCGGCCCGGTTGTTCGAGGTCCGGGCCCGGCAGGTCGCGCCGGACTTCCGGATCGACGCCGGCAACGCGTCGGCGGTGGCGGAGATCTGTCGGCGTCTGGACGGGATCCCGTTGGCGATCGAGCTGGCGGCAGCACGGGTGCGGGTGTTGTCGCCGGGCCAGATCGTGGACGGGCTGTCGGACCGGTTCGGGCTGTTGGCCGGTGGGGTGCGTGGGGCGCCGGCGCGGCAGCGGACGCTCGAAGCATCGTTGGCGTGGAGCTACGAGTTGCTGGATGAGGGGCAGCGGGTGGCGTTGGCGCGCCTGGCGGTGTTCGCCGGCTCGTTCGAGCTGGATGCTGCGCAGGTGGTGATGGCCGGGGACGGCATCGGCGACGAAGCGGTGCTGGACCTGGTGGCTGGGCTGGTGGCGCATTCGATGGTGCAGGTCGCTCAGCGCCAGGGCCGGGCTCGCTACCGGCTGTTGGAGACGATCCGGATCTACGCCCGGCAGCGGCTCGCCGAGCTGGACGATCCGCCCCGGGTGCAGGGCCGCCATCTGGCGTTCTACGTCGGGCTCGCCGAGCGGGCCCGCGCGGGGCTGACCGGTGGCCAGCCTGAGCCCTGGATGGCCCGGCTCGCGGCCGATCTGGATGATCTTCGTGCCGCGATGGACTGGGCAGCGCAGACCGCAGACCTGCCAGGGATGCTGGGCATCACCGAGCCGATCGTGCGCTTCTGGTCGGAGCACGGCCTGTCCGCCGAGGTGCACCGCCGGCTGCACGACGCAGCCGATGCCCCCGGCACCTCCGATGACGTGCGAGTACGGGGGCTGACCACCGCGGCGGGCCTGGCGCTTGCCCGCTGGGAGCCGGCTACGGCCTATCGGTCGGCGAGCCAGGCGGTCGACGCGGCACGTACCGCCGATGTCGATGGTGCGCTCGCGCTCGGGTTGGCCCGACGGGCCTGGGTGGGGACGCTGTTGGGGCGGTCGACCAGCGAGCAGGTGGACGCCGACGTCGAGGAAGCGGTGGAACTCGCCGAGCGGTGCGGGGATGCGTCGGCCCACGCGTTCGTCCTGGCGCACGCTGGGGGAGCGTGGTTCTTGAGCCGCTCGGTGGACGCTGGGTGTCGCCTGTTCGAACGGGCCGTTCAGGCGTGCGAGACGAACGACCTCGCCGTCCAACGGCCGGCCGTCCACGCGAACCTCGGGTTGTGGCCGGTGTGGTCCGGTCGGCTCGGCCAGACACGACACCACGCCGGACGTGCCGTCGAGCTCGCCAGGCAGGTCGGGCGTCCCGGGTGGGAGGCGATCGGGCTCGCCGGGCTCGGAGCGGCGGCCGTCCTGCAGGGCGATCACGGTCAGGCGCAGGACCAGCTGTCCAAGGCGCACGGGGTGCTGCGGGCACGGGCACTGGAGGGGTCTCACTACGAGATGTGGTTGCGTCCCTGGCTCGCGTTGTCGGCCTTCGTGTCCGGCGATCTGGAGACCGCTCGGGGCAGAGCCGCGGAGATGGTGCGGATCGGCCGTGAGAGCGGCGACCGCTGGGAGGAGTCCTTCGGTGAGTGGCTGCTGGGCCTGCTCGCGAACGGCCAGCAGCGTCGCGACGACGAGCGAGCACATCTGGAGGCCAGTCGTGCTCTGTCCAGCGACCCCCGGCTGCCGCTCCCGCTGGGCCGATCGACGCTCGGGCTCGCGGCGCTGGCCAAGGAGGACGGAGACCTCGACAAGGCGTGGGAGCTGGCCCATGACAGCCTCGAGGTCCTCGACGACTACGGCGACCGGGTCGGGGCCGCCGCGGCCCTGGAAACGATCGCCGACGTGGCCGCAGCCCTCGGTGAGCCGGATCGGTCGCTGCGCCTGCTCTCGGCATCACAGCGGTTCCACACCGACTTGGGCCTCGCCCGATTCCCGGTGCAGGCCGACCGCTTCGATCGTGCCCGCAGCGATGCACACGCCGCGCTGGAGGCTGCCGAGTCGACCTCGTGTTGGGAGGCCGGGGGTGAGCTGTCGCTGGCCGACGCGATCGCCTACGCGCGTCGGGGGCGGGGTGAGCGGCAACGCCCCCAGTTCGGCTGGGCGTCACTGACCCCCGTCGAACGCGACGTCGTGCGGCTGGTCGCCGACGGCCACACCAACGCCGAGATCGGGCACCGCCTGTTCGTATCGGTCAACACGGTCAAGAAGTACCTGACCCGTATCTACGCCAAGGTCGACGTCGATGGGCGGGCGGGGCTCGCCGCCGAGGTGGGCCGCCGCGACGTGTAGTCCCCCCGCTGGCCGGATCCGTACCCGGTCGGGTGTCATTCTCCGGCCTCTCCTGCGTCATCGTCTCCGGTACCTCGCCACAAGACGAAGGAGAGAGCACATGAGCGACCGACGCACCCACGAGGTGACCACCGCCGACGGTGTCACCATCGGCGGGACCGTGCATGGCCAAGGGCCGCCGCTGGTGTTCCTGCAAGGTGGCATCGGCGATGGCGACCTCGACTGGCAGGCGCTCCTCCCGCACCTGACCGACCGGTTCACCTGCCACCTGCCGAACCTGCGGGGCCGCGGTCTCAGTGGCGACCACCCCGACCTCAGCTTCGGACGGCTGGTCGACGACGTCCTCGCCTACATCGACAGCGTCCGGGAACCGTGCGGACTGGTGGGCTGGTCTCTCGGCGCCGCCCTGGCACTCGTCGCAGCAGCGCGATCTGACGCGGTGGCCGCGGTGGCCGCCTTCGAGCCCGGGATGATGACGTTGTTGGACGAGCAGGAGCAGGCGGTGTTCGGCGCCACCCTCGCTCGCATGCGCGAGCAGGCTGCCGAGGGCAGCCTGACGGATGCGGTTCGCACGTTCGCGGCTCTCCCCTTCAGCGACGAGGAGATCGCCGTGGCCGAGGACATCGGCTACGTCGAGGCTGCCGGGCGCTACGTCCCGAACCTGCTCAGCTTCCTCCAGCAGCAGACGGAGCACGACGGCCCCACCGCTGATGATCCGGCCGTGCTCGGCGCGGTCCTCGCTCCGGTGCTCATGCTGCACGGATCGGACGCCAAGCCGCTCATGGCCCGCAGCGCGCGGCACGTGGCCGGCCACGTCCCCGATGTCACGGTGCGGGAGATCCCCGGCGCCGGACACGCCGCCCCGTTGACCCATCCCAAGGCGCTCGGTGAAGCACTCTCCGGCTTCTTCTCGCCGGTCCAGCAGCCGGCCTGACCCTGGGCCACCGGCCCGTCCATCGTGCTGGCGTACCCTCGCCTCGGACCCGTCCGAGCCCGCCTCGCTCGGCGGCGGCTGCGACCTCGCCACGACCACAAGGACCTTGCTGATGGACGCCACCGAGTGGGACGAGCGCTACCGCGATGCGGAGCTGGTGTGGTCGAAGGGGCCCAACGCCACGGTCGCGACCGAGCTGGCCGACCTGCCGCCGGGCCGGGCGCTGGATCTGGCCGGAGGCGAGGGCCGCAACGCGATCTGGCTGGCCGAGCAGGGCTGGGACGTCGAGTTGGTGGAGTTCTCCTCCGTCGCCCTCGACAAGGCCGCGCAGCTCGCGGATCACGCCGGCGTCGAGCTCACCTGCACGCTCGGCGACGTCACGGCCCCGCCGGCGCTCGAGCCCGCGGACCTGGTCCTGCTCGCCTACCTGCAGCTGCCGCGTGAGCAGGTGCGCGAGGCCCACCGGCTCGCCGCATCCCTCGTGCGACCCGGCGGGGTCTTCCTGCTGGTCGCCCACGCGAAGCGCAACCTCACCGACGGGGTCGGCGGCCCGCCCGACCCGGCCGTGCTGTGCACGGCCGAGGAGGTCGTCGACGACCTCGCCGGCACGGGCCTGGACATCGAGGTGGCACGGGAGATCACGCGGCCGGTCGAGACCGACGACGGCGAACGGCACGCGATCGACCTGCTGGTGCGGGCGAGCCGCCCGGCCGGCTGATCGCACGGCCCGGCCGTCACCCGCCGGTGTCCTCGTCGCCGGTCGCGACGGGTAGGCCCAGCGCCGACCACTCGCTCCACGAGCCGGCGTAGAGCTTCGCGTCGTCCCGCCCCGCCGCGGCCAGCCGGAGCAGCAGCACGCAGGCGCTGACGCCCGACCCGCAGTACGCGACGATCTCCTCGTCCGCCTCGACGAGCGTGGTGGGGACGGCCTGGGTGTTCGGCAGGTTGCGAGCACCCGGGATGTGGCCGGCGATCGGGTCGACCGGCTCCTCGTCGCCCCGGTAGCGAGCCGGGGCGCGGGTATCCACCAGGATGCGGCCCGGATCGTGCAGCCGTGCGGCGACGTCGTCGGCGTCGACCGCGGCTCCGCTGCGGGGGTGAGGGGTGAGGTCGCCCGGCGCGGCGGTCTCCTCCCCGGTGGCCAAGGGTCCCCTCCAGGCATCCAGTCCGCCGTCGAGGACCGCGACGTCCTCCTTGCCGAGGTGGCGCAGCAGCCACCACAGGCGTGCGGCGCCGCCGACCATCGCCTGGTCGTAGGCGACCACCGGCGTGTCGTCGCGGACACCGGCCCGGCGGGCCACCGCCACCACCTCGTCGACGGTCGGGAGCGGGTTGCGGCCGCCGCCGGCGCGACCGGAGAGGTCCCGCTCCACGCTCAGGAACGTCGCCCCCGGCACGTGCCCGGCGAGGTAGCGACGGTGCCCCTCGCCGGGGTCGCCCAGCACGTACTGGCAGTCGATGATGGTGACGTCATCGAGGTGGGCGCGGAGCCAGTCCGGTGACACGATCGGGTCCATGCATGCGAGGATGCCACACGAAGAACGGGGAAAGGCGGGGCGGGGAAAGGCGACCGGCCACACCGGGTGGGGGACGGACGGCCGTTAGGCTCGCGACGGTCGCGCGACGAGGGCGAGCGAGGACGGAGGCAGCGGTGTCGGAGCCGGACGGGCCGTCCCGCCCGCTGTGGCAGCAGGTCCTGGACGACCTCGAACGACGGATCGCCTCCGGTGACATCGCCGGGCGGTTCCCCACGGACAAGGAACTGACCGAGCAGTACGGGGTGAGCCGCCACACCGTTCGGGAAGCGGTCGAACGGCTCCGCGCCCGCGGGCTGGTCGACCGGCACCGCGGTCGCGGCAGCTTCCTCAACGAGGCGCGTCTGACCCAGCCGCTCGGTGGGCTCTACAGCCTGTTCCGGGCCGTGGAGGAGCGAGGCTTGGAGCAGCGCTCCGAGGTGCTCGCCCTGGAGCGCGACCGCGATCCGGAGGCGGCCGCTCGGCTCGAACTGCCACCGAAGGCGGAGTTGGTGCGGCTCGAACGGCTCCGGTTCGCCGGCCCCGAGCCACTCGCACTGGACAGCGTGTGGTTGCCCGTGGACATCGGACGTCACCTGCTGGAGGTCGACTTCAGCCGCACGGCCCTCTACGACGAGCTCCGCGACCGCGCCGGTGTCACGTTGAGCGCGGTCGACGAGTCGCTGGAGCCGATCGTCGCCGACGACGATGCCAGGCGGCTGCTGCGGCTCGGACCGGACGAAGCGCTGCTGCGCGTCCGTCGGTTGGGTTGGCGCGGCGAGCGTCCCGTGGAGTGCCGGGTGACCCTGTTGCGCGGACAGCGTTTCCTCTACACCAGTTCGTGGCGAGCCGACGACCCGTCAGGACCGCACGCGGACGGGTGAGAGGTTCGTACGGGGAGTCCGTACGCTACGGACGGCCACGCCGGCCAACCACACCGTCCACCGGGGGAGCCCATGCGGTCAGCCGCCCTGCTTGCCACCCTCGCCTTGCTGTTCGCGGCTGTTGGGTGCAGCGGGTCCGCTGTGGTCGGAGCCAGCCCGCAGGTCGTCGACACCCAGGCGGCCGTCGCATTGCTCGATGATCGTGACGACCTCACCATCATCGACGTGCGCACCCCGGAGGAGTACGCCTCGGGCCATATCGTCGGCGCCGAACTGGTGGACGTCCAGGCGCCAGGGTTCGAGGATCGGATCGCCGGGTTCGACCCGTCCGGTGCGTACGTCATCTACTGCCGGGTCGGGAACCGCAGCGCGGTGGCCGCGGAGATCATGGACGACCTCGGCTTCGAGGAGGTGTACGACGCGGGTGGCTTCGACGAGCTCGCCTCGTCCGGTCTCCCGACCAGCCGCAGCTGAACGGATCGGACGTCACCAACGTTCGCAGAGGTACGGCGGCCCCACGACCATGGCACACCTGGGAGGTGTGAGGTGCGCGGCGACCGGCTCATCCGGGTTCTCGACGCCCTCGCCGCGCAGGCGCCAGCACCGCTGCCAGCGCGTCTGTGCACGGGCGCATCGGACCTGCTGGACGCACGCGGGGTCGGCTTGGCGCTCGAGACCGGCGACGGTGAGCTGCAGACCGTCGCGGCCAACGGCCTGGGTGAGCGTGCCGAGCTGTTGCAGGCCGATCTCGGTGAGGGGCCGAGGTACCGCGCCTACCAGCACGGCACCCCGGTCCTCGTCGCCGATCTCGCGGGGGATCCGACCTGGTTGGCGTTCGGGCCGGCCGCGCTCGCGTCGGGCATCGCGGCGACGTTCGCGTTCCCGCTGCACCGCGGCACGGTCCGGGTCGGTGCGCTCACCCTCTACCAGGACCGGGCCGCGGACCTCAGCGACGAGCAGTACGCCGATGCGTTGGTCATCGCGCGTCTCGCGCTCGACCTGTTCCTGTCGCTGCAAGCCGGCGGGGCCGAGGACGACCTCGATCGGTTGCTCGCCGATCAGGTCGGCGACAGCGCGGAGATCCACCAAGCGAGCGGGATGGTGTCGGTGCAGTTGGGCATCTCCGTGCAGGCCGCCCTGGCGGTGCTTCGGGCCTCCGCCTACGCCGCCGGTCGTTCCCTGCACGACGTCGCCGCCGACGTGGTTGCCCACCGACTGCGGATGGACGGCCCGACGTGACCGCTCGCTCCCAGCCACCCCGCCCCGTAACCTCGAAGCAGCCGGTCATGCCGGCTGCGCTTCCAGGGAAGTAGCCGTGATGGATCCGTCCAGCGACATCCGTACCGGGCTCGAGCATCGCCTCGTCGACACCTTCGTGGACCTCGCGGACACGCTCGTGGAGGACTTCGACGTCGTCGAGTTCCTCTCCATGCTCAGCGAGCGGGTCGTGGAGGTGAGCATCGCGTCCGAAGCGGGCATCCTGCTCGCCGACGAGACCGGTGCCCTGCAGTTCATGGCCTCGTCGGACGAGCGCAGCCACCTGCTCGAGCTCTTCCAGGTCCAGAACCGCGAGGGGCCGTGCCAGGACTGCTTCACCACCGGCGAGGCGATCGCGGTCGACGATCTCGCCGAGGCCCGGGATCGCTGGCCGCTGTTCGTCGACCGGGCCTTGGCCACCGGCTTCCGTTCAGCCCAGGCGGTGCCCCTCCGGCTGCGCGGGGAGATCCTGGGTGCGCTCAACCTCTTCATGTCCGATCCCGGCGGCCTCGACGAGTCGGATCTCGCGGTCGTGCAGGCGATGGCCGACGTCGCCACCATCGGGTTGCTGCAGCAGCGTCAGTTGGATCGTGCGCACACGGTGGCGGACCAGCTCCAGGGCGCCCTGCACAGCCGGATCGGCATCGAGCAGGCCAAGGGCATCGTCTCCGAGCAGGCCAAGCTCTCCATGGACGAGGCGTTCGCGTGGCTGCGAGCGCACGCACGCAACACCAACCGCAAGCTCGGTGAGGTCGCACGGGCGGTGGTCGCCGGCGAACTGGGTGCATCCGACCTGGTGAGCTGAGTTCTGGCGATCCCCCGGCACGCCGGGCGCGACGTCTGTCGGGGTGATCCTGCTCTGGACGGTCGACGGTCAGGTCCGACCGCGATCGGCGGGTTCGTCGGTGGGCAGCGCGACCTCCTGGCGGGCGATCGCTTCCGGGTCGTCCGGCAACAGCTTCTGGCCGCGGCGCAACAGGACGAACCCGAGCGCGTACGCCGCGGCGCCGCCGTAGAACAGCCCTTGATCGCCGAACAGGTCCATCGCGCCGCCGATGACGGGCCCGCCGAGCATCTGGCCGACCATCGTGAACAGGTAGTACAGCCCGACGAAGAACCCGATGCGGTTGCGTCCCCCGAGGTCGGCCACCAGCGGCATGGCCTGGACGTTGACCAGCCCCCAGGCGAACCCGCCGACGACGAAGATGCCGACGAGCACCGGGATCGACCGCACCGGTGCCGCGGCCAGGAACAGCAGCGGGAGGACGGCCAGGCCGGTGAGCATCGCGGGGATCTTGCCGAACCGGGTCCCGATCATGCCGGCGAACAGCGCCAACGCCAGGAACGATCCGACGAACGCGGTGAGGATGAAGGCTGCTCGGCCGGGGGTGAGCCCGAGCTCGTTGACGGCGTAGAGCGGGAACATGGCGTCGAGGCCGGCGAAGCCGATGTAGTAGGCGAGCATCGCCGCGAGGATGTAGAGCTGGCCTCGGTTGGGCCGTCGTGCCAGGAGGCGGACGCCACCGATCGTGTCGCGCAGCGGGCTGGGGTGGGTCTCGGTGGTCGCGTCGACGTACGGCGGGTGCCGATCGGCCTTGCGTACCACGATCAGGGCGGTCAGGACCAGGATCAACGCGCCGAGTCCGAACGACAGCCTCGGGTCGACGTCGTAGAGCAGGCTCAGGCCCGCGAAGCTGATCAGCGCGCCGATGCCTCCCATCAGGTTGATGATCCCGTTGCCGGTGGAGCGGCGCTCGGGCGGGCAGTGGTCCGGGAGCAGGCTGATCACCGGACCGCGGTAGCTGTGCATCGCGGCGGTGAACAGCACCTCGACGACGATCAGCGACCACAGCGCGGTCGCGGCGAACGGGATGCCCGCGAAGGTCAGCGCGCCGATCGGGGCGGCGACGACGATGAACGGCAGTCGACGGCCCAGCGGGTGGGTCAACCGGTCCGACCAGGCGCCGATGATCGGGATCAGCAGCAGTCCGACGAGGTTGTCGGTGCCCATCAACAGCCCGATGACCGTGCGGCTGGAGATGAACTCCTCGTAGAGGATCGGCAGGAACGCGTTGTACTTGGAGAAGACCAGCATGACACCGAGGAAGCCGAACCCGATCCACCAGATCTGGCGGTACGAGTACGACTGCTCGGCCTCGGTCGTCGTGTCCCCGGTCTGTGCCATGACCTCCCGTCCACGACCCTGTGGTGACGTACCGTAACCCGCCGTCGGCCGGTCCGGCCGCTCCGGCCGACCGCTTCGCTGACCGGTGGGCACGGCCCCCCGCTCGGTCCCTACCTTGCCCTCGGAACGCCCGTGACCTGGGAGGCGAGGATGGTGCTTGTGGACCGCCTCACGGGTGTCTTGCGACGCGTCCGCTTCCGGCAGTGGGACCTGGATGGTGGACCTGCCCCGGTGCTGCGTCTGGTGATGCGTGGGCCGCTGGTGACCACGGTCGTCGTGGCCGTGGGACTGGGTGGCGTGTTCGCTGCTGTGTTCGGGGTGCCGCCGGTCTCGCCGCTGGTGCTGGTCGTGATCGTGGTCGCGCCGCTGTACCCGTGGTTGCGCGCGGAGCGCCGCCTCTACCGCGAGTGGCTCGAGCGTGACCCCGACGCGCCGCACGATCCCAGCCGCCCGGAGACCTCCCACGACGACCCAGGTCCGTCCAGCGATCCCCCTGACGAGGGCTGAACGGCGGATCAGGGGACAGCTCGGTCGGCGTCGTCCCGTGCGACCGCGACCAGCAGGGACCGCGTCGCCGGTGCCACATCGAGGGCGCGACGTTGCCGTCGGCTGGGCCGTATGCCACTATCGCCGGTTCAACGACCACGGTCGCAGGGCCGGTGGTGGGTGGTCGTGACCGTACCCTCTCGTCGTGACGGGGTCGTGGCGAGGGCCGAGGCAGCAGGAGTGCAACCGTGGCGAGGTCCGTGAGGACGATCCTGATCGGGCTGGCGTTCGCGCTGGTCCTGGCGGCGTGTGACGCCGGCGACACCGTCGATCCCGACGAGGCGACCGACCCGGTCGACGACGTCGACGGAGAGCCAGACGAGGACGACACCGACGACGACGTCGACGAGGACGAGGTGGCGGACGACGGCGAGGACGTCGCCGGCCTGTCGATCGGTTTCGCGGCCGAACCGGCCAGCCTGGACTTCTCCACCGACGACGGCGCGGCGATCCCGGAGGCGCTGCTGGTCAACGTCTACGAGCCGCTGGTCAAGATCGACCAGGAAGGGGAGATCGTCCCCGTGCTCGCCGAGAGCTACGAGGTCAGCGACGACAACACCGTCTACGACTTCTACCTCGAGGAGGGCGTGACCTTCTCCAACGGAGACCCGTTCGACGCGGACGCGGTCGCGTTCTCCATCGAGCGGGTGCAGCAGGACTGGACGATCGGGCTGGCGAGCCAGATGGACATCGTCGAGGACGTCGAGGTGGTGGACGACCTGCATGCCCGGGTGACCCTGGCGGAACCGTCCAACAACTGGCTGTTCAGCATGACGACCCGGATCGGGGCGATGTTCTCGCCGGACGGCGTCGACGGCTTGGATGAGCAGGCGATCGGCACCGGGCCGTACCTGGTCGACGACTTCGCTCGCGGCGACCGCATCGACCTGGTCCGCAACGACGACTACTGGGGCGAGGCGCCGGACTTCAACGACGTGACCCTGCGGTACTTCGGTGATCCGAACGCGCTCAACAACGCCATGCTCGCCGACGACATCGACCTGATCGGCACGGTGCAGGCCCCCGAGGGGCTGTCGCAGTTCGAGGACGACGACCGGTTCGAGGTCATCGAAGGCACCAGCGAAGGCCAGGTCGTGCTGTCGTTCAACCACGACCGTGAGGTGTTCGAGGATCAGCGCGTCCGGCAGGCGATCCGGCAGGCGATCGACCGCGAGTCGGTCATGGAGACCTCCTGGGGCGGCTACGGCGAACTGATCGGGTCCATGGTCCCGCCGACCGACCCCTGGTACGAGGACCTCACCGACGTCCACCCCTACGACCCCGAGGCCGCGGAGGCACTGCTGGAGGAAGCGGGCGCAGGCGACCTCGAACTGGACTTCCGCGTCCCGAACCTGCCCTACGCCGTCAACGCGGCGCAGACGGTGCAGTCCCAGCTGGCAGCGGTCGGGATCGACGCGGAGATCGACCTGCTGGAGTTCCCGGCCGTCTGGCTCGACGAGGTGTTCACCGAGGGCGACTACGACATGTCGGTGATCAACCACGTCGAACCGCGTGACATCGCGCAGTACGGCAACCCCGACTTCTACTGGGCCTACGACAACCCGGAGGTCCAGGACCTGCTCGAGGAGGCGGACCGCGGCGACGAGGAGACCTTCGCGGAGAACTACCGCGAGGTCGCTCGGATCATCTCCGAGGACGCCGCCAGCGACTGGCTGTTCCTCGCCCCGAACCTGATGGTCGCCAACGAGCGCGTCGGCGGCGTGCCGGAGAACAACGTCGGCGAGATGTTCGACCTGACGGTGCTGGAACGCACGTGATCGACGTCGTCCGCCGCCGATGCTCGTCCAACTGACCAAACGCACCCTCTTGCTGCTCGCCAGCCTCGTGCTGGCGTCGGTGCTGGTCTTCTGGTTCCTGTCGGTCCTGCCGGGTGATCCGGCGCAGGTCGCCCTCGGTACGGGGGCGACCCCCGAAGCCGTGGCCGAGATGCAGGAACGGTTCGGGACCGACCGGCCGCTCACCGTCCAGTACCTGGACTGGGTCAGCGGGCTACCCGTGGGCGACTTCGGGGTGTCCTACGTCACCGGCGCGACGATCGGCCCGCTGATCGTCGACCGGCTCATGGTCAGCCTGTGGCTGGTCGGCGCCGGCATGCTCGTGGCGCTGGTGATCGCGGTCCCGTTGGGCACGCTGTCGGCGGTGCACCACCGGCGGCCGCTCGGGACGGTGCTGGCCGGTGTCAGCCAGGTCGGCATCGCCATCCCCAACTTCCTGGCCGGCATCCTGCTGATCGGGCTGGTCGCGGTCAGTTGGCGGCTGCTCCCCGCCGGCGGCTGGGTACCGCCCGCCCAGGATCCGGTCGAGTTCCTGCGGCGTCTGCTGCTACCAGCCTTGGCGCTCGGCATCATCGAAGGGGCGGTCCTCGCCCGGTACGTCCGCTCGACCGTGCTCAACGTGCTGCGGGAGGACTTCCTGCGCACCGCCCGCGCGAAGGGCCTCACCCCGGCACGGGCGTTGGTCCGCCATGGGCTGCGCAACGCGGCCGTGCCCGTCGTGACGATCCTCGGGTTGCAGTTGGCCGTGTTGCTGGTCGGCGCCGTCGTCGTCGAGCGGGTGTTCGTCATCCCCGGCCTCGGCAGCCTGCTGCTGGACGGGGTCGCCAACCGGGACCTGCTGCTGGTCCAGGGCGTGGTCATGGTGCTGGTCCTTGCGGTGCTGCTGCTGAACTACCTCGTCGACGTGCTCTACACCGCACTCGACCCACGGTTGCGGGCGGCCGCATGAGCACGCCGCAGCCGCTCAGCGGACCCTCCGGGCAGGTCCCCATCCCCGGGGAGGATGTCTCGTCGGGCGCCACGATGTCGCGGCGGTCGCTGCCCGCGTCGTTGCTCGTCGGTGCGGGGCTGGTCGTCGTGATCGCCGTGGTCGCGCTGGTGTCGTTCCTCTGGACCCCCCATGATCCCCTGCTGGTCCAGGGCGCCCAGCGCCTCCAGGGGCCCAGCGGGGAGTTCTGGTTCGGGACCGACCGGTTCGGCCGCGACGTGTTCAGCCGGCTGATGTACGGCGCGCGCACCACCTTGCTGGTCGGCGTGGTGGCGGTCGGCATCGCCGGGCTGATCGGCACCCCGCTCGGGGTGCTGATGGGCTCCAGCCCGCGGGTGATCGGCGAGGCCGTGATGCGGTTCAACGACCTGCTGTTGGCGTTCCCCGCCCTGCTGCTGGCCGTGATGTTCGGTGCGGTGTACGGCTCGAGCACCCTGACCGCGATGGTCGCGATCGGCATCGCCACGATCCCGGTGTTCGCCCGCGTCGCCCGAAGCGGGACGCTGCAGGTGCTCTCCAGCGACTACGCGCTGGCGGCGCGATCGGCCGGCCGGACCAAGCTGGCGATCGCGGTGCGGCACGTGCTGCCCAACATCTCCGGGCTGGTGATCGTGCAGGCGTCGGTGTCGTTCGCCATCGCGGTGCTCGCCGAGGCTGCCCTGTCGTTCCTCGGGTTCGGTACCCAGCCACCGACCCCGTCGTGGGGGCGGATGCTGCAGGAGGCCCAGGAGCTGGTCGCGGTCCGCCCGTCGCAGGCGGTCGCCCCCGGCCTGGCGATCGCGCTGGCGGTGCTGGGCTTCAACCTCCTCGGCGACGGCCTGCGCGACCGGCTCGACCCGCGGTTGGACGACCGTCGGGGGACCGGATGAGCGCTGACGCCCTGGCCGCCGCCCACCCGAAGGACCCGACCGTGTCGGTGCTGGAGGTCCGTGACCTCACGGTGGTCACGGGTGGTCACACCTTGCTCGAGGACGTCACGTTCTCGCTCGGTCCGGGGGAGCGGGTCGGGCTGATCGGCGAGTCCGGGTCGGGCAAGTCCCTGACCGCGCTGGCGGTGATGGGCCTGCTGCCCGAGGGGCTCACCGCGACCGGCACGGTGCAGCTGCGCGGGGTGGAGACCGACCTGTTGCGTATCGGCGAACGCGAGCGCTCCGGGCTGCGCGGCCGGCGCCTCGGCATGGTCTTCCAGGAGCCGATGACCGCCCTCAACCCGTTGATGCGCGTCGGCAACCAGGTCGCCGAGGTGCTGCGGATCCACGGGACCGTCGATGACCGCGAGGACGCGACGCAACGTGCCCAGCGACTGCTGGCGGACGTGGAGCTGCCCGATCCGGGGCGGATCGCCCGGCGCTACCCCCATCAGCTGTCCGGTGGGCAGCGGCAGCGGGTCATGCTCGCGATGGCGCTGGCCAACGGGCCGGACGTGCTGATCTGCGACGAGCCGACCACCGCGTTGGACGTCACCGTCCAGGCGCAGATGCTGCAGTTGATCGCCGCCGGCGTCGCCGACCGCACCTCCGGGCTGCTGTTCATCAGCCACGACCTGCCGGTGGTCGCGACCGTCTGCGAGCGGCTGTTGGTGATGTACGGCGGGCGGATCGTGGAGGCCGGGCCGACCGAGGAGCTGCTGACACGCCCCCGGCACCCGTACACCGAAGGCCTGTTGGCCGCCTCCGATCTCGAGGCGGTCGACGATCAGGGACGCCTGCCGACGATCCCGGGAGCCGTGCCGCCCGACGGGCGCTTCCCGAGCGGCTGCGTGTTCCGCAACCGGTGTCCGCGGGGCGACGAGGCGTGCACGGTCTGGCCGGGCTGGAGCGGCAGCGACGGCGACGGTGTCGCCTGCTGGTACCCGAGCGAGGGCCGCCATGGCTGAACCGGAGGTGATCTACGACGTCCGCGACCTGGTCTGCCGCTTCCGGCAGCCACGGACCTCCCTGCGGCACCGAACCCCGCCGTTGACCGCGGTCGACGGGGTCGACCTGCAGGTGACCGCCGGCCAGCGGTTCGGGCTCGTGGGCGAGTCCGGGTCCGGCAAGTCGACGCTCCTGCGGTGCCTGGCAGCGCTCCAGCAGCCCACGTCCGGGTCGGTGCGCTTCCGCGGCCAGGAACTGGCGGGCCGGCGCGACCGGCAGCTGCGGTTCCTCCGGCGTGACGTCCAGGTCGTCTTCCAGGACCCGATGGCCTCCCTGGATCCGCGGATGCGGGTGCGTGAGCTGATCGCCGAGCCGCTGGTCGCCCAACGGGCGTCAGGTACCCACGAACGCGTCGATGAACTGCTCGACGCCGTCGGGCTGCCGCGCGGGTCGGCGTCGCGGTACCCACACCAGTTCTCCGGCGGCCAACGCCAACGGATCGCGATCGCCCGAGCGCTGGCCGTCCGCCCGTCGGTGCTGCTCGCCGACGAACCGGTCAGCGCCCTGGACGTCTCCGTCCGGGCGCAGATCCTCAACCTGCTCCAGGACCTGGTCGAACGGTTCCACCTGACGCTGGTGTTCGTCGCCCATGACCTGGCCGTCGTCCGGCACGTGTGCGACACGGTCGCGGTGATGCGGACCGGCCAACTGGTCGAGCACGGCTCGGCGGAGGAGATCGCCACCGCACCACAGCACCCCTACACCCAGGCGTTGGTCGCCGCGGTGCCGACGTTGCGACGGGCCTTGCACGGCGCGACCCCCTCGTCGCTGCTGCGCGACGTCCCGTCGGAGGCCACCCCGGATGCCGCCGCCCGCCCCGACCGACCGGAGCCGTCGTGACCACCACCGATCGCTGCCAGGAGGCCGCATGACCGCCGACGCGCGGGACCAGCGACCGGGACCGACCAACTCGCTGGCCGATGTCGCCGGGGTGCGGGTCGGCCACCACACGGCGGTCGGGGACGGGTGGCTGTCGGGCACCACCGTGGTGCTGTTGGGCGAGGACGGCGCGGTCGCCGGCGTGGACGTCCGCGGTGGGGGACCGGCGACCCGCGAGACCGACCTGCTCGACCCGACCGCCGCGGTCGAGCGGGTCCACGCGTTGGTGCTCACCGGCGGCAGCGCGTTCGGGCTGGCCGCCGCCGACGGGGTGATGGCCCGGCTGGAAGCTCGGGGTGTCGGCGTGCAGGTCGTCCAACCGGCCGGGCCCGACGGCGTGGCCCCACCGCCGGTGACCGTGCCGATCGTGCCGACCGCGGCGCTGTTCGACGTCGGCCGCGGTGGTGTCGCCGCCAACCGGCCCGATGCCAGCTTCGGCGCTGCGGCGCACGATGCGGCGGTGGCGGCCGACCCCGCGCAGCCGGTCGCATCCGGCAACGTCGGGGCCGGTGCCGGGGCGGTCGCAGGTGGGCTGCGCGGTGGGCTCGGGACCGCCAGCGTGCGGCTGGCCGACGGCACCACGGTCGCCGCGCTGGTCGCCTGCAACGCGGCCGGCTCGACCGTCGACCCGGCCACGGGTGAGCTCGCCGGTGCCCGCGTCGGGCTCCCCGGCGAGTTCGACCACCTGCGCCCGCCCGCGAGGGTGGAGCTCGACGCGCACCTGGCGGCAGCCGAGGGCGACGCCAGCCTCAACACCGCGTTGGCCGTGATCGCGACCGACGCGACCCTCTCCAAGGCGCACGCCGCCAAGCTGGCGGGTGTCGGGCAGGACGGGCTGGCGCGGGCGATCCGACCGGCCCACTCGATGACCGACGGTGACACCGTGTTCGCCGTCGCGACCGGGGCGCGGCCCGCACCCGACTTCGTCCGGTTCCAGGCCGTCCTGGCCGCCGGCGCCGACACCATCAGCCGGGCCACGGCCCACGCGATGCTGGCGGCCACCTCGACGTCCACCCCGGCCCGCAGCTGGCACAGCTACCGCGACCGGTTCCCGACGGCGGTGGGTCGGACCCCGCCCACCGCTGCTCCGACCCAGGAGGATGCAACGTGAGCTACGAGCAGCTGTTCCGGTTGGACGGCCGCCGCGCCGCCGTCGTCGGCGCCGGCGCCGGGATCGGTCGGGAGGCCGCCCTGGCGCTGGCCGCCCACGGCGCCGAGGTGCTGTGCCTCGACCGTGACGCCGACGCTGCGGACGCCACCGCGCAGGCGGCGCGGGAGGAGGGGGGAGCGAACGCCACCGGAGCGCACCTGGACCTGGTCGACGGCGCCCAGATCGCCGCCGTCGCCGAGCGCCACGCGGATGTGGACGTGCTGGTGTTCACCCCGGCGATCAACGTGCGCAAGCGGCTGCTCGACTACGAGCGCTCGGAGTTCGACCGGGTCGTCGACCTCAACCTGCGCGGCGCGTTCGACCTGATCCGCTCTTTCGGCCGCACGATGGTGGCCCGCGGCGGGGGCAGCATCATCGGGTTCTCCTCGATCCGCGCGCAGACCGTCGAGCCGGGCCAGGGCGTGTACGCCGCCACCAAGTCCGGGTTGATCCAGCTGCTGCGCACCGCGGCCGCGGAACTCGGCCCGGACGGGGTCCGCTGCAACGCGATCGCCCCCGGGATCGTGGAGACGCCGTTGACCGCGCCGATCATCCAGGACCCGGACTGGTACCAGGCCTACGCGTCCAAGACGGCGCTCAACCGCTGGGCGCAGCCGAGCGAGCTGGCCGGCGCGGTGGTCTACCTCGCGTCGGATGCGAGCAGCTTCGTGACCGGCAGCGTGGTCACCGTCGACGGCGGCTGGACCGCGATCGACGGACGGTTCGAACCGCCCGCGTGACCGGCAGCGGGGCGGCGTGCCGCGCCCCGTCGAGACGAGCAACCCAGACCGTGACCCGACGATGGAGCCCGCACCGTGACCGATCTGGCTGATCTCCCGGCGACCGATCTGCTGGCCGGCTTCCGCGCGGGGACGTTCTCGCCCGTCGAGGTGGTGGACGCCGTGCAGGCCCGCATCGACGCGGTCGAGCCCACCGTGCAGGCGTTGTACGCGCCCGATCCGGACGGGGCCCGCGCCTCGGCCAGGGCCAGCGAACAGCGCTGGCAGACGGGGGAGCCGTGCGGCCCGCTGGACGGGGTGCCGATCACGATCAAGGAGAACATCGCGACGCGCGGCACCCCGGTGCCGGGCGGCACGGCGGCCACGCTCCTGGTGCCCGCCACGACCGACGGGCCGCCCGCCGAACGCACGCGGGCGGCGGGGGCGGTGCTCCTGGCCAAGACCACGATGCCGGACATGGGGATGCTCTCGTCAGGTCGGTCGAGCTTCCACCCGTTGACCCGCAACGCGTGGAACCCGGAGTGGAACCCCGGCGGCTCCAGCGCCGGGGCGGCGGCGGCTGCGGCGGCCGGCTACGGCCCGCTGCACATCGGCAGCGACATCGGCGGGTCGGTGCGGCTGCCTGCCGGCTGGTCGGGGCTGGCCAGCCTCAAGCCCAGCTGGGGGCGTGCCCCGACCGACCCGCCGTACTACGGCCGCGCGCCGGGCCCGATGACGCGCACGGTCGCTGACTCGGCGCTGCTGCTGTCGGTGCTGGCCGGCCCCGACGAGCGGGACCCGACCAGCCTGCCGCCGCAGGAGCTCGACCTCCACCTCGACGACGTCGAGGTGGCTGGCTGGCGCGTCGCGGTCCTGCCCGACGCCGGCTGCGGGCTGCCCGTCGACGCGGGGGTCGGCGCGGCGGTGGACGCCGCCGCCGGCGTGTTCGCGGACGCTGGTGCGACCGTCGAGCGGATCGAGCCGTTCTTCCGCCGGGAGATGCTCGATGACCTCGACCTGCTCTGGCGGGTCCGTGGCTGGGCGGAGTTCATCGCCCTCGACCACGACCGCCAACACGCGGTGCTGCCCTACATCGCGGACTGGTGCCGCGGGGGCGCGGACGTGCCGGGCGTGGTGGTGATGCGCTGCCTCAACCGGATGCTGGAGGTGGGCCAGGCGACCTTGGCGGCCACGGCCGGCTACGACCTGGTGCTCTCGCCGGTGGCGCCGGTGCCGACCTACCCGGCCGAGTGGCACGCCCCGACCGATGACCACACCCGCACGATGGAGCACATCGCCTTCACCGTGCCGTACAACTTCTCCCACCAGCCCGCGGCGACCGTCAACGCCGGGTTCACCGCCGAGGGCAAACCGATCGGGGTGCAGTTGGCCGCACGCCGTTTCGCCGACGACGTCGCGCTCGCCGCCGCCGCCTTCTACGAGCGGGCGCGCCCCGCCGAGGCCGCACCGACGTGGCCGCCGCCCGCGCTCGGGCTGGGGTGAGCTCGGCGTCAGCCGCCGTGCGCATCCGCCAGCTC
>SKJX01000223.1 GCA_007121785.1 Nitriliruptoraceae bacterium
AGATCGAGACCACCGACGTGGTCCTCCTCTGGGGCTCGAACGCGCGTGCCGCCCACCCGATCTTCTTCCACCACCTGCTCAAGGGGCTCCACAACGGCGCCCGGATGTACGCGATCGACCCACGGCGCACCGACTCCGCCAAGTGGGCGGACGTGTGGCTGGGTATCGACGTCGGCTCCGACATCGCGCTGGCCAACGCCATGGGCAAGGTGATCATCGACGAGGGGCTGGTCGACCGGCGGTTCGTGGACCACGCCACGACCGGGTTCGACGCCTACGCGGCGACGGTGGCCGACTACCCCCTGGACCGCGCGGAGGCGATCACCGGCATCCCCGGCGAGGTGATCCGTGAGACCGCCATCGCGTACGCGAGCGCGGACCAGGCCCAGATCTGCTGGACGCTCGGGATCACCGAGCACCACAACGCGACGGACAACGTCCTGGCGCTGATCAACCTCGCGCTGCTGACCGGGCACGTCGGTCGGTACGGCTCCGGGCTCGTGCCGTTGCGGGGGCAGAACAACGTGCAGGGCGGCGGGGACATGGGCGCCCTGCCCAACAAGCTGCCCGGGTTCCAGGACGTGGAGGACGACCGGATCCGGGCCCGGTTCGAGCAGCGTTGGGACGCCACCATCCCGGCGACCAAGGGCTGGCATCTCTCGGAGATGTTCGAGGCGATGGAGGCGGGGACCCTGCGCGGCGTGTACGTGATCGGGGAGAACCCGGCCGACTCCGAGGCGGACGTCGAACACGCCCGTGCGCTGTTGCGTGGGCTCGACACGCTGGTCGTGCAGGACCTGTTCCTCACCCGCACCGCGGAACTGGCCGACGTGGTGCTGCCCGCCGCGGCCGACTGGGCGGAAGCCGAGGGCACGGTCACCAACAGCGAACGCCGCGTGCAACGGGTCCGCCGTGCCATGCCGCCACCCGGCGACGCCAGGACCGACCTCGACATCCTGGTCGGCCTGGCGGGCAAGCTCGGCCACGACTGGTCCTGGGTGACCCCTGAAGCCGCCTGGGACGAACTGCGCAGCGTCTCGCCGATCATGCACGGAGGGATGAGCTACGCCCGCCTGGAGGCGTTCGGCGGCATCCAGTGGCCCTGCCCGGACGAGGATCACCCCGGCACCCGTTTCCTGCACGGTCGGCTGTGGCAGGACCCGATCGAGGGCCAGCCGGCCCCGTTCATCGCGACCGAATGGGCGCCGCCGGTCGACCAGCTCACCGAGGACTACCCCTACCGGCTGACCACCGGCCGACACCTGGACGGCTACAACACCGGGGTGCAGTCGGGTGGGTTCAGCTCACCCAACCGCACCTGGGCGACGTTGGACGTCTCCCCCGACGACGCCGCCAAGCTGGACGTGCACGACGGTGACCGGGTACGGGTCACCTCACGGCGCGGCGCGATCGAGGTGCCCGCCCGGATCACCCACGACATGCGAGCCGGGCTGACGTTCATGGCGGTCCACTACCCGCAGGCGGCCGACGTCAACGTGCTCACGATCGACACCTACGACCCGAAGTCCGGCACGGCGGAGTTCAAGGCGACCGCGGTCGCCCTCGAGAAGGTCCGTGCGACCGACCCAGCCACGACCGGGACCTGAGCCGTATGGACCTGCGCTTCAGCGACGCCCAGCCGACCGCGGCCGAGCGCGACGTCATCCTCGCCTGCGTCCCGGACGTGGAGACCGTCGAGGTCCCCGGCCGGGTGGTCCGTAGCGGCCACGCCGCGCGCTCGCAGCGCCACCTGCTCCTGCCGGCGCTCGCCGCCGTGCAGGCGCGGATCGGCTACGTCAGCGAAGGGTCGCTGATGGAGATCTGTCGCCGGCTGCTGGTGCCGCCGGCGGACGCCTACGGTGTCGCCACCTTCTACGCCCTGATCCGGACCGACCCGCACCCACCCCGGGTGGCCCACCTGTGCGAGGACGTCGGCTGCGCGCCGTTCGGCGGTGACGAGCTGATCGCTGCGGTCAGCGAGCGTCTCGGGCCGGCCGGCACGGACGCCGACGGCGCCACCTGGGCGCCCAGCCCGTGCCTGGGCCAGTGCGACCGCGCCCCCGCCGCCTACCTCCAGCTGGCCGGACAGGACGACCAGGTCGTCGTGCGAGCCGAGGCGGCTGATGCGGACCACCTCATCGACGCGTTGCGGGTCGGGACGGGCAGCGATCCGGACGTGTCGTTCCCGCAGCAGGGCCAGGACGGGCTCAAGCTGCTGGCGCGTGTCGGCGTGGTCGACCCGACCAGCCTGGACAGCCACCACACGCACGGCGGCGGTGCTGCGCTCCGTCGGGCGCTGGAGCTCGGCCCCAACGGGGTCCGCGCCGAGGTGGCGGCCGCGAACCTCCGTGGCCGTGGCGGGGCCGCGTTCCCGGCCGCCGTGAAGTGGAACGCGGTCGCCGCCGCGCCGGCGTCGACGAAGTACGTGATCTGCAACGCGGACGAGTCCGAGCCCGGCACGTTCAAGGACCGCCTGCTGCTCGAAGGGGACCCGTTCCGCATGCTCGAGGCGATGACCATCGCCGGCTACGCCACCGGCGCGGAGCACGGCTACCTCTACATCCGCGGCGAGTACCCGGTCGCGACCCGCCGACTGGAGCACGCGATCGCCGCCTGCCGCGACGCCGGGCTGCTCGGCTCGGACGTCGCCGGCGCCGGGTTCGCCTTCGACGTCGAACTGCGCCGTGGCCAGGGCGCCTACATCTGCGGCGAGGAGACCGCCCTGATGGAGTCGATCGAGGGCCACCGCGGCGAACCGCGCAACAAGCCGCCGTTCCCCACCGACGCCGGGCTGTTCGGCGCGCCGACGCTGATCAACAACGTGGAGACGCTGTTCGACGTCACCGACATCGTCGCGCACGGCGGGGAAGCGTTCGCCGCGACCGGCACCCCCGACTCGACCGGCGGGCGGCTGTTCTGCGTCGCCGGTGCGGCCCAGAGGCCCGGGGTGTACGAGGTCGCGTTCGGGACCACCCTGTCCGAGCTGCTCGAACTGGCCGGCGGCGTGGACGGTGAGCTCGGCGCGATCCTGCTGGGCGGCGCGGCCGGCAGCTTCGTCACCGCGGACCACCTCGACGTCCCCCTGACCTTCGAAGGCACGCGCGAACGGGGGCTGGCGCTCGGCTCCGGGGTGGTGATGCCGTTCGACGCGGCCACCGATCTGGGCCGCATCGTCACGCGGATCGCGGCGTTCTTCCGCGACGAGACCTGCGGGCAGTGCGTGCCGTGCCGCGTCGGGGTGGTGCGGCAGGAGGAGGCGCTGGCCCGCTACCTGGTGGGCGGCCACGATCCGGTCGAGCTCGAGCTGCTCGCCGACATCGACCAGGCCATGACCGACGCGTCGATCTGCGGCCTGGGGCAGACCGCCGCATCGGCGGTGCGGTCCGCGATCCGCCAGGAGCTGGTGTGACCGGCCGCTGCTCGGATGGCCGTATCAGGGAGAGGCCCGCATGACGATCCACGAACCGCCCATCGACCGTGGCGTGCCGGACGACCCGGCGGCCGCGTCGGCCACCGTGACCGTGGAGATCGACGGGCAGGACGTGACGGTGCCGCAGGGCGCCACGCTGCTGGACGCCTGCCGGGCGAACGACCAGCCGCAGCCGACCCTGTGCTACATCGAGACGCTCACCCCCGTCAACGCCTGCCGGGTCTGCGTCGTCGAGGTGGCGGGCTCCCGGCCACTGG
>SKJX01000187.1 GCA_007121785.1 Nitriliruptoraceae bacterium
ATCGGACATGGGCAACCAGCGGAGCATCCAGACCGTCCAGGAGTGGCTCTACGTGGTGATCGTCGCCGCGCTCGCGCTCTACCTGGTGATCGGGGTCATCGCGTGGACGTGGATGATCCTGGCGGGGATCGCCGCCCCGGACGCGTTCGCGGCCATCCTCGCTGCCATCGCCGGAGCCCTGGCCGGCATCGTCGCACCCCTGCAGGCACCCGGTGCCAAGCAGCACGATCCCGCGGAGGGGTGAGCCCGGGTCGAGGAGGAGCGGACGTGGGAAGCCACAGCATCGAGCAGGTGCTCGCCGGACTCGACGCGGAGATCGCGCGGGCCATCGAGGACGGTGACCGCTGCGGCTACTTCACGGTGCTCTACCGCAAGGTGACGGCCAAGGTGAAGGAGGGCATCGAGGCCGGGTTCTTCGACGACGGTGAGCGCATGGAGCGCCTCGACGCCCTGTTCGCCGAACGCTACTTCGACGCGGTGTCGGCCCGCCGCTCGAGTGCCACGCCCACGGCGTCGTGGCAGCTGACGTTCGACGCTGGTGGGCGTTGGCGGCCGTTGGTGCTCCAGCACCTGCTGGTCGGCATCAACGCGCACATCAACCTCGACCTCGGCGTCGCCGCCGCCCGGTGCTCGCCCGGTCCGCAACTGCCCCGTCTACGTGGGGACTTCGACCGCATCAACGCCATCCTGGCCTCGATGATCGACGCCGTCCAGGCGGACCTGCAGCGGATCTCGCCGTGGATGGCGGTGCTCGACCGCATCGGTGCGCGGACCTCGACCGAGCTCGTGCGGTTCAGCATCGTCACCGCACGCGCCGGCGCCTGGCGCTTCGCCACCGACCTCGACGCGACCCCAGCGCCCGACCGGGACGCGCTGATCGAAGCCCGCGACCAGCGCGTCGCTCGGGTCGGACGGATGGTGCTGCGGCCGGGCCCCTGGATGAGCGCCGGCCTCCTGCTCGTGCGGGTTCGGGAGCGAGACGACGTCGCGGCCAACCTCGAACGGTTGTTGGACGCCGCCGAGCCGTCGCTCGCGTCGGTCGAGGACGTGGTCGCAGGGGCCGAGGAACGTTGAGCTCGGATCCACAAGGTGCGGCGACGCCCTGCTCGTCCCGGGTGTGCCGATAGGCGAGTCGCGTGCGCGCCACGGGCGTCGATCCTGGCCGATCCTGTGACTCCGATGGCGGTCGTACTTGCGCCTACCGCGGTAGGACGTGGACAGTGACGCTGCTGGTGCCCTCTCCCGCCAGCATGCGGCCCCGCCCTGGTCCTCGTCCTCCCCCGGGCGGGGCCGCCTCATGGGCCGGGCACCCGGACGTCGTGGTGGCCGTGTTCGATCGCGACGATGACCCGTAGGTGGTGGCAGCTACGTCGCGGCGGCCGGACGGTAGGTACAGACGTGCACGCCGGTGACGGTGGTCGTCGTCGACGTCAGCTCGAGCGGACGCAGCACGCGATCGTCGGGGAAGATCGACTTGCCGCCGCCGAGCAGCATCGGCTCGATCATCAGCCGCAGCTCGTCGACCAGCTCCTCGCGCAGCAAGGCGCGGACCAGGGTGGCGCTGCCCATGACCGACAGCGCGCCGCCGTCGCTGCGGCGGAGTTGGCGGATGCGGTCCATCGTCTCGCAGCCGGGGATCCGCACGCTGTTGGGCCAGGTCAGGTCGTCGTCGCTGAGCGTGTCGGTCACGACGTACTTGCGGAGCTCGTTCATCCGGTCGGCGAACGGATCGCCGGCACGTTGCGGCCACGCCGCCGCCATCGTCTGCCACGTCCGACGTCCGAACAGCAACGCGTCGGTACCGGCCATGGCATCGTCGATGGCCGCTCCCATCACCTCGACGTCGAAATACGGGTGGGACCAGCCGCCGTGGGTGAACCCACCATCGGGGTCCTCGTCGACACCGCCGGGTGCCTGGACGACCCCGTCCAGGCTCATGAACTCGCTGACCAGTATGTGCATCGGATACTCCCTGTCCGCCGATGTTGCGGTCGACGCGGGCGCTCACGTCGGGAAGCCGCAGCTGTTGACCGTCCAGCTGGTCCCGAAACGGTCCCCGCACGCGCCGAACGAGTCGCCGCAAGGCCCCGGCGCCAACGGCTCGATGACGTCACCGCCCTCGGCGAGCGCATCGAACACGCCCCGCAGCATCAGATCGTCGTCACGCGCGGTGCTCCTCGATCGGGGGATATCCGGGTGGACGCCTCGGGGAGCCCTCAGTCATCGGTCGGATCGACGTCCCATCACCGCTGGGCGTCCGTCGCTGCCCTATGGTCGGAGCGGATGCCGGGCCAGCACCGATGTGGAGGGCAGGGACGTGGAGCTCATCGAGCAGCACCGGCGCGCCATGGCCGAGTTCGACGCCCGGGTGCGGCAGCTCACCGAGGACCGGTGGCGCACCCCGACGCCCTGCCACGACTGGGATGCCCGGACGCTGGTCAACCACCTCGTCGTCGAGCAGTGGTGGACGCCGCACCTGCTGCGTGGCGAGACGCTCGAACAGGTCGGTGAGCGCTACGACGGTGACCTGCTCGGGGACGACCCGGTCGCCGCCTGGACCGAGGCCGCCGCCAGGTCCCGCGACGCCGTGACCGCACCCGGCGCGCTCGAGGGCCGTGTCCATACCTCCGGGCAGGGGCAGATCCCGGCGAGCATGTACGTCGGGCAGATGACGATGGACCTGGCCATCCACGCGTGGGACCTCGCCAGGGCGCTGGACGTGGACGACCGGCTCGATGCGGAACTGGTCGACGAGCTCACCCTGGCCCTCGAACCGCAAGCCGAGCAACTGGGGGCGACCGGGTTGTTCGCGCCACCGGTCGAGGTCGACGAGGCCGCGGATCCGCAGACGCGGCTGCTGGCGATCGTCGGCCGCGACGCACGACGCCGCTGAACCGTGCGCTCGCTGCTCGACAGGACCGACGAACGCACGGACGGGAGCCCGTGAGCCGGTTCGCGGCGCGAGTGTCGCGGTCCGACCGTACGGTGACCTCGCTCATCCCGCGGGAGAGGGAGTGGCATCGGCCGCGAGGTCGGTGCCGGGGCGCACGGCCCTCATCCGCCCGGTGGTCGGGAGCCCACCGGGCGGATGAGCGGCCACCTCGCCTCACCGTCACCGTGCCGGTTCGAGTCGCGCCGGGGACGGCCCTCCCAGACCTCGCGGGGCCGCATCGACCGTCCGGACCCGGACGGTGTGGACCTGGGAGGACCTCGCGTGACGAGAGTCGAGATGACCGTCGATGGTGAGCCGTGCGAGCACGAGGTCGAACCTCGCCTGCTGCTCGTGCACTACCTGCGGGACGTGCTTGAGAAGACGGGCACCAACATCGGTTGTGATACCTCCAACTGCGGCGCCTGCACCGTCCACCTCGACGGGCGGTCGGTGAAGAGCTGCACCGTGCTGGCCGTCCAGGCCGACGGCAGCCAGGTGGACACCGTCGAAGGGCTCGCCGGCCCGAGCAGTGACGGGGACGAGACCGACGGCTGGCATCCGCTGCAGAAGGCGTTCCACACCGAGCACGGGCTGCAGTGTGGGTACTGCACCCCCGGGATGATCATGGCGGCCAAGGATCTGCTCGAGGAGAACCCCGATCCGGACGAGACGGAGGTCCGGGAGGGGCTCGAGGGCAACCTCTGCCGCTGTACCGGGTACGTCAACATCGTCAAGGCGGTCCGCACCGCGGCCGCCGAGCTGCGTGAGGGGGCATCCTCATGACCGCCGTCGACACGCCCACCACCAGCAACGTCGGGACCACCAAGCTCCGCAAGGAGGACGCCCACCTGGTCACCGGTCGGACGCAGTGGACCGACAACATCCAGCTGACCGGCATGTTGCACGTCGCGGTCGTCCGCTCCCCGATGGCTCACGCCCGGGTGACCAAGGTCGACGTCTCCGCCGCCCTCGAGCAACCCGGCGTCGTGGCGGCGTTCAGCGGTGCGGACCTGGCCGACCAGTGGGCCGGCGGCCTGCCGTGCGCCTGGCCGGTCACCGAGGACATGCAGAGCCCGACGCACCTGCCGATCGCCACCGACGAGGTCCGCCACGTCGGCGACGCGGTCGCGGTCGTGGTCGCCGACTCGCGCTACGGCGCGGCGGACGCCACCGAGTTCATCGACGTGGAGTACGAGCCCCTGACCGCGGTGGTCGACATGGAGGCCGCCCTGGCCGACGGCTCGCCGTTGACCGACACCCAACTCGACACCAACCGCAGCTTCACCTGGCAGAAGATCGACGGTGACGTGGACGCGGCGTTCGGCTCGGCGGCGCACGTGGTCGAGCGACGGTTCATCAACCAGCGGCTGATCCCCACCGCGATCGAACCGCGCGCCGTGGTCTGTGCCCCCCCACGAGAGCACCGCGAGTACACGATGTGGTCGGCGACCCAGGTGCCGCACATCCTGCGGTTGATGCTGGCACTGACCTGCGGGGTACCGGAGCACGAGCTGCGGGTGATCGCGCCCGACGTCGGTGGCGGGTTCGGCTCCAAGCTCAACGTGTACGCCGAGGAGGCGATCTGCCTGGTGCTCGCCAAGCGGCTCGGCAAGCCCATCAAGTGGACCGAGTCCCGCTCCGAGGGCTACCAGGCAACGATCCACGGACGCGACCAGATCCAGGACGTCGCGCTCGCCTTCAACGAGGACCACACGCTGCGCGGCATGAAGGTCGAACTGCACGCGGATATGGGTGCCTACCTCCAGCTGGTCACCCCGGGGGTGCCGCTACTCGGTGCGTTCATGTTCAACGCGATCTACAAGATGGACGCGTTGTCCTTCACCTGCCACGGCGTGCTGACCAACAAGACGCCCACCGATGCCTACCGCGGCGCCGGCCGCCCGGAGGCGACCTACGCGATCGAACGGCTGATGGACGAAGCCGCCAACGAGCTGGGGGTGGAGCCGTTCGAGCTGCGCGAACGCAACTGGATCAAGCACGAGGAGTTCCCCTACACCACCGTCGCCGGCATCGAGTACGACTCCGGCAACTACGAGGCGGCGACCGCCAAGGCCAAGGAGCTGTTCGACTACGACGGGCTCCGCGCCGAGCAGCAGCGCCGGCGCGAGCAGGGCGACAAGGTGCAGCTCGGCATCGGGATCTCCACCTTCACGGAGATGTGCGGGCTGGCGCCCTCGCGGGTGCTCGGCTCGCTGTCCTACGGGGCCGGTGGCTGGGAGCACGCCAGCGTCCGCATGCTGCCCTCCGGCAAGGTCGAGGTCATCACGGGGACCTCGCCGCACGGGCAGGGGCACGTCACGTCGTGGTCGCAGATCGCGGCCGACGCGCTCGGGATCCCGTTCGAGGACATCGAGGTGCGCCACGGCGACACGGCGGTCGCACACAAGGGGATGGACACCTACGGGTCGCGGTCGCTGGTGGTCGGCGGCTACGCCGTGCAGGTCGCCTGCGACAAGGTCGTGGCCAAAGCCAAGCGGGTGGCGGCCCACCTGCTGGAGGCGGCCGAGGACGACCTCGAGTTCGACGCCGGCACCTTCCAGGTGAAGGGTTCACCCGACGCCAACACCTCGATGCAGGACGTCGCGCTGGCGATCTTCGCCGCGCACGACTACCCCGAGGACATGGAACCCTCGTTGGACTCCGACGCCACGGTCGACCCGGAGAACTTCTCCTACCCGCACGGCACGCACCTGTGCGCCACGGAGGTGGACACGGAGACCGGGGCGGTCACGATCCGTTCCTACGTCGCGGTCGACGACGTCGGCACGGTCATCAACCCGCAGATCGTCGAGGGTCAGGTCCACGGTGGGCTGGCGCAGGGCATCGCCCAGGCGCTGTACGAGGAGGCCGTCTACGACGCCGAGGGTCAGCTCAAGACCGGGTCGCTGCTGGACTACTTCGTCCCGGCAGCCCCCGACCTGCCCCACTTCACCACCGACCGGACCGAGACCCCGGCGACCACCAACCCCCTCGGCGTCAAGGGCGTCGGTGAGGCCGGGACGATCGCCTCGACCCCGGCGGTCATCAACGCCGTGGTCGACGCGCTCCGACCGATGGGCGTCAACGATGTGCTGATGCCCGCCTCGCCCCAGAACGTCTGGAACGCGATCCAAGCGGCCGCGCCGGCCGACGGAGGTGCCGCATGATCCCGGCCACGTTCGACTACGTCCGTGCCGGCTCGATCGACGAGGTCGTCGACACGCTGAAGGAGCACGGTGACGAGGCCAAGCTGCTCGCGGGTGGCCACAGCCTGCTGCCGTTGATGAAGCTGCGCTTCGCCGCGCCGGAGGTGCTCATCGACCTGGGTCGGGTGGAACAGCTCCGTGGCGTGCGCGACCTGGGCGACGGCCGACTGGCGATCGGGGCGATGACCCGCCACATCGACGTCATGGACGATCCGTTGGTGCGCGAGCACTGCGCTGTGCTGGCCGACGTCACCGCGAAGGTCGGCGACCCCCAGGTCCGCCACCGAGGCACGATCGGAGGTGCGCTCGCGCACGGCGATGCGGCCAGCGACCTCCCGGCGGCGCTGGCCGCGTTGGATGGGACGCTGGTCGCACAGGGGCCGAACGGCAGCCGGGAGATCGCCGCGTCCGACTTCTTCGTCGACTACCTCACGACCGCGCTCGAGGACGATGAGCTCGTCACCGAGGTCCGTGTCCCGAAGATCGTCGGACCGTGGGGTTGGCGGTACGAGAAGTTCACCCGCGTCGCGCAAGCGTGGGCGATCGTCGGTGTGCTGGCGATGGTCAAGCGCAGCAACGGATCGATCGAGGAGGCCCGCGTCGGTCTGACCAACATGGCCACGGTGCCGGTGCGTGCGTCCGGCGTGGAACAGGCACTGTCGGGTCGGACCCCGGACGCGATCGCCGACGCCGCCGCGAACGCCGCCGATGGCACCAAGCCCAGCAGCGACCTCAGCGCCTCCGCCGAGTACCGCGAGCATCTCGCCCGGGTACTCACCCGGCGGGCGCTCGAGGCCGCGGCTCGGTGACGGACGAGCAGCCCCGCACGGGCACGGCCGCGCACGGCGCCGACGATCCTCCCGCGGAGGATCCCGGCGCCGAAGCGCGGCTGCCCCCCGGCGTCACCGATCCCGCGTCGCTGGCTGCGGCGCTGGAGCAGCACGGCTACCTCGCCGACACCGGGCTGGCGACGGCGGCCTACCTCGCCTGCACGCTTCGGCGGCCGTTGTTCCTCGAGGGCGACGCCGGCGTCGGCAAGACCTCGATCTCGCAGGCGCTGGCGCACCTGCTCGGGGCCAGCCTCGTGCGGCTGCAGTGCTACGAGGGCATCGACGCCTCGCAGGCGCTGTACGACTGGAACTTCCCCGCGCAGATCCTGCACCTGCGCGCCGCCGAGGCCGCCGGCCAGGTCGCCGGCACCCAGGAGCTGGAGACCCAGCTCTACGACCGGCGGTTCCTGGTGGCCCGGCCGATCCTGCAGGCGCTGGAGACCGCACCGTCGGTCCTGCTGATCGATGAGGTGGACCGCGCCGACGACGAGTTCGAGGCCCTGCTCCTCGAGGTGCTGAGCGAGTTCGCGATCAGCATCCCGGAACTCGGCACGATCCGGGCGGTGCAGCCGCCGCTGGTGGTGCTGACCTCCAACCGCACCCGCGAGGTCCACGACGCGCTGAAGCGTCGCTGCTACTACCACTGGGTCGACCATCCCGGGTTCGCCCGCGAGGTCGCGATCGTGCAGGCACGGCTTCCCGGTGTCGGCGAGCGGTTGGCGCGGGAGGTCGTGACCGCCGTGCAGGCGCTGCGCGAGCAGGACCTGCTCAAGCCGCCGGGGGTCGCGGAGACGCTGGACTGGACCGAAGCGCTGGTCGCGCTCGGCGCGGACCACCTGGACGCCGACCGGGCGACGGCGACCCTGGGTTCGGTCCTGAAGTTCCGCGAGGATCAGGAGCGCGCCCGTTCCATCGATATCGCGGCGCTGGTCGACCGGACCCTCGCCACCGGCCAGTGAACGTGCGGTGAGCGACGACCTGACGCCGGCGATCGTGGGGCTGGTGCGCACGCTGCGGGCGGCCGGGGTCGACGCCAGCCACGACCGGCTCCACGCCTTCATGGACGCGCTGCGCCAGCTCGGTGCCAGCGGTCGCGGCGACGTCTACTGGGCGGGTCGGCTGACCATGTGCGCTGATCCGGACGACCTCGAACGCTACGACCGGGTGTTCCTGGCGTACTTCGAGGGCACGTCCGTGTCGGCGCGAGCGCGCGAGTCTCGCGACGTGCGGCTGCACGCCGCCGCGGTCTCACCGACCGCCGCGCCGGGTGCGGCGGGCGACGAGGACACAACGCTGCGGACCACGACCCGGGAGGCATCGGCCACCGAGCGGCTGCGCCACCGCGACATCGCCGGGCTGGACGCCCGCGAACGGGTCGAACTCGACCGGTTGCTACGAGCCTTCACCCTGCCGGGCGAGACGCGTCGCACCCGTCGCCGCGACGTCGCCTCCCGCGGGGTCATCGACCGGCGGCGCACGGTCCGGGCGATGCTGCGGGCCGGTGGCGAACCCGGACGTCTGGCGTACGAGGCACCCCGGTCGCGCCCGCGTCGGGTCGTGCTGCTGGTCGATGTCAGCGGATCGATGGCCGGCTACGCCGATGCGCTCCTGCGGTTCGCGCACGCGGCGTCGCGCCGCCGCGACGGCGACACCGAGGTGTTCACGCTCGGGACCCGGCTGACCCGCGTCACCGAGGAGCTCAGGCACCGGGATGCGGACACCGCGATGCGGGCGGTGTCCGCAGCGATCCCCGACTGGGAGGGCGGCACCCGCCTGGCCGAGACCCTGCGCGTGTTCCTCGACCGGTTCGGCCAGCGCGGTCTGGCGCGAGGAGCGGTCGCGGTCGTGCTCTCCGACGGGTGGGAGACCGGAGACGTCAGCGAGTTGGGCGAGCAGATGGCGCGGCTCAAGCGGCTCGCGCACCGGGTGATCTGGGCCAACCCGCGCGCCGGCCGGCCGGGGTTCCAACCGACCGCTGGCGGGATGCGCGCGTCGCTGCCGCACTGTGACCAGCTGGTCGAGGGCAACACCCTCGAAGCGTTGGAGCACCTGGCCCGGACGGTGGCGGGCGCGGCCGGCGGCCGCGCCGACGACCGCAGCCGGCGGGAGCGCGCCCGAGCGCTGGCAGCGGTCTCTGCGGCAGGGACGGTCGACGGGGAGCCGACGCACGGCGTACCGTGAGCAGCGACGAGGACTCCCGGGAGGAAGCTGACGTGCGCGACGAACTGGATCGGCTTCAACGCTGGCAAGCCGACGGGGTCCGCTTCGGGCTGGCGACGGTGGTCTCGACCTCGAGGTCCGCGCCACGCCCACCGGGAGCGACCCTGGCGCTGCATCCCGACGGCGAGGTCCTCGGCAGCGTCTCCGGCGGCTGCGTCGAGGGTGCGGTCGTGGAGATCGCCACGGAGGTCCTCGACAGCGGTCAGCCGCAGCGCGTGACCTACGGCATCTCCGACGACGAGGCGTTCGCGGTCGGGCTGACCTGCGGCGGCACCATCGAGGTGTTCGTCCGCCCGGTCGCGCCGGACACGCTCGACCTCGACCGACTCGCGCAGCGCATCGACGCGGAGGACCCGGTCGCGGTCGCCACGATCGTCGAGCACCCGGACGCGCCCGAACTGATCGGCACGGCGATCGTCGTCGACCCGACCGGCTCGCACGGCGGTACCGGCAACGATCGTCTCGACCACGCCATCGTGCAGTCGGCGCAGGGGCTGCTGGCCCAGGGAGCCACCGGCCTTCGGCACTTCGGCGCCGACGGCGAACGGCGCATGGACGACGTCGCGGTGCTGGTGGAGTCGTTCGCGCCCCGACCGCGGATGCTGGTCTTCGGGGCGATCGACTTCGCCGGTGCGGTCGCGTCGATCGGCAGCTTCCTCGGCTACCACGTCACGGTCTGCGACGCCCGCGGCCGTTTCGCGACCGCGGCCCGGTTCCCGGATGCCGACGAGGTGGTGGTCGAGTGGCCGCACCGCTACCTCGCGGACACGGAGGTGGACGAGCGGACCGCGATCTGCGTGCTGACGCACGACCCGAAGTTCGACGTGCCCGTGCTCAAGGTCGCGCTCGAGACGCCCGCTGGCTACCTCGGCGTGATGGGGTCGCGCCGGACCCACGAGGACCGGCTGGGCCGGCTCCGTGAGGAGGGCGTGAGCGAGGACGACCTGGCGCGGCTGCGGTCCCCCATCGGGTTGGACCTCGGAGCGCGCACCCCGCAGGAGACCGCCGTGTCGATCGCTGCGGAACTGGTGATGCTGCGCCACGGCGGCTCCGGCGCGGCGCTGAAGGACGTGGACGGGCCGATCCACCGTGACACGGCCGATCCGGTGCGCGAGTTCGTGGGCTCGTGAACCGGACCGAGGCCGGTTCGGCCGCTCAGCCGAGGTGGGGCGCCCCCTCCTCGCCGTGCCCGCTGGGGTGGTGGCGGGTGTCGCCGGCGAGCAGGGCGAGCGCGTGCGGCAGCAGGTCGAGGATCGCGGCCAGCGACTCCGTGGCGCCGCGCGGGCTCCCGGGCAGATCGATCAGCAGGGTCGCGCCGCGGACGCCGCACACCCCACGCGAGAGGTCGGCCATCGGTGTGACCGCACGGCCGGCCGCCCGCATCGCCTCCGCCAGCCCCGGCGCGTCGCGGTCCAGCACGTCGCGGGTGGCCTCGGGGGTGACGTCCCGCGGCCCGAACCCGGTGCCGCCGGTGATCGCGACCAGGGCGACCGGGGGGTGGTCCCCGTCCGCATCGGCGAGCGTGCGCAGGCTCTGCGCGATCCGGTCACGGTCGTCGGGGACGGTGACGCGAGCCACCACCTCGAAGCCCGCACCGGTCAGTTGCGCGGCGACCGCGTCGCCGGAGCCGTCCTCGCGGTGGCCGCTGGCGACGCCATCGGAGGCCGTCACCACCGCCGTGCGGCGGCGCGGATCGGGTCCGGCCGGGTGGGTGGGCACGTCTGACGGCGCGTGGTCGACCACGTGAACCTCCTCGACACGCACGAGCCTACGAGCGGCGACCCCGATGTGGGCGTCGAGGTGGTCGCGATCGTCCTGGCCGCCGGTCGCGGCCGGCGGTTCGGCCCCGGGACCAAGCAGTTGGTCGAGGTCGACGGACGTGCGCTGGTCGGGCATGCGGTCGCGACCGCGCTGGCCGCCGGCGTGAGCCGGGTGGTGGTCGTCGTCGGCCACGACGCCGACGCGGTGGCGGCGGCCGCCGAGGACGCGGCTGACGGTGCCGAGCTCGAGGTCGTGGTCAACGACGACCACGCCGCCGGGCAGGGGACCTCCGTCGCGGCCGGAGCCAGCGCGGTGTTGTCCAGGCATCCCCTGCCCGATGCGGTCGTGATCCTGCTCGCGGACCAGCCGGGTGTCCTGCCGGAGACGGTCCGTGCCGTCGGGGCCGCGGTGACCACGGGGGCGTCAGCGGCCCGCGCCAGCTACGCGGACCGGCCGAACCATCCGGTCGCGTTCGCTCCGCGGATCCTGCCCCGGCTGACCGAGCTGACCGGCGATGCCGGAGCGCGCCAGCTGCTGGACGACCTCGACGTCGTGCCCGTCCTGGTCGCCGGGCTCGCCCCGCGGGACGTGGACACCCCCGAGGACCTGGCGTCGTTGCGTGGGAGAGGAGCAACGTCACGGGCGGACTGAGTGGCCGCGCCAGTAGCGCTCACGACCTACCCCGAGTCTTACTAGCCTCCGATCCGTCCGTGCGTGTCCGTGATCGAAGGTCCTCCCATGTCGCTCGACGAGTTGCACCTGCGTTCCGGGAAGGTCCGTGATCTCTACGAGGTCGATGAGGACCACCTGCTCCTCGTCGCCTCCGACCGGATCTCCACCTACGACGTGGTGCACCCGACGCCGATCCCGGACAAGGGTCGGGTACTGACCGGGTTGAGCGCGTTCTGGTTCGACCGGCTCGCCGGGATCGTCGACCACCACCTCGTCAGCACCTCCGTGGACGAGCTGCCGGCGGCGTTCCAGCCCCACGCCGACGAGCTGCGGGGCCGGTCGATGCTCTGCCGCAAGGTCGACATCGTCCCGTTCGAGTGCGTGGTGCGCGGCTACCTCGTCGGGTCGGGCTGGAAGGAGTACCGCGAGCACGGCACCGTCTGTGGGCTCGCGCTCCCCGAGGGACTGGTCGAGGCCGCGCAGCTGCCGCAGCCGATCTTCACGCCGGCGACCAAGGCCGAGGAGGGCGAGCACGACGAGAACGTCAGCTACGAGGTGGTCGTCGCTGCCGTGGGCGAGGACCTCGCGTCCTCGCTGCGTGAGACCTCGCTGGCGCTGTACGCGGCCGGGGCGGCCTACGCCGCCGAACGCGGCATCATCCTGGCGGACACCAAGTTCGAGTTCGGTCTGCTCGACGGCCAGCTGGTGCTCGCCGACGAGGTGCTCACCCCCGACTCCTCCCGGTACTGGCCCGCTGATGAATGGGCGCCGGGGACCAGCCCACCGAGCTTCGACAAGCAGTACGTCCGTGACGCCGTCACCTCGGCGGGGTGGGACAAGCAGCCACCGGCACCGGCGCTGTCCGAGTCGGTCGTCGACGCGACCCGGCAACGGTACGTGGAGGCGTACGAGCGGCTGACCGGCCGGAGCTTCGACGCTTGGTTGGCCTCCGCCTGAACGTGGGACTGGCGCCCGTCCGGGGCGGGCCTCTCGCCATCGTCCGACCGCTGTAGTAGTGTCAGCTGGTCGCGCGACCGTCGCGACCGCTGGGTGGCCGCCGTCCGCTGGACGCGGGGTTCTGCTCGGTCGGAGGTCTTGAGGGATGTGGGAGGTAGAGATGCGTCGTTCCATGTGGGTCCGGCAGCTCGCTGTCGTGACCGCGCTGGGGTTGGTTGCAGCCGCTTGTAACGGTGAGGAAGCGGAGGAGCTCGTCGAGGAGGACGAGGAAGAGGTCGTCGAGGACGAGGAGGAGCCGGAGGAGGAGCCCGAGGAGGAGCCCGAGGAGGACGAAGAGCCCGCCGAGGGTGATGAGGGTGCGTTGAACCTCGGGTACGTGTTGCCGGAGTCCGGCGACCTGGCGTTCCTCGGGCCCCCGCAGATCGAGGCCGCCAACCTGGCCGTGCAGGACATGAACGACGCGGGCGGGGTCCTCGGCGAAGAGGTC
>SKJX01000248.1 GCA_007121785.1 Nitriliruptoraceae bacterium
GGGACACACCCGGTCACATTCCGAACCCGGAAGTTAAGCCCTCCAGCGCCGATGGTACTGCCGGGGCAACCCGGTGGGAGAGTAGGTCGCCGCGGGAACCTTCTCGGTTCGAGGCCGCCCCTTGTGGGGCGGCCTCGAACTGTTTCTGGAGGTTCCGACGAGCACCGAGCGAGGAGCGTTCGTCATGGTCAACGACGGCGGTGGACGAGGCCGGTCGACATCGGGCGGTGATCGGGCCGGCGCAGGGGGCCGCGATGACCGGTCCGGCGGCCGTGGCGGGAACCGTTCCGCAGGTCGGGGCGGGGGTCGTCCAGCCGATCGCGGGCCCACACCCCCGAAGGCGCGGCCCAGCGGTCTCGACGTGCCCGGCACGGCCGGCGAGCCGATCGGTCGCGATCGTGCGGCCGCCCGGCCGGATGCACCCCCTCGGCAGTCGGGAGGCCGGGAGGCGGCGCCCCCGCGACCCGATCTGCCTGAGGACGAGGAGCCGCAGCTTCCACGCGCGGTCCGGCGTGAGATCGACCGAGCGCTGGGCTCCGGCCCCCGCAGCCGCGACATCGCGCTCGCGCTCAGCATCGGGGCGGCCGCGATCGATGAGGATCGGCCGGATGTCGCCGTGGAGGTCCTGTCCTGGGCTCGCCATCAGGCCCCGAAGCTCGCGCCGATCCGCGAGGCCCTGGGGGTCGCCCACTACCTCCGCGACGAGTTCGCGCCGGCGTTGAGCGAACTGCAGGCGTACCGTCGGCTGACCGGACGAGACGACCAGAACCACCTCGCCGCCGACTGCCTGCGGGCGTTGGACCGTGGCGTGGATCGCATCGCTGAGGTCGCGGATCCGTTGATCGCTGACGACAACGCTCCGGACGACCGGCGTGCCGAAGCGGTGATCGTTCGCTCGGCGTCCCTGGCGGCGGCCGACGACGTCCCGGCGGCACGGGCGATCGCTCGTCGGTTCCTGGAACGCGCACGTGACGGTGACGAGGAGTACGACCTTCGGGTCCGCTACCTCGCTGCCGATCTGGCGGAGCGAGCCGGCGACCACGCCGCAGCGGCCCGGCAGTTGGAGATGATCGTGGCCGTCGACCCGGACCTGTTCGACGCGGAGGAGCGGCTCGAGGGCCTGCGCGAGCGCGGCTACTGATCACCGCGACGCCGAACAACGGCGGCTGCTGAACGCGGCGATGCCGCGTGGCCGCGGCCGGGTTCACCCGACCGGGGTGAGGCTGCCGTCCTCCAGACGGTCGAGGTAGCGCAGGATGCCAGCCGCGTTGGCCCGGGTGTCGCTGAGCAGTTCGATGCGCCCCTGGTCGACCGAGACGTCGGTGGCACCGGTCTCCTCGAGTTCGACCGCGAACCGGTGCTGGAGCGTCTCGGCGACGTGGTCGAGCTCATGCTGCGCGTCGGCCCCGCGCTGACGGGCCGCGCGACGGGCCGTCCCGGCGACCTCGGTCCACAGTCGCAGCTGTTCGGCGGCTTCATCGAGGACGTCCAGCGGTGGGTCCACCGGCCCGTAGTGGGCGAGGTAGAGCCGTTCGGGTGCCCGCTGCCGGTAAGCATCGATCGACGCGAGGCTCGCCTCGAGGTGGAAGTCCGGTGGCGGGGTCGCCGGGCGGATCCGGCGCATCCCGGGCAGCTTCACGCCGACGGAGTCGCCGGAGAAGATCGCGCCGATGGAGGGGTCGAAGACACCGATGTGGTGCTTGGCGTGGCCTGGCGTGTACAGCAGCTCCAGGCGCCGGCCTGCGCCCAGATCGAGCACGTGTCCGTCGGAGACGCCGAGCAGTCGTCCCGCATCGATCGGGGTGCAGGCACCGTAGACCTGGTCGAAGAGGGGGCCGTAGACGCGTCGCGACGATGCGTTGAGCCGCTCGGGGTCGTGGAGGTGGGGGGCGCCGACGTCGCAGACCACGACGGTGGCGTCGGGGAACGCGGCCGCGACGTCGCCGGCTCCTCCGGCGTGATCGAGGTGGATGTGGGTCACCACCAGGTAGGCCAGATCGCCCGGATCGAGTCCGAGGCTCGACAGGCCGGCCAGCACCGCGTCGATGGTCAGCGCCGGCCCGCACTCGATCAGCGTCGGGCGCGGGGCGTCGATCAGGTACCCGGCGGTCACCCGCTCCAACCCACCGGTCAACGTGTCGATCGCGATCACACCATCGTCGTGGCGCTCGATGGGCGGAGGCGCATCGTCGAGCTCCGGGTCGGGTGCCGGTTCCTCTCCGGGTCGTCCCCCCGACGCGGACGATGCCATGTCGTCGGCCGATCGACGTTCACTCATCCCGCTCCCGTCATCCACAGCCCGGCCCAGGCTAGTCGGCTCGGTGCCGCCGTCCGCTCGTACGGTGCCCAGCCACCGCGTGGCTGCGGTGTCGAACCCACGACGGGGAGGATCGGGATGTCCGAGCAGTCGACGGTGGAGCAGCAGGCCGAGGACCGCAACGAGGTACAGCTCGTCGGTCGTCTCAGCGGTCAGGTCGAACGCCGGGCGTTGCCGTCCGGTGACGAACTCGCGGAGCTCCGGGTCGTCGTCCGCCGTCGTGGAGGTGGTGCGGACACGCTGCCGGTCCAGCTCGGTCCGGCGCCGTCAGCGGGTGGCCGGAAAGGGAAGCGGCCCGTGGGACGACGTGAGCTCGCTGCGGTCCTGCGACTGGCTCCCGGCCGTCGGGTCCGCGTCGTCGGTTCGTTGCGTCGTCGCTGGTGGCAGGCTGGCGGGGCGCGTCGGAGCCGCGTCGAGGTGGCAGCCACCTCGGTCGTCGCCCTGCCCGATCCCGCGGCGGAGGACCCGGACGTGCCCGCGGGAACGGGCGAGCGTGGTGTGGCCGGGGGGACGGGCGATCCTGGCGTGACGGCGCCGGGCGGTGCGCCGGTCCGGTGAGCGGCGTCAGTCCCCGTCCAGCTCGTCGGGGTCCTCGTCCTCCTCCTCGGTCGGGTCGTCCTCGGCCGGTAGACGGTTGCCCGGCAGCGCGACGTGCAGCAACGCCTGCCCGGGTTGGACCAGCGGGAGGGTGGTGGCTCCGATGACGTAGCCTTCGTCGCTCGCGCTGACGCTGGCGCGCTCCTCGCCGAGCGGGCTGGTCGTGGTCCACAACGGCTGCTCGGGATCGATGTGGTCGCCGATGCCGCAGTGCAGTTCCAGCAGACCCCCACGGTCCGCGCGGAGCCAGCGGGACTCGGCGAGCACCATCGGGCTGTCGTGCGACGGTGGCGGTGCGTCGTCGATCATCCCGATGCGCTGCATCACCCGGAGCGTGCCACGGACCGCCACCTCGACCGCGTCCTCGTCGAACCGCAGCGGTTGGCCTCCCTCGAACGTGAGCACGGGCACGCCCATCTCGTGTGCCACGGCGCGCAACGACCCCGGCCGCAGCTTCGCGGTCAACACGAACGGAGCCCCGAACGTCACGGCGTGCGCGGTGGCGACCTCATCGCCAGCCGCCACCCGAATCTGAGGCACGTTGGTCCGGTGGTTCGCCGCGGTGTGCAGATCGATCCCGAGGTCGCTGCCGTCGATCACCTCGTCGGTGACGAGCCGGGCGATCCGCGCGGCCATGGATCCGGTGTGCGAGCCGGGGAACGCCCGGTTGAGGTCCCGGCGGTCGGGGAGGTAGCGCGAAACGATCTGCACGCCGAGCACGTTGACGATCGGGACGACGATCACCGCGCCGTTGAGGTCGGCCGGATCGAGTAGATCGAGGAGCCGGCGACAGGCCTCGATCCCGTTGAGTTCGTCGCCGTGCACGGCCGCGGTCACGAACACCCGGGGGCCGTCCTCCGCGCCGTTGATCGCCGCCAGGGGCAACGTGGTCCGATCACCGGTGTAGGACTCCGACGCGGAAGGGGAGAGGTCCCGGCGTTCGCCGGGTTCGACGGTGACCCCGGCGACGGTGATGGGGCCGCCGGTCACCGCTCGCTCCGCGTCCTCGGACCGGTGACCAGGTAGCCGTGGGCGGGGTCCACCAACGCCCGGCCTTCCAGGGTGAGCCGTCCCAGGAGCATGCGGAAGTTCATCCCCGTCCGATCGGTGAGGGTGATGTCCGCGTCGGTGTCGAGCGGGCCGCACCGGATGCGGGTGCGCACCACCGGTCGGTCCTCCGCCCGCGCCCCGGTGTCGCGGACGCGTTTCCGACCGGCGAGGGGAGCTTCGATCGTGTGCCGCCGCGGCGCGCGCTTCGGACCGAGGATCACATCGAACCGGACGAAGGGGACCGCATCACCCGACGTCGGGTCCGGCCGCTCCTCGATCGGCTCGAAGCTGGCCACATGCAGCGCGCTCGACCGTGCTCCGGTGTCGAGCTTCCCGCGGAGCTTGAGGCCCCACTCGGGGAGCTCGACGTGCTCTTTCCACCCGAGCACCGGTAGCTCGGCCACCTTGCGGATGCGACGCTCCACGCCCGCCCCTCCTGACGTCTCGACGGGGTGACCGTCGATGCGGGAGCCTACGACAGGCCAGGCGCCGACCTGGTGAGGTGCCACGTCATCGCCGCCGCGAGGACGATCGGATCGGGTGGAACGTCGGTTGGCCACGGCGGCGCCGGCGTGCATCGAGGATCAGCACGAGCAGGATCCCGGCGACGAACCCGCCGACGTGCGCCTCGTAGGCGACCCCGTCGCCGACCGGTGCGTTGGCCGACGCCGCCTGCAGCGCGAACCAGCCGCCGAGCAGCAGCCACGCCGGCAGCACCACCACCGCCACGATCAGCAGGAACCGGTGGATGCGAACCCCCGGGATCACGATCGCCAGCAGGTACAGGGGGAACGGGACGAGCGTGAACACCTTCGCTCGCGGGTAACAGGTCAGGTAGGCGCCCAGCACTGCCGCGATCCCACCGGATGCACCCACCAAAGGGGTCAGCGTCCCTGGGCGCACCAGGGCGAACGCGAACGTCGCGGCGGCACCGCCGAGCAGGTAGAACAGGACGAAGCGGACGTGACCGAGCCGGTCCTCGACGTTGTTGCCGAACACGACCAGGTAGATGAGGTTGCCGAGCAGGTGCCCGATCCCACCGTGGAGGAACATGGCCGTCACGAGGGACACGCCGACGTTCTTGTCGGGGGCCTCGACTGCGCACGCACCGAGCAGCCGTTCGAGGTCGGCGTCGCTCAGCGGCTCCCAGGCGAGGATCTCCTGAGGGATCGCCGCCCAGCGGTAGACGAACACCTCCTGGTCGCATCCGGTCAGCGGAGCCTGGAGGAACAGGAAGACGCCGAGGTTGATCAGGGCGAAGGTGCCCATGACGAACGCCCGGCGGTGGGTCGGGTTGATGTCACCGATGGGGAGCACGGCTCAGGCCCGTCCGTGTTCCGGGTGGCTCACAGCAGCGCTCGTAGACGCAGCAGGTCGCTCATGGACGCGTCGAGGCGGACACGGCTGGAGGTGTACGCCCCTGAGAAGCTGAGCTCGCCCGACGCGATCGCCAGCAGGTCGTCGGAGCGGACGCTGATGCGGATGTCGGGGCGGGTGTTGGGCAACTCGTCGAGCGGCTTGATCCGGCCCCGCTCCCACAACGCGAACCGGATCAGGTCGAGGTCGGGGCATCGCGCCTCGATCGTCCGCTTCGAGGGGAGCAGCGCCCGGGTCGTCTCGTCGACGTTCTCGAGGCGACCGAGCAGGTCTCGTAGGACCACCTCGACCTCCTCGACGCTGGCCACCGTCATGCTCCTGGTCGCCGGACGTGATGGGGAGATCGCCGGTCAGCTGCGGTGCCGCGCTGGCAGCTGCTGTCGGCTGTACTGGGTCGTCGTGTCCGTGCGCGGACGACCAGCGACGGTAGCAGCCGGCCGACGAGGCCGGCCGGCTCGCTTCGGACGACCGGCCCGGTACCGCGCTCGACGGGGTGCTGAACGCTAGGCTCGGGCCGAACCGCTCCGGGACCGGATCGGCCGTACCGGGACGCTGCGCCACCGGCGCTGAGCAGGGGAGGAGCCACCATGAACCCATCGATGCAGAGGTACCTGGACGCGGCATCCGGCTTGACCGAGATGACCACCGCCAAGGCCGAGCAGATCGCCAAGCAGCTGGTCCGGTCAGGTGAGGCCGCCGGCGACCAGGTGGGTGAGATCGTCGACGAGCTGCTCGAACGTCAGCGCAAGAACCGCGAAGCGGTCTCCGCACTGGTCAAGAGCGAGACCACCCGCGCGGTGCGGTCGATGGGCCTGGCGACCACCGCCGAGGTGGAGCGCCTCCAGAAGCAGGTGGCCGACCTCAAGCGTGAGCTGCAGCGCATGGACCTCGAGGGCGACCGAGCGGCTGGACAGGCGGCGCGGACGACGTCGTCGGGCAAGAAGACCGCGAAGAAGGCGTCGGGCAAGAAGGCCTCGGGCAAGAAGACCGCGAAGAAGGCCTCGGGCAAGAAGACCGCGAAGAAGGCGTCGGCCAAGAAGACCGCCAAGAAGACGGCGGCGAAGAAGACGGCGTCCGCCAAGAAGACGGCGAAGAAGACGGCCAAGACCTCCACGACGAGCCCGGCAGGTGGCACCACGTGAGTTCGGACGCCACGAACCCTGACGGCCCGGAGGAGAGCGCCGTCGAGCCCGTCACACCGCCGGACGCGATCGGCGCGGCCGACGGCGAGGTCGCCGACGATGCACTCGCGGCCTTGCGGGCCGAGCTCGAAGCGGTCGATGACGTGCCCGTCGGCGAGCGGGTGGCGCTGTTCGAGCGCGCCAACGAGACGCTCGCGGCCGAACTCGCCGCCCTGGACGAGGTCTGACGCTGGGCACGCCCCGCCGCCGGCTCGACGCCGAACTGGTCCGCCGGCGGCTGGTGGCCAGCCGGGCGGAAGCGCAGGAAGCGATCGGCGCCGGGCTGGTCACGATCGACGGGGCACCCGCGCTGAAGCCGTCGACGCAGGTCACTTCGACCCAGCAGGTGGCGGTCGCGTCACCGCCGCGGCGGTACGTGTCACGAGGCGGCGACAAGCTCGCCCATGCGTTGGCGACCTTCGACGTCACCGTCGCCGGACGCCGGTGCCTGGACGCGGGTGCATCGACGGGCGGGTTCACCGACTGCCTGCTCCAACACGACGCGGCGCACGTGCTCGCCTACGACGTCGGGTACGGCCAGATCCACGAGCGACTGCGCATCGACGAGCGGGTCACCGTCGTTGAGCGGACCAACGTCCGTGAACTGACCGCCGCACAGGTGCCTCCGCCCGCCCCCGATCTGGTGGTCGCCGACCTGTCGTTCATCTCGCTTACCTCGGTGTTGCCGGTACTGCGCGCGGTCGCGGCGGACGACGCGGAGGCAGTGGTGCTGGTCAAGCCGCAGTTCGAAGCCGAACGCGCCGACGTCGGCAAGGGTGGCGTCGTACGCGACCCGCAGGTCTGGCGACGCTGTCTGCGGCGGGTCGCGCTGGGGGCACAGGCGGTCGGCTGGACCACGGCGGGTGCGACCGCCTCCGCGCTGCTCGGTCCCGCCGGCAACGTCGAGTTCCTGCTGCACCTCGTACCGGCGGCGATCGACGGTCGCGGCGACGAGCACGGCGGACCGGCCGCCTTCACCGAGGCCGCGGCGGACACGCTTCCCGACGAGGTCGACGAACGGCTCGCGGCGGCCGTGGCCGAGGGGATCAGCCTGCGTGAGGGCACCACGACCATGGAGGCGTCGTCATGAAGGTGGGCTTGCTCGTCCACGCCGGCCGGGATGCGTCGGTGGCCGCGGCCGCCGACGCGGCGCGGCTGCTCCACGGGTTGGGTGCGCAAGCGGTCGTCCCCGACTCGGATGAGGGCTGGCCGGTCTCCGACGAGCTGGCCAGCGTCGCGTCGGTCGTGGACGTCGGCCGGTTCGCGACCGAGGTGGATCTGGCGATGTCGTTCGGCGGCGACGGGACGTTCCTACGGGCGGCCCACCTGTGTCGCGATGCTGATGTGCCGATCCTCGGCGTCAACCTGGGTCGTCTGGGGTTCCTCGCGGAGGTGGAACTCGACGACCTCGGTCCGGCGCTGCGCGCGGTGGTCGATGGCAGCTACGTGGTGGAGGATCGTCCGACGCTGGAAGCGGAGATCGAGGAGCCCGACGGCGGCGCCCGCACCCGTTGCTGGGCGTTGAACGAGGTCGCCGTGGAGAAGACCGCGAGGCAACGGCTGCTCCACCTCGACGTGTCCGTGGCGGGCACGCTGTTCGCCCGTGTGCCCGCGGACGCGCTGATCCTGGCGACCGCGACCGGCTCGACGGCGTACGCGCTCTCCGCCGGAGGGCCGCTGGTCTCACCGAAGGTCGAGGCGACCCTGGTGGTCCCCGTGGCACCGCACACGCTGTTCGACCGGACGGTGGTAGCCGCCCCCGACGAGGTCGTCCGCGTCGAGCTATCGGCGGAGCAGGCACCGGCGTTGGTCTCCCCGGATGGTCGCGAGCCGATCGAGCTGGCGCCGGGCGGCATCGTCAGCGTGTGGGGCGGCGGCCGTCCGGTGCGGTTGGCGCGGGTGGGGCTGCTGGACTTCGCCACGCTGGTGCGCCGCAAGTTCGGGCTGCGGTGACGGGGTGCGCTCGAGGCGTCGAGGGTGTGGATGCTCCCCGGGTCACGCAGGCGCGGGCGGTAGCCTGCGGCGGTCCGCTGCCGCAGCCGGACCCAACCGCAGCGCCGTCGTCCGCCGACCGTTAGGCACCGTCCGTGATCGAGGAGCTCCACATCCGGGGCCTCGGCGTGATCGAGGACGCCCGGCTCGCCCTCGCGCCCGGCCTGACCGTCGTGACTGGGGAGACCGGCGCCGGGAAGACCATGCTGGTGACCGCGCTGGAGCTGCTGCTCGGTGCCCGTGCCGACAGCGACCTGGTCCGGTCGGGGTCCGCGTCGGCCAGCGTGGACGTGGTGGTCAGTCCGTCACCGCCTGAAGCCGCCGGGTGGATCGGCAGCGACGTCGAGGAGCTGGTGGTCTCGCGGGAGGTGCCGGCCTCCGGACGCTCACGAGCCCGGCTGGACGGCCGCCCGGTGCCGGCGTCGACCCTGACGGAGGTGCTCGGACGGCACGTGGAGGTCCATGCGCAGCAGGAGCACGTGCGGCTGTCCCGCTCGGAGGTCCAGCGCGGCCTGCTCGATCGGTACGCCGGCGACCCCCACCGTCGCAACCTCGAGCGGTACCACGATGCACACCGACGCTGGCAGGACCTGCATGACCGCGCCGACCGGCTGGAGCGGGACACGCGCGAGCGGGCGCGGGAACTCGACCGGCTGCGTGCGGAGATCGCGGAGATCGACGGAGCCGAGCTCGATCCTGCCGACGACGCGGACCTCGACCAGCGGCTGGATCGCCTGGCCAACGCCGACGCGGTCCAGCAGGCGGCGCTCGAGGCGGCGGCCGCGCTCGGCAGCGACGGCGCCGGTGAACCACTCGGCACCGCGATCGACGCCCTGCGACGGGTCCCGATCGACGACGATGAGCTCACGGCGCTGCACGACCGCGCAACCGCGTTGGCGGCGGAGCTCACCGAGCTCGCCGCGGACGTCCGCGTGTACGGCGAACAGGCCGAGGCGGACCCGCAGGCGCTCGCTGCACTGCAGGAGCGCAAGCAGGTCCTCGCGCAGCTGACCCGCAAGTACGGGGTCGACATCGACGCGGTCCTGGCCTACGCGGCCGAAGCCCGCGCCCGCATCACCGAGCTCGAGGACGCGGAGGCCGACGCCGACTCGCTCGCCGAGCGGCTCGTGGAGGCCGAGGACGAGCTGCGCTCGCTCGCGGCAGACGTGCACCGCGGACGCGCGACCGCGGCTGAGCAACTCGCCCAGGTCATCGACGGTCACCTCGACGACCTCGGGATGGCGCACGGCACTGCCCACATCGAGGTGGAGCCGCTCCCGGACGGCAGACTGGCGCCGCACGGGGCGGACCAGGTCACGTTCCTGTTGGCACCCAACCCGGGCGAACCGCCGCGGCCGATCGCCACGGCGGCCTCCGGCGGTGAGCGTTCGCGGGTGTCGCTCGCGATCGAGGTCGCGTTGGCCGACGTCGACGACGCCCAGGTCCTGGTCTTCGACGAGGTCGACGCCGGCATCGGGGGTGCGACGGCGATGGCCGTCGGAGAGAAGCTGGCCCGGCTCGCTGCCGGGGACGGCACGCGTCGTCGGCAGGTCCTGTGCGTCACCCACCTCGCGCAGTTGGCCGCGTTCGCCGACGTGCACCACGTGGTCGAGAAGGGCGTGATGGACGGCCGCACGATCACCACGACCCGCGAGGTGGCAGCGGATGATCGGGTCGCGGAGCTCGCGCGGATGCTCGGCGGGGATGCCAGCGCACAGGCCGGGCTCGAGCACGCCCGCGAACTGATCGGGCAGGCGCAGCAGCGTCGGGTGGGGTGACGCGCCCTCTCGTCGGGGTGGCTCGCCCTCTCGTCGGGGTGGCTCGCACCGTGGCAGGCGGGGCGCTACGGTCGACCGGGCCGCACGCGGCGGCCCGACGGACCGAGAAGGGGCCGTAAGTGGCTGACGCGCACCAGGTCAAGTACGTCTTCGTCACCGGCGGGGTCGCGTCGGCCCTCGGCAAGGGGATCACGGCGGCATCGCTCGGGCGGCTGCTCAAGGCGCGGGGTCTGAAGGTCACGATCCAGAAGCTCGACCCCTACCTCAACGTCGATCCCGGCACCATGAACCCGTTCGAGCACGGTGAGGTGTTCGTCACCGACGACGGCGGCGAGACCGACCTCGACCTCGGGCATTACGAGCGGTTCATCGACGAGAGCCTGCACCGCGGCTCGAGCGTCTCGTCCGGCCAGATCTGGTCGTCGGTGATCGACAAGGAACGGCGCGGCGACTACCTCGGCAAGACCGTGCAGGTCATCCCACACATCACCGACGAGATCAAGCGCCGGATCCACGACGTCGCCGAGGATGCCGACGTCGTGATCACCGAGGTCGGTGGCACCGTCGGTGACATCGAGGGGTTGCCGTTCCTCGAAGCGATCCGGCAGTTCCGCTACGACGTCGGACGTGACGACATCGTCTACGTCCACTGCGCGTTGGTGCCGTTCATCTCGGCCGCCGGGGAGCTCAAGACCAAGCCCGCGCAGCACTCGGTCCGGGAGCTGCGCTCGATCGGGATCCAGCCCGATGTGCTGGTCCTGCGCAGCGATCGCGACATGGACGAGGCGCTGCGACGCAAGGTCGCCATGCAGTGCGACGTCGAGGTCGACGGGGTCATCTCCGCGGTCGACAGCGACTCGCTGTACCAGGTGCCGCTCGCCATGCGGGGCGAAGGGCTCGACGAGGTCGTCGCCAGGCGGCTCGATCTCCCTCAGGTCGAGCCGGACCTGGGTGAGTGGGAGGCACTGGTCGGTCGCGTCTACGCCGCCCGGGAGCGTGTCACCGTCGCCATCGTCGGCAAGTACGTGGAGCTCCCGGACGCCTACCTGTCCGTCGCCGAGGCGCTGCGTCACGGTGGTCTGGCCAACGGGGTCAACGTCGACCTTCGCTGGGTCGCCTCCGATGACCTGTCCCCAACGGTCGGGGCGAGCGAGGCCGAGGTGGACGAGCACGTCGGTGCGTTGCTCTCGGGCGTGCACGGTGTGCTCGTCCCCGGCGGGTTCGGCGTCCGCGGGGTGGAGGGCAAGATCGCCGCGGCCCGCTGGGCCCGGGCGCACGAGGTGCCCTACCTGGGGTTGTGCCTCGGGCTGCAAGCGGCCGTGATCGAGTTCGCGCGGTCGGTGGCGGGGCTGGAGGGAGCGCACTCCTCGGAGTTCGAACCCGGATGCGAGCACCCGGTGATCGACCTCATGGCCGACCAGCGCGACGTGGTCGACAAGGGCGGCACGATGCGGCTCGGGGCGTACCCCGCGAAGCTCGCCGAAGGCTCACGGGTCCGGGCGATCTACGGCGGCGAGCCCGTGATCTACGAGCGTCACCGGCACCGCTACGAGGTCAACAACCGCTACCGACGCGAGCTCGCGGACGCGGGGCTTGTGCTGTCCGGCCTGTCGCCCAACGACCGGCTGGTGGAGTTCATCGAACTGCCTGCTCACCCGTTCTTCGTGGCCACCCAGGCGCACCCGGAGTTCAAGTCCCGACCGAACCGACCTCATCCGCTGTTCGACGGGTTCGTCGCCGCGATGTCCAAGCACCGCCGCGAGGTCGCCGGCCAGCTGCCGGTCGACCTGGACGAGCCGACGGCAGGTGAGCTCGCCGCGGCGGCACATGTCGACCTCGGGTCGGCCCGAGGTTCGGACGGACGTGCGGTCTCGATGTCCGGTCCCCACGCAGCCACCCCGGCCGGGGGGACCGTGCCGGGCCGGAGCTGACCGCGATGTCGGGCGCGTGGTTCGAGACCGTCGATCAGCGCGAGGTGTACCGCGGCTTCTCCAACGTGCGCGTGGACACCGTCCGCACGCCGGACGGAGCGACGGTCGAGCGCGAGATCGTCGAACACGACGAGGTGGTCGCGGTCGTGCCGATCACCGAGGACGGGCAGGTCCTGCTGCTACGTCAGTACCGCCAACCGGTCGGGCGGTACCTGCTGGAGATCCCGGCCGGCACCCTGGACGTCGACGGCGAGTCGGTGACCGAGGCGGCGCGACGGGAGCTCGCCGAGGAACTCCAGGTCGAGGTCGAGCGGTACGAGCCGCTGACGGCGTTCCTGAACTCCGCTGGCTGGTGCACCGAACGGACCCACGTCCTGCTCGGGCGCCCGACCTCACCGGTGCCGGTGCCCGACGGGTTCGTCGCCGAGGGGGAGGAGGCCCACATGGAGGTGGTCCCGCTCCCGCTGGACGTGGCCGTCCAGAGCGTCGTCGATGGCACGATCACCGACGCCAAGTCCGTCATCGGGCTGCTCCTCGCCGAACGGTTCCTCCAGGGCTGACCCTGGCGGCACCCTGGAGGTGGACGGCGAATCGGTGACCGAGGCGGCACGACGTCGCGATGGGGATGCTCGTGGGGTGGGCGGGGTGTCGGTGGGCCTGGGCGTGCCCAGCGCTCCTATCGGGCTCTTCGGATTTGAGCGGGGTCACGGGGTGACCGTGGCGAGCTTGGTCCAGTCGGGCTTGCCGGCGTAGAGCAGCACGCGGATTCGCCAGTGGGTGAAGTTTCGGAGGCCGAAGGCGAC
>SKJX01000238.1 GCA_007121785.1 Nitriliruptoraceae bacterium
CATGGTCGGCACCGTACCCAAACGACGCATCCGGGGGTCGCGCCGGCTGGTCGCCCACCCGGACGACCGCCGGGGCCGGGCCCCGGTAACGGGGGAGGAACCGGAGCCCGGCGGCCACCCGGTGGTCGGGTGGCCGGTGACGACCGTGCGTCGGCGGAGTCGCACGCGTAGGGCGGGACGGACCCGACCAGACGTGCGCGGCGCACCATCGCCAGCTTGGTGCGTGCACTGCGGTGCATCGGACTTCGGCCACCGCCTCGGGAGAGGATGGGTCGGCGCGCGGCCGGAGCACGGACGGTCCGGACCATCCCGCTGCGCGCGCAGGCCGCTCCCGCCCTTCAGACCGGCTCTGGCGGTCCTCCGTCGGGATGCTGGACCATCGCGCGGCCGTCCATCTTGACCACCGTGGGCTGGATCCGACGCTGATCGACCTCGCCGGCGGCGATGGCCCGCTGCACGCTAGCGACGTCGCGGAAACGGTCCAGGGCCGCCAGGTTGCAGCGCGTCGGGTAGATCACGGTCGCTTCGCCGGCGGCCTGTGCCCGCAGCGCATCGGCGGGGCGGGTCCACCGCATCGCGGTGATCTCCTGCGCGTCGTGCTGCGCGACCTGACCTGGCGGGACGGTCGCCAGTAGGAACCGGGTGTCGAACCGCCTTTTCTGGCCCTCCGGGGTCACCCACCACGACCAGAGCCCGAGCTCCCCGAGCTCCAACACGTAGCCGTTGGCGGCCAGCCAGAGCCGCCAGTCGACGTCCTCGTCGCGCGTGGCCAGCCCGCGCCGGATCTCGACGGCGTCGTCGGCGGCCAGGTCGTCCGAGGTCACCGGCGAGCCGTCCGGCCGGCTGGCCAGCAGCACTCCCGACTCCTCGAAGGTCTCGCGCACCGCCGCGACCAGCAACCCGAGCGCGCCGGTCCGACCGGTGCCCATCGCGGCGGCCCACCGGTCGAGATCAGCGCCCCGCCAGCGGGCGGGGTCGAGCTGGGTGTCGCGCTCATCGACCTTGCCGCCGGGGAACACCAGCGCACCACCAGCGAAGTCGGAGTCGAGATGGCGCTCGAGGAGCAGGACCTCGATCCCGCCACCATCGACGGCGTCGCGGACCAGCACCACCGTGGCCGCGTCGACCGCCCGCTGCTCGCCCACCTGCTGCCCCTCGCCGACGTCGTGTCGGAGCCGACCGGACCTGAGCCTACCGACCGACGTCTCGCAGCCCGGCGTCGACGCACCCCGCGTCCGGCGCGTAGGTTCTCCGCCGACCGGGAGGTCCCATGTCCGTCGACCGCCAGGCGCAACTGGCCACCCTCCCGCAGGTCGACGCCCTCGTCCGAGGGGAGGGCCTGCGCTCGCTCGTCGCGCGCCACGGCCTGCCACCGGTGGTTGCGGCAGCGCGCGCCGCGGTGGCCGATGCACGGACCGCGATCCTCGAGGGGGCGCCGCCGGCGACGGCCGCGCAGCTCGAGGCCGCCGTCCGTGAGACGCTCGAAGGCCGTGACCGTCGCCGGGTCCGACGCGTGATCAACGCCACGGGGGTGATCCTCCACACCAACCTGGGCCGCGCTCCCCTGTCCGCGGACGCCCGGGCCGCCGTCGCCGACGCGGCGGGCTACGCCACGGTCGAGTACGACCTCCAGGCGGGCAGCCGCGGCTCACGCACCGGCCCGGTCGGTGAGCTGGCCGCGGAGGTCTGCCACACGCCGTCGGCGACCGTCGTCAACAACGGCGCGGCCGCCTTGATGCTCGTGCTCGCCGCGCTGGCATCCGACCGTGAGGTGATCGTCAGCCGCGGTGAGCTGGTGGAGATCGGTGGTTCCTACCGGCTGCCCGACGTCATGGCCGCCGCGGGTGCTCGGCTGGTCGAGGTCGGCACGACCAACCGCACCCGCATCGATGACTATCGCCGGGCCATCGGCGAGGACACGGCGCTGCTGTTGAAGGTGCACCGTTCGAACTTCCGGATGGTCGGGTTCACCGAGGACACCGGCATCGACGAGCTGGCCTCGTTGGGCCGCGACCACGACGTCGCGGTCGTCCACGACCTAGGAACCGGCTTGCTCCGACGCACCGAAGGCGGGCCGCTCGCTGACGAACCGTCGGTCGAAGCGTCGGTCGCCAACGGCAGCGACCTGGTGGTGTTCTCCGGCGACAAGCTGCTCGGAGGGCCCCAGGCCGGGATCATCGCGGGCCGGGCCGACCTGGTCGAGCCGTGCCGCCGTCACCCGCTCGCCCGGGCCGTCCGTGTCGACAAGCTCCAGCGAGCGGCCCTGGAGGCGACCCTGGCGTCCCACGCACGTTCGGATCGACCACTGGAGCTGCCGATCGAAGCGATGCTGCACGCCGACCCGGCTCGGCTCGAGGAACGGGCTCGCTGGATGGTCAACGAACTCGGTGACCGGGCACGCCCGCTGCCCACGGTCGCGGTCGTGGGCGGGGGGAGTTCACCCGGCACGCAGCTGCCGTCCCACGGGGTGGCGTTGACCACCGACGATGCGGAAGGGCTGGCCCGCGCCCTCCGGGACGTGGATCCGCCGGTCATCGGTCGCGTCCGGGACGGCGAGGTCGTGCTGGATCTGCGGACGGTCCCGCCGAGCCAGGACGGTGACCTCGTCGACCTGGTGTTGCTCGCCCGTGGCTGAGGAGCCGACCGTCGATCCCGCCCGTCACCGCGTCGTGGCGACGGCCGGCCACGTCGACCACGGCAAGTCCACCCTGGTGCGGGCGCTGACCGGGATGGAGCCGGACCGGCTGGCCGAGGAACGCCGCCGTGGGTTGACCCTCGACCTGGGCTACGCCTGGACCTCGCTCGAGGGCCACGATGCGCCGATCGCCTTCGTCGACGTGCCCGGCCACGAACGGTTCGTCAGCACGATGCTGGCCGGGGCCGGCCCGGCGCCGACGGCGCTGCTGGTCGTCGCCGCCGACGACGGCTGGTCGGCGCAGTCGTCGGAGCACCGTGACGTGTTGGCGCTCACGGACGTCCCGCTGCTCGCGGTCGTGATCACCAAGGCGGCCACCGTCACCGACGACCGGATCGAGGAGGTCGCCGCCGGCATCGACCGGGCGCTGAGCGGCACGCACCTGCACGAGGCTCCGCTCGTGGTCACCGACGCGCTCCAGGGCGACGGCATCGACGACCTCCAGCGCACGCTGCGCCGACGGCTCGACGACCTGCCAGCCCCCGAGGACGTCGGCCGTGCCCGGTTGTGGGTCGATCGCGCGTTCGCGGTCGCCGGTGTCGGGACGGTGGTCACGGGCACCCTGGGTGGGGGGACGCTCCACCTCGGCGACCCGGTGGCGGTCCTGCCCGACGGCGGGCAGCACCGCGTCCGGGGGCTGCAATGCCTGGGGCGCGACGTGCCCGCCGCCGGGCCCGGCACGCGCGTCGCGGTCAACCTCGCCGGCCTCGACCACGCCGAGGTGGCACGCGGCCACGCGGTCGTGGACGCCGGAGCGTGGCGGCCCACCACGGAGGTCGATCTGTGGCTGCACGCGCTGCCGGGCCGACGGATCCGGGACACGGGCGCGTGGCACCTCCACGTCGGCAGTGCACGCAGCACCGCCCGGCTACGGCCGCTGCTCGCTCCGCTCGACGGGGACCGTGACGAGGC
>SKJX01000034.1 GCA_007121785.1 Nitriliruptoraceae bacterium
CGGTGGATGCGGTCGGCTGGGCCGGCTCGCGCCGCTCGGCGAGGGCAGCCATGCGCGGCCCGCCAGGCGGTACCGCGGCCGTCGGACCCTCCGCCGGCGACGGCGCGTCCGGGAGCTCGTCGTCGAGGTCGATCAGCGCGTCGATCGTCACCGGGTCGGGTTCGGTCGCCGCTGCCTGCGACCCTGACGACGGCTCGGTCGAGACGAGCGCTGACGTCGTCGGCTCACGCTCCGCTGCGCGCGTCGAGGTCGAGGTCGAGGGAACCGCACGCAAGGCCGCCGCGAGCACCGCCACGGTGCGATCGCTGCCGAGGTCGCTCGGCACCGCGGGGGCATCGACGTCGGCGCGCTCGTCCTCCGGGCGGTCGTCGCGGAGGTGCCACCCGTGTGGCGCGGTGGTGCGTGCCGCGTGGCGGGGGCACAGGTCGTAGGCCTGGGGCCGACGCTCGGTGGTCAGCCGCGTGAGCACCGCCTGTTGGTCGTGGTAGCTGAAGCTCAGCGTGGCACGCGCCGGGTCGGTGCAGTCGGGCCGAGCACAGCGCCGGTCCTTCGAGCCCACCTCGACGTCGACCGCCACCGGTCGGCTGACCGGTGCGGCCGTACTCGCGACGCTGAGGGCGCCTGTCCCGTCCGTAGCCACGACAGGACGCTAAACCACATGGGTGTGGTACGGCAAGCACCTGCCCCCGTCACGCCCGACCTGCCGCAGGACGCCGGCCGGTCGCGGTCCGGCACGGACCGGGCCGTGAGCGGCGTCTTGGGTGCCAGGACCGCACCTAACCGGTTGTTGTGATTCACCGTCCGGCCGGTCCCCGGCGGGGAGGTGTCTCGCTAGCCTCGAGCCATGGACGACCGTCATGCTCGTCACCGCAGCCCGGAGCCGGACCGACGACGCCGTCCGGTCGACGGCTTCCGGGCACCGACGACCGCGCGCTTCGACCGGTTGGTCGACGAGGCGGTCCGAGGGCTGCCTCCGGCGCTGCGGGCTTACCTCGACCGTCTCGAGCTCGCCGTGGCGGACGTGCCACCGCCGGACCCGCGCGGCGACGGCGAGGAACTGGTGCTCAGCGTCGTCGTGTCGCCGGACAGCGGGCCGTCACGGCTGCCCGTCCCCGACCGGCTCGTGCTGTTCCGCCGCCCCCTGGAAGCTCGCGCACGCGACAAACACGACCTAGCCGACCTGATCCGCCACGCGGTCGTCGATGAGCTCGCCGACCGGTTCGGGTTGGACGACGACCAGCTCGGCGAGCTCGGCTGGCCGTAGCCGGCCGTCGTTGACCGCTCGCTAGCCCCCCTCGACCCCGTCGTCCGGGGCACCGTCATCGGGCCCATCGGGCCCATCCGGGTCGGGGTCGGTCTCGCCACCGCTGTCCGGCTCCCCGAACCCGGGCAGGTCCTCCTCGACCGGCTCATCGGTGTCGTCGAGCGGGAGCTCGGCGTCCAGGCCGGGGCCGGTCCGCAGCTGGCGCGCCAGGCCGTCGACGAAAGCTCCCCGCAGCCCGCTGTCCTCGCCGGACCAGCCCGACGACGGGATCCCCGGTACCGCCGTCAGGTGGAGCGGTCCCTCCCGTTCGTGACCCAGCCGGCTGACGACCACCTCGCCGCCAGCGGCCGTCACGAACGCCGTCCAGTCCGCAGCGCCCTCGAGGTGCTCGTCCAGCGTGACCGTGGTCGCGCTACCGGCGGGTACCTCCAGCTCCTGCAGTTCGTCCGGACTGGTCGAGGAGGTGCCGTTGAACAGCCCGATGTCGACCTGGGCGGCGGTGCTCCCCGGGTTGACGATCCGAAGCTGCTCGCTGCGGCCGCGCGTCGTGCCACCGGAGACCACCCAGCTGGAGTCCGGCTGGGCACCGAGCTGGACGGCGCTACCGGTGTCGTCCGGGTCCTCTGCGGTCAGGTGCGTGCCGCTGGAGACCACGACCGGGACACCGTTCGAGCGGGCCGTCACCCCCGCCTCGTCGAGCCCGTCGGGCAACGTGCCGGACAGGTCGATGCGGCGCAGCTCGCCCGGCGCGATGCTCACCTCCGACAGCCCCGCCGGGACGTCACCACCGTCGGGGGTGTGGTAGCTCAGCTCGACCGACGCTGTCTGCTCGTTGGGGTTGAGGATCCACAGCCAGCTCGCCGCGCCGTCCGCGAGGCGCTCGGCCGGCGTGTCCGCGTCCTCATCCTCCGGCGCGTCCTCATCCTCCGGCGCGTCCTCATCCTCCGGCGCGTCCTCATCCTCCGGCGCGTCCTCATCGAGGCGGTCGGCGATCCACGGGATCGTCCACTCCTCGGCCGGGGTCACCGTCGAGGCCAACAGCGTCGCACCGTCGACACCGCCGATCTCCGCACGCGAGACCTGGAGGCCTTCGACCGCGACCCGGCCGCTGACCACCTCGACCCGGGCAGCCAGGTCGTCGCGCTCCGGCAACGTCTGGTTGATCGGCACCTCGCGGACCGAACGTGCCGGGATCGAGAGGTTCCGCAGGGCGACCGGCCGCTCCTCGCCGACCGGGGTGATGAAGCTGACGGCGACCGTCGCCGCCGACGCGAACGGGTTGCTCAGGCGCAGGCGCGCGTCGGAACCGTCGCTGGTGCTGAACCCGGCCACCAGGTGCGGCTCCGCGGAGGCCGCGGCGCAGCCGCCGGCGACGGTCGCATCCGGCAGTTCATCGACGTCATCGAGCCGCCACTCACGCGTCGAGACGACCGGCCGCTCCCGCCACCGCAGCCACGCGGCCCCGAACTCGTCCGGCTGATCGACGGTCTCGCGCACGTCGGCGCCAGGGAACACGTCGGGCAACGTCGAGGTGGTGCGATCACCGTTGGCGAACAGTTCGAGCTCCACAGCGGCCGGCCCGGCCCCGGTCGCGCCCGGCCGAGCCGTGATCAGCATCGGCCGTGGGAGCTCGTCGGCATCGAGCAACCGCACGTCCTCGAGGTCGAACTCCGCGTCCACGGCCGGTTCATCCGCGTCCGCATCCTCGGACGCGTCATCCGCATCCTCGGACGCGTCACCAGCATCCTCGGACGCGTCATCCGCATCCTCGGACGCGTCGTCCACGTCCTCGTCGTCCGGGTCGTCGGGTGCCGCTTCCGCGCCCTCCGGCAGGTCGAACGGTGTCGACGTGGGACCGAGACCGACGCTGCAGACCGAACCGCCCGCGACCGGCTCGCTACCGACCGATCGGACGGTCGGGGACGGTGGAGGCGGGGGCGGGCCGGCGAGGGTGTCCGCCGCGAGCACCACCACGGCGACGAGGGCGACGACCGCCGACACCGTCAACGAGCGGCCATGCCTCATCGGGTCACCTCCGGCCTCGGATCGGAGCCGTCGGGCTGCCGCTCGTGCGAGCTGGCGCCACCCACCGACGGGCCGGGTGTCGACCCCGACGGGCCCGTCGGGGCGTCGAGCGAGGCCGTCAGCTCACGCGCGTGGGAGCGGGCGAAGCTCGGGGGACGCAACGCGAGGGAGAACGCCAGCAGGACCGCGAGGAGCTGTCCCGTCACCGCGAGCCCCCGCGCGGCCGCAGCTTCGTGGTCGACGAGGACCTGCCCACCGGGCAGGTCGCCGAAACGGACCAGGTCGTCGCCGGCGTCCGCTCGCGTGACCTCGTTGTCGACGCGGGCCCGCCAGCCTTCCTCGGCGACCTCGGTGACCAGGACCGACGCGCCGTCCGGGAGCTCACCGCGGAACTCGCCGGGTCCGCGTTGATCGAGCTCGTCGACCACGAGGCCGTCCGGCACGGCCTCGAGATCGGCGATCTCATCAGCGGCACGCTCGGAGACGGCCGCGGCGCGCGGCAACCAGCCGGTGATCTCCAGCAGTTGCCCGTCGGGGATCGGCTGCGGCTCCGCTCCGGTCTGCGCGAGCAGGGCACGCGACAGCTCCGGGCTGGTGACGCCCGGTGGGACCAGCACGTAGCGAACGTTCATGACCCCGAGCCGATCGAGGGCGCGTGGGTCGAGGCCGGCGAGCAGGTCGTCGACCACGGCCTCGACCCGGTCGACCGCCGGGTCCGGCAGGGGCACCCCGTAGGCAGCCATCGTCGGCCCCTTGCCGTCGACGACCTCCCAGCTGACCTCGCCCTCATCGTCCGCCAGCAGCAACACGCGGAAGGGGCCTTCCTCGGCGGCCTCGACGTCGATGAACGACGGCAACGCCGGATCGTCCACCGCGTAGGTCTCCCACGGCGTCGACACCAGCGTGGCCGCGACCGTCCCGATCGAGACGACCACCGCCACGACCGTGACGCCGGCGGCCACCTGCCGCCAGCCGAACGCGTGTCGAGCCAGCAACCGCTCGCCTGTCGCGAACGCCAACGCGAACAGGCCGGCGAACGCGGCGGCGGTGACCAGCAAGGGCAACCCCGCCCAGGTGGTCGCGAAGCTGCGGTCGAGCCACCACCCCCCGGCCGCGCCGAGGAGCGCAGCCGTCCACAACGCCGCGACCAACCCGGCGGACCGGCGCGTCCCGAAGGCGAGGCCGAGCACGCCAGCCAGCACGAACCCTGCCCCTGCCAGCAACCCCGGGAACCCGTCGAGCCCGGGAGCGAGGAGCAACCACCGCCAGAGTTCGTCCCCGACGGCTTCGCCACTCGAACTGCCCGTCAGCAGCCCGTCCGGGCCGACCAGCCGCAACGACCAGGGCAGCAGGAGCACGACCGGACCGGCCACGGCCACGCCGGCTCGTGCCAGGAGGGCGATGCGCCAGGGCGCATCCGTGGCGAGCCCGACACCGATCGCGGTGACCAACGCACCCACGGCGACGAGGACCGCCAGGACCAGCGGCTCGAACGCGCCCCCGATCGCGCCCAGCAGGGTGACCGCCGCGACCGCACGCCAGGCACGGGCGGGGTCCGACTGTGGCCGCGCCAAGGTGATCCACCCCGCCACCAGGCCGGGAAGCACCGCCAGAGCGACCAGCGCGCCGATACGGCCGGTCACCAGAGCCGCGAGAGCGGGCGGCGAGAGCACGTAGGCCGTGGCCGCCACGACGCGCGGCGGCCGGCGCGGGGAGTAGATCTGGGCCGCCCGCAGCGCCAGCAGCCAGGCGACGAACAGGGGGGCGAGCAGCAACACCCGTGGGGCGAGGTACTCGTTGCCGCCGGTGGCGACGTGCAGGAAGCCAAGCAGCGCCTGGGCTGGCGACGGGGCCTCCGCGGTACCGAACACCCCGGCGGCGTGCCACCCGGCCACGTAATCGGCGAGGAAGGCCGCCGGGACGGCGGGCCATGGTGCGAGCTCGCCACCCCGCAACTCCCCCGGTAGCAGCAGTGGCGCGGCGCCCACCAGGACCAGGACCACCAAGCCGAAACCGGCGACCAGCGTCGGACGGCGCCGCACCAACCCGGCGACCCGACGGGCCACCGACTCCGGCTCTGGCTTGGGACCCTGCTGGGACGGTTCGGGTGCCGGATCGACGTCCCCGCCCGCGATCCACGAGGCGATCGCCTCGGTGTAGGCGCGGACCCGGGGTCCGATGCGACCGAACAACTCGACGATCTCACGGTCGGATCGGATTCGTGCCGCCTGCACACGACGCCGGTACCGCCAGGTCTCGCGCACGTGCAGGACGTTCCACGCCCATGCACGGATCGTCTGGTAGGCGTCGGAGAAGCGCCGGGTCAGCGCGAAGCCGAGCACCTTGGCGATCCCCACCAGGAAGAACAGTGGGACCACACCGAGCAAGCGTGCCGGCCCGTAGTTCTTCAGCAGCGTCGCCAGGGTGTTGCGCTCGGCGAAGTACCGAGCACCGAGGTGACGGGTCTGGCCGAGCCGCAGGTAGTTCGCCGCACCGCCGGCATGCTCGCCGACCGCGTCGGGGATCACCTCGACGTCGTGGCCGGTGAGCCAGATCCGCCAGCACAGATCGAGGTCGTCGCGGAAGACGTGGTAGCGCGGATCGAAGCGGCCGAGGCTCTCGAACACCTCACGCCGCACCATCATCCCAGCGGTGGAGACGTACAGCGCCCGTCGGTCCTGGTCGCGCTGGCCCTGATCCAGCTCCCCCGCGTCGACGCCGTTGTCCGCGCGGCCGGTGATGTCGATCGTCCAGCCCACCGACTGCAGTTCGCGCGACGGCCCCCAGGCGCGCAGCTTGCTGCCGACGGCGGCCAGGCGCTGATCCTGCTCGAGCGCCTCGACCAGCGTCGTGACCGATGCCGGGTCCAGCACGAGATCGTCGTGGAGCAACATGACGTACGGCGCGACGTGAGCCGCCCGTGCGTCGAGCGCCATGGAGACCGCCGCGGGGAAGCCCAGATCACGGTCGGCGACCAGCACCCGTCCCTCACCGAGCCGTTCGAGCAGCAGTTCCCGCGACCCGTCCTCGCTGGCATTGTCGATCGCGACGACATCGATCGCGGGGTAGGTCTGAGCCTGGAGCGCGTCCAAGGTCTCCGGCAACCAGTCGATCCCGTCGTGCGTGACGAGCACGACGAGGACCGGTGGTGTGGCGGTGGTCGTGGCCGACACGGGCGCGAGAGCTCCTCAACCTGGGGCGGACCACCAACGCCCACGACGGCCCGCTTTGCGCCCGGGGCCGCGGCGGCCAGTTCGCCCGCGTCCGAGCACGTCAGCGCATCCGGGTGCACGACGTCGACGCGAAGGCGGAAGCGGTCCGTCGGAACGCGGGGACGTTACCACAGCCGTTGCTGCGCCCCGCTCGGCAGAGGACCGACGAACGGGCCTCCCTCGCGTGTTCCGCGTCGACGGCTCGGCCCACCGCCCTCGGTCACCCGAGCCGGTCGGACCGCGGCCCTCGAGCGTTCAAGCCGTCAGGCGCTTGGCGCGTCGGCGCTCCCGCTCCGACAAGCCGCCCCAGATGCCGAAACGTTCGTCCTCGGTCAGGGCGAAGTCGAGGCACTCCTCACGGACGGGACAGGTCGCACAGATCCGCTTGGCTTCCCGCGTCGATCCGCCCTTCTCCGGGAAGAAGGCCTCTGGGTCGGCGTCGAGGCACTTGGCCTCGAGCATCCACGCCCGGTCATCGGCATCGAACGCGAGCTTCGCCGTTAGCTCGGTGATGGTGGCCACCGACCGCTCCTCACCTCGACAGCGGTGGAACTACATGCGTGGCATCCTGCCCCACGAGGACCGACAGGTCAAGGCCGACCACAACCCCTGGGGGCTGGGCGGCGACCCACCCACGACCCGTGGGGTGCCGACCGCGGGAGCGAGCGAGGCCACCACGCAGCGTCACCGCACCGCGGTGGCGACCCCCTCAGCGACCCACCCCTGGGTCGATCACCGAGGCCGCCGAGGCGTCCGCCGACACCCGTCGAGTCGGAAGCGTCACCGGCGCACCGGCACCGACAGCGACACGACGCCCCCGGGAGCGAGGGCGTCGTGTCCGTCGGCGGCCGAACGCGTGGATCGGCTCAGACCAGGTCTTCCAACGCGCCTCGGAGCCGAAGCAGCCCGTCGCGCAGGCGCGACTTCGCGGTGCCCTCGGGGATGTCGAGCACGGCGGCGACGTCGCGGTAGGTGTGACCGGAGAAGTAGGCCAGTTCGATCGCCTCCCGCTGCCGCTCGGTCAGCGACGCGAGGGCCTGACGCACCTGCCAGTGGTCGAGGCTGGTCTCGACCTCGTCGGCGACGGAGTCGAAGGCGCGGACCTCGTCGCGGCGCGAGATCCGGTCGTCGCGGTCGCGCGATGCCTGCTCGCTGCGCACCCGGTCCACGGCCCGACGGTGCGTCAAGGTGGTGATCCAGCCCGACGCGGACCCGCGATCCGGATCGAACCGGTCGGCTTTGCGCCAGACCTCGACCAGCACCTCCTGGGTCACCTCCTCCGCGAGCGCGTGGTCGCGGAGCACGCGCAGCGCGACGCCCAGCACCTGGGGCGATACCTGGTCGTGGAGCCGAGCGAAGGCTTCCTGGTCGCCGCGGCCGACCGCGACGAGGAGCTGCTCGTTGGTCGCGTCCACGAGGCTGGTCACCCGGTGGACCGATGGGGAGGGGGAGAGCTCTGCAGTGGCCATGTGGCGCTCCAGGTAGGTGGGTGAGGAGTCAACCACTTTGTAGAGCTTCTGTCTAGCTATGTGTTTAGGTTCGTGTCGAGGATCGCCCCCCTGAACGCCAATGACCGCAGCATGTAGTAGCTGTCCCGCTCCATCACGTGCTATCTGGTGTGACCGAGCCGAACCGAGCTCGACAGAACCTGGACAGCCGATCGCGCCCGGGGACCCCGGAAGCGTGTGCACCCACGATCACCCGTGAGCACAGACGCACACGCATCCGGCACGCGGGCCCGTGGATCAGCGGACCGCGGCGACCTCGCCGTAGAGGGTCGTGCGCTGGCGGACCGGCCGTCCCGCGGCCGCCGCAGCGCCCTCGAGTTCCTCGACACTCTTGGCGATGCCGTGGTCCGCGCCGGCCATGCGCGAGATCGTCTCCTCCATGAGGGTCCCGCCCAGGTCGTCGCAGCCGCCACGAAGCAGGTCGACGCCGCGTTCGAGCCCGAGCTTGACCCACGACAGCTGGACGTGGTCGATCGCGCCCTGCAGCAGCAGCCGGGCGATGGCGTGGACCCGCCGGTCGTCCTCGAAGGTGGACCCCGGTCGGGCGACACCGGCGAGGTAGATGGGGGCGAGCTGGTGCACGAACGGCAGCGGCACGAACTCGGTGAACCCGCCGGTCTCCTCCTGGATCGAACGCAGCAGCTTGAGGTGTGCGACCCAGTGGTGGGGCTCGTCCACGTGGCCGTACATCATCGTCGATGACGACGGCAGCCCGATCGCGTGGGCGGCGGTGACCACCTCGATCCACTGGGCGGCGGGCAGCTTGCCCTTGGTCAGTACCCAGCGGACGTCGTCGTCGAGGATCTCCGCGGCCGTGCCGGGGATCGACCCGAGCCCACGGCGCTGGGCTTCCGCCAGCCACTCCCCGATCGGGATCCCGAGCCGGGTAGCGCCGTTGACGACCTCCATCGGGCTGAACGCGTGGATGTGCATGCCCGGCACGCGGGTGGAGACCGCGTCGAGGACATCGAAGTAGTAGTCCCCGGGCAGGTCCGGATGGATGCCGCCCTGGAGGCACACCTCGGTGGCGCCGAGGTCCCAGGCCTCCTGCGCGTGGTCGGCGATCTGCTCGAGCGACAGCGTGTAGGCGTCCGGGTCGTCGCGCCGTTGCGCGAACGCGCAGAACCGGCAGCCGGTGTAACAGACGTTGGTGAAGTTGATGTTGCGGTTGACCACGTAGGTGACGGTGTCGCCGACCTGGTCCGCGCGGATCTCGTCCGCAGCGGCGGCCAGCGCGTCCAGTTCGACGCCGGTCGCCTCGAACAGCCGCAGCGCCTCCGCATCGTCGAGGACCGTGCCCGACTGCGCCTTGGCCAGGGCCGCCGCGACGTCGCGGCGGATCGTGCTGCGTGCTGGCCCCTCCACGCGGGGGGCGTTGGAGGCCAGCACCCCATCGGCGATGACGTGCAGGTCGCCGTAGACCGCCCGGTGGACCTCGTCCTCCCCCGCTGCGGAGCGGGCGTTGCGCCCGTCCGCGGCGGATCCGCCGGCCTCGTCGCCGTCGATCACGGCCGCCATCTCCGCGGTGAGCGCACCGGAGGCCACCTCGGGGTCCTGCCAGGGGTGACCTTCCGGGCGCACGTCTGGGACGGCGAGCCCGTCCGGATCCATCAGGTCCACCACCGGCGCCCGCATCCGTCCAGCGACCCACGGGTCGGGCACGGTCCCGTGCTCGGGGTAGATCGGCAGCCGCTGCGACAGCACGAACCCCTCGTCCGCCGATCTCGCCGCGAGCTCCTCGAGCTGCGGCCAGGGCGCCTCCGGGTTGACGTGATCGGGGGTGACGGGCGAGACGCCACCCCAGTCGTCGATCCCGGCACGCAGGATCGCCGGGTACTGCCCGGGCGAGAGGTTCGGCGGCGCCTGCAGGTGGACCGTCGGCCCCAGCGCGATGCGGGCGGTCGCCACGGAGGCCAGCAGGTCCTCGAACGACGGTTCGGCGTGATCGCGCATCGCGGTGTCCGGCTTGGCCCGGAAGTTCTGGACGATCACCTCCTGCAGGTGGCCGTAGCGACGGTGGACGTCGCGCAGCGCCAGCAAGGTGTCGGCGCGTTCGGGCAGCGTCTCGCCGATCCCGATCAGCAGGCCGGAGGTGAACGGCACCGACAACCGCCCGGCATCCTCCAGCGTGCCCAGCCGCTTGGCGGGCTCCTTGTCCGGCGCCTGGAAGTGGGCCTCGCCCTTCTCCAGCAGCCGCTCGGAGGTGGTCTCGAGCATCAGGCCCATCGACGCCGACACCTGCTTGAGCGTGGCCATCTCGGCCCAGCTCATCACGCCGGGGTTGAGGTGCGGCAGCAGCCCCGTCTCCTCGATCACCTGGATCGAGACTGCCCGCAGGTACTCCAAGGTGGTCGCGTAGCCGCGTGCGTCCAGCCAGTCCCTCGCGGCCGGGTAGCGCTCCTCCGGCTTGTCGCCCAGGGTGAACAGCGCCTCCGTGCAGCCGGCAGCCTGGCCGGCGCGTGCCACCTCGAGGACCTGTTCGGGCGACTGGTAGGCGGGGATGTCGCCCTTCGGTGGCCACGCGAACGTGCAGTAGCCACAGGCGTCACGGCACAGGTGGGTCAGCGGGATGAACACCTTGCGCGAGTAGGTGACCCGTTGGCGGCCGTCCGGGGTGCGACCCCAAGCACCGTCGGCGTACCACGGCGCGGCGTCGCGGATCCGCCCGGCGATCGCCAACAGCCGGTCGAGATCCGCGTCACGGCAGGTCAGCAGCGCGGCGACCTCGTCGCGACGTAGGCTCCGCCCTTCCTCGGCACGGTGCAGCGCGCGCGGTCGGAGACGGGCAAGTACTTCGGGGGTCGGCTCGCTCAAGCTCGGGCTCCTTCTGCCACGACGGGGGGCACGGTAGCGACACCGCGCACCCCCTACGATGCCACGGCACGCGACCAAGACGCGGGAGCTCGCAGGTGTACACGGTGCTGGCAGGCGGGGTCGGAGCGGCGCGGTTCCTGCGTGGCCTGACCCGCGTGGTCTCGCCCGACGAGGTGGTCGCGATCGTCAACGTCGGCGACGATCTCACGCGCTTCGGGCTGCGGATCTGTCCGGACCTGGACTCCATCACCTACTGGCTCGCCGGCGTCGTCCACCCGGAGCAGCAGTGGGGCCGGGCCGACGAGTCCCACGTCGTCGCGCAGGAGTTGGCCCGGTTCGGCCACGAGCCGTGGTTCACCTTGGGTGACCGCGACCTGGGTACCCACCTGCACCGCACGATGCGCCTGCACGAAGGCGTCCCGCTGTCGACGGTCACCCAGGAGATCACCCGTGCGTTCGGGTTGGACATCCGGCTGATCCCGGCGACCGACGATGCGGTCGAGACCCGGATCATCACCGCTGACGGCCGTGATCTGCACTTCCAGGAGTACTGGGTCAGGGAGCGCGGCGCGCCACAGGTCGCCTCGGTCCGACTCGCCGGCGCTGCATCGGCGCAGCCCGCCCCGGAGGTCGTCGAGGCGCTCGTCGACGCCGACGCCGTGCTAATCGCGCCGTCCAACCCGGTCGTCTCGATCGACACGATCCTGGCCGTGCCGGGCATCGCCGAGGCGCTGCGCCAGACGCCGGCGCCGGTGGTCGGGGTCTCGCCGATCGTCGGTGGCGAGGTCGTCCGCGGCATGGCCCACAAGCTGCTGCCGTCGGTCGGCGCGGAGGTGTCAGCCGCCGGTGTCGCCGACCACTACGGCGACCTGCTGGACGGTTGGGTGGTCGACCGACGCGATGTCGACGCGGTCGAGGAGATCGCGGCGACCGGGGTGACCTGCGTGGCGACGGACACGATCATGGACGACGTCGAGGTGGCAGCGGCGCTCGCTCGGCGGTGCCTCCAACTGGCCAGCGACACGGCGGGGCCGCGATGAGCGGTGCGGACGAGCGTCCCACACCGCCGTTTCGAACCGACCCGACGACGGACCCCGGAGCGCCACCCGTGGCCCGGCCACCCGACCCGCGGGCCGGCACCCGCATCGAGGTGATCGGGCTGCCGACGGACCACCGGATCCGGGCGGGCGACGACCTGGCCGGGGTGCTGCTGGCGACCGTGACGGCCGCCGGCCACCGGTTACGGGACGGCGACGTCGTGTGCGTGGCGTCCAAGGCGGTGAGCCTGGCGGAAGGCACGGTCGTGGACCTGCCCGAAGACGGTGACGATGCCCGCGCAGCCCGGCAGGCGTTGGCGCGCGAGCACGCGTCAGCGATCGTGGCGGAGTCGCCCTGGGTGGTCGTGACCCGCACCCATCATGGGTTCGTGGCCGCCAACGGTGGCATCGACGCCTCCAACGTCGACGCCGGCCAGGTCCTGCTCCTGCCCGAGGACCCGGACCGGTCGGCCGCCACGCTGCGGGAGGCGCTGGCCGAGCGAGCGGGCGTCGACGTCGGGATCATCGTCACCGACACGTTCGGTCGCCCTTGGCGGCTCGGACAGACCGACGTGGCGCTGGGCATCGCCGGGACGGCCGCGATCCGCGATGAGCGCGGCAGGACCGATCTGGACGGCCGCACGCTGGAGGTCACCGAAGCCGCCGTGGCCGACGCCGTCGCCGCTGCGGCGGATCTGGTGCGGCACAAGGCCAGCGGCACCCCGTTCGTGCTGCTGCGCGGGCTGCCGGAGGCGGGCCCCCCGGGACGCGGCCAGGACCTGGTCCGGCCGCTGGAGATGGACCTGTTCCCGGCTGGCGGCCCGACCGCCGCCGAGCGGGCCGTCGCGATGCGGCGCACCGTGCGTCGGTTCGCGCCGGAGCGTCCGGTGCCCACCG
>SKJX01000226.1 GCA_007121785.1 Nitriliruptoraceae bacterium
CGGTGCCGGAGGTGACGCCGCCGTCGTCGTCGACGACGAGCACCGGCGCGAGTTGGACCGTGTCGCCGACGTCGCCGGCGAGCTTCTCGACGGTCAGCTCCTGGCCGGGCTCGACCCGGTACTGCTTGCCGCCCGTAGCGATGACCGCGTACACGTTGGACTCCTGAGGTCGCTGCCCGGTTCCGGCGTCTGCTCACACGTGGAGCGGGCGGTGCCGTCATCCGCTGGTGCCCACGCCGCACGAGGCGGATGAGGACTCCCGGATGACGAGGTGAGGTCGAGGTGGCGCTGACATGCGCGCGGGCCACGACCCGCGGCACGGCGCGGTCAGCAACGGTACCGCTGTGCAGCCGCCGGGGTCAACCGGCACCCGCCGGCGCCCGCACGTCACGGGTCGAGCGTACGCCCGTCTCGCATGGTCAGCCGCCGGTCCGCCCGGGCGATGACCTCCTCGTCGTGAGTCGCGACCAGGACGGCGGTGCCATCCGCCTGCGCCGCACGCAGGCCCTGGATCACCCCGCTGGCCCACCCGGCGTCCTGGTTGCCGGTGGGTTCGTCGGCCAGCAGCACCCGGGGTGCCACCACCAGTGCCCGTGCCAGCGCGGTGCGCTGTTGCTCACCGAGCGACACCTCCTCCGGCATCCGGTGCGCCAGCGCGCCGAGCCCGAACAGCTCCAGCGCGGCGGCGAGCCGCTCGCGGGCCGCGTCCTCGTCCGCACCGCAACCGAGCCGCAGCGGCAGCTCCACGTTCTCGCCGACCGTCAGCTCCGAGAGCAACCCCAGCCGCTGCGGCGCGATGGCCAGCGAACGCCAGTTCGGTGCGCGCGGGTCGACGTCATCGGCCCAGCGCACCTGGCCGTGGTCAGGCTCCTCCCAGCCCGCCAGGACGTTGAGCAACGTCGTCTTGCCCGACCCCGACGGTCCGGAGACCGCGAGCAGGTCACCGGCGTCGAGGGTGAGCGACACGTCCTCGAGGGCCGTGACCACCTCCGCCCCCCGGTGGTAGGCCTTGGACACCGAGGTGACGGTCACGGCCCGGCCCCGGTGGCGGGGCGAGGCGTCGCCCTCGGTGGGCACGGTCGCGGTGCGGGCGTGCGCAGCGTCGGTCACGTGGGGTCCTTTGCATCCGTCGCCGGGGATCGCTGGCGATGGCCGTCCGCCGGGTCAGCCCCCGGGTGGCGCCCGCCGCCGGTCGGGCCAGGCCCCGGGTGGCGGCCACCGTCGGTGGGCGGCCGCAGGTGCAGCCCGTCGTCGTCGACGGTCACGACCGCCCGACGGTCCGGGAAGCGCGGCAGCACGCCGGGCGGGATCTGCACCCGGCCGGCGTCATCGATCACCGCGAGGGCACCTGCTTCGGTCGTCTCCTCGGCGACGGCACCCCGGTGCAGCGACAGGGTGCGTTCGGCGGCGTCCACCACGCGCGCGTCGTGGGTGGAGAGCACGATGGCGACCCCGTCGGCGACCAGGGCGCGCATCCGCTCGAGCAGCAGGTCGGCCGAGGCGGAGTCCAGCTCCGCGGTCGGCTCGTCGGCGATCACCAGCGCGGGCTGGCCCACCACGGCCTGCGCGAGCGCGACGCGTTGCTGCTGGCCGCCGGAGAGCTCGTCCGGTCGATGATCCTCCCGGTCGGCGAGGCCCAGTTCGCCCAACAGATCGCGTGCGGCGACGCCCGCGTCGTGACGGGACAGGCCGCGCACGCGTCCGGCCTGGGCGACCTGCTCGACCGCGGTGGCGTCCGGCAGCAGGTTGTCCGAGGGCCGCTGGAACATGTAGCCGACCGCGCGGCGACGCAACCGACGCAGGCCCCGCCCGGTGAGCTGATCCAGCGGGGTCCCGTCGAGCAGGACCGACCCGGCGCTCGGACGGTCGAGCGCCGCCAGGATCCGCAACAGCGACGACTTGCCGGAGCCGGACGGCCCGACCACCGCGGAGATGGTGCGGCGCGGGAAGGCCGCGTCGACGCCCCGTAGGGCATGGACCTCGCCGGTCGGGATCGGGTGGATCCGCACCACCCCCGCGCACTCGGCGGCCAACGGTTCATCCACGACGCATCACCTCCGCGATGTCAGCTCGGTCCGCTCCCCGTTGCAGGGCCAACGCCCCGAGGACCCCGGCGGCGGCCAGCACCGCAGCGAGCGCGCCCAGGGTGCCGACCGGGACGGCCGCTCGCGGGCTCGGGGCCAGATCGGGGAGCGGATCGAGGCCGGCGGCGACCAGGGCGGTGGCCAGCATCCCGAGTCCGGCCGCGGTCGTCCAGGCCACCAGCAACAGCACCAGCACTTCGCCGACCAGCGCCCGGCGGTGCGCCGCGGGCTGCAACCCCATCCGACGGGCGAGGGCGTAGGAGATCCGCGTCGCCCGTTGGCGGGCCGCGACGAACAGCAGCACCCCGGCCAACGCCAGGACGGTCGCCAGGATCCCGAACCCCTGCAAGGCCGTCAGCGCCCAGGAGACCGCCACCAACCGCGGTTGCGCCGCGGCCTCGTCGACGCGCTCGAGCTGGGGTTCGGCCACCCCGGCCGTCAGGAGCCGTTCCTCCGCATCCGTGCCGGACGCCCAGACCTGGCGGGACCATCCGGGGGTGTCGAACACCTCGGGCTCGAGGTCCTCGGCGGAGGGGACCGCGATGACGACCAACGGCCGTACGTGCGACAGCCCGGGGAACGCGTCCGTGTGCTCGACGAGCTCCAACGGAGCACGCAAGCCGGGCAGGTCGAGCGTGGCGACGTCGAGCTCGGGGGCGTCGACGACCACGGCCGGCAGGTGGTCGCCGTCGCCGGCCGCCAGGCGCCCGAGCAGCTCCCCGGGGTCCGTGCCGGCCCTGATCGCGTCCGTTGCGGCCGCATCGGCGAAGGTCGTCGGGTCGACCGCTAGGACATCGACGGTCTCCTCGACGGGGCTCGTGCGGCCACGGGCCCGCCAGACCTCCGTGCCGTCGACCTCGGCCGCGTCCACCGCGCCGGTGGTGGCGACCACCTCGGCGCCGACCTGCACGGCCGCCTTCGCCTCCACGCTGCGCTCCAACGACGTGGCCAACGCCGCGCTGTACACGACCGAGCCCAGCGCCAGCGCTGCCGCGCCGGTCAGCAGCATCCCGGCGCCGCTGGCGGCGGCGAGCCGCCGGGTGGCCAGGAACCGGCTCGGCCGGGCCGCGTGCGCGAGGTGGCGCAGGCTCGGCAGCCAGCGGCGTACCACCCGGCCGAGGAGTCCGATACCGCCGGCGAGCAGCAGCAGGGGGAAGGCCAGGACCAACGGGCTCAGGCTCGGTGAGCCGTCCTCGAGGTGCACGCCCCCGGCGGCGCGCAGCTGGAGCAGCGCGAGCGCCGCGAGGGCCAGAACCGCGGGCTCCCACGGCAGCCGACCCAACGAGAGGCGGCGTCGTCGGCCGACCTGCAACTGCCGGGCCACGTACCCGGCGGTGACCGCGCCGATCAGCAGCAACGCCGGGACCAGCGCCGCGGCGGCCGCCAGGGCGGCGCGTGCCGGCGTGTCGGGCGGCAGCGCACCGGGCGGAGAGAAGGATGCCACCGCTCCCAATGCC
>SKJX01000196.1 GCA_007121785.1 Nitriliruptoraceae bacterium
GGTCGGGGATCGCGGCCCGGACGCGGGCCATGCTCGAGGCCGCGGCGTCCGTCGACTGGATCGTGGTCGACTCCGAGGTGGAGGCGCTCCACCTGGAGTACACGCTGATCCAGCGCCACCGACCTCGCTACAACGTCCGCTACCGCGATGACAAGTCCTACCCGTACCTGGTGCTCACCACCTCGGAGGAGGTGCCGCGGGCGCGTGTCGCTCGCGGCGGGGTCGCCAAGGACGATCGTCGGTTCGGTCCCTACGCGCACGCGTACGCGATCCGCGAGACCCTCGACCTCCTCCTCCGGGTGTTCCCGGTGCGCACCTGCTCCAAGGGTGTCTACGAGCGGGCCGAGCGCTCCGGCAAACCCTGCCTGCTCCACCACATCGAGCGGTGCGCGGCACCGTGCACCGGCGAGATCGGTGTCGAGGAGCACCGGGCGCTGGTCGAGCAACTCGCCGCGTTCCTGGACGGCGACACCGAGCCGGTCCTGGAACAGCTGCGCTCGGAGATGGCCGACGCCTCGGCGTCGCTCAACTTCGAGGCAGCGGCGCGGCTCCGCGATCAGCTCCACGCCGCCGAACGCGCGCTCGAGAAGCAGCAGGTCGTCACCGAGAAGGCGGAGGACCTGGACGCGATCGCGGTCCACGAGGACGACCTCGAAGCGGCCGTGCAGGTGTTCTTCGTGCGGAACGGGCGGCTGGTGGGTCGCAAGGGCTGGTCGGTCGACAAGGTGGAACCCCTGTCGACCCCGCAGCTGCTGAGCTCGTTCGTGCTGCAGCTGTACGCCGAGCGGGCCGACGACGTCCCGCCACAGATCCTGGTCCCCGAGCGGCCCGACGACCACGAGGCGCTCTCCACGCTGCTGGCCGAACAGCGGCGGACCAGCCGGGTGGGCGAGCGGGGCCGCCCCATCCAGAAGGTCCGGTTCGTCGTCCCGCAGCGCGGCAACAAGCGGCGGTTCCTCGACACCGTCCAGGACAACGCGCGCGAATCCTTCCACCGCACCCGCCTGAAGCGCGCGAGCGACTTCGACAGCCGGACCCGGGCGCTGAAGGAGTTGCAGGAGGCCCTCGACCTCGATGAGGCGCCCCTGCGGATCGAGTGCTACGACATCTCCCACCTCGGTGGGACCGAGGTGGTCGGCTCGATGGTGGTGTTCGAGGACGGCCTCCCGAAGAAGCGCGACTACCGACGGTTCAAGCTCTCGGTCGACGTGAACGACGACTTCGCGGCGATGCGGGAGGTGCTCCGGCGGCGCTTCACTCGGCTGGCAGAGGAGCGGGCTCAGCCGGTGGTCGACGAGGACGGCGAGGCCCGACGGTTCGCCTACCCACCCAACCTGGTGATCATCGACGGTGGGGTCGGTCAGCTCAACGCCGCTCTGGAAGGGGTCGCCGATCTTCCGGTCGACGGCGCCGCATTCGTCGGGTTGGCGAAGCGCTTCGAGGAGCTGTGGCGACCCGACCTTTCGACGCCGGTCGTCCTGCCGCGTGGCAGCGAGTCGTTGTTCCTCGTGCAGCGCGTGCGTGACGAGGCGCACCGCTTCGCGGTCAGCTACCAGCGGTCCCGTCGGCGCGCCAGCGTGACGACATCCGAGCTCGATGACGTCCCGGGCATCGGCCCGGGACGACGGCAAGCCCTGTTGGCACGGTTCGGCTCCGTCGCCGCCCTGCGACGAGCCAGCGTCGAGGACCTCGCCGGCGTGAGCGGGGTCTCGCGTAGGCTCGCGGCGACCCTGTACGAGCACCTCCACGGCACGGCTCCGGCCGGCGGTGAGGAGGGGCCGAACGGGGCCGGCGAGGCACATGACGAGGCGAGCGAGGAAGGGACGAGGTGAGCGAAGGCGGTCAGGATCGGTCCGGGACGGAGACCGCTGCGTCCGGGAGCCAGCCGTGGACGGCCACCGGCGTGGTCAGCCAGGTGGAGGATCAGCGCCCGAGGGTGCTGGTGATCACCGGGCTCTCCGGTGCCGGACGGTCGACCGCTTCGAACGTCTTGGAGGACCTCGGGTGGTTCGTCATCGACAACCTGCCCCCGACCCTGATCGAGCGGGTCACGGAGTTGGCCTTCGCCCCGGGCTCCTCGGTCACCAAGTTGGCGGTCGTGGCCGACGTCCGAGGCCGCGAGTTCTTCGCCGCCCTGGTCGACACGATCCGCGAACTGCGCCGGAGCGAAGCCGACGTCAAGGTGCTGTTCCTCGACGCGACCGACGAGGTGCTGGCCCGCCGTTTCGCGGAGACCCGACGGCTCCACCCGGCGGCGGACGATTCCGGTGTGATGGCGAGCATCCAGGCCGAGCGGCAGCAGCTCACGGAGCTGCGAGGGTTGGCGGACCTGATCGTCGACACCTCGGACATGAACGTCCACGAGCTTCGCGAGCGGGTACTCGGACTGCTCGACGACCCCGGTTCGGCCTCGCTGCGCATCGAGGTGGTCTCGTTCGGGTTCAAGCACGGCACCCCACGCGATGCCGATCTGCTCTTCGACGTGCGTTTCCTGCCGAACCCGCACTGGGTCGAGAAGCTCCGGCCGTACAACGGCCAGGATCAACCGGTGCAGGAGTACGTCTTCGGCCAGCCGGCGACCGGCCCGTTCGTCGATGCGCTCGAGCGGCTGCTCGATGTGGTCGTGCCCGGCTACGTCACCGAAGGCAAGCGCTACCTGACGATCGGCGTCGGCTGCACGGGGGGCAAGCACCGTTCGGTCGCGATCAGCGACCGCATCGGCCACTACCTGTCGACGACCTTCGACCTGCCGGTCAACGTCAACCACCGTGACCTGGGCGCCGAGTGAGCCGGACCGACCACGCGACCGAGCAGCGCCCCCCGACGGGATCGCGGGCGGTGGCGATCGGAGGAGGCCACGGTCTGGCACGGGCGCTGGGCGCCCTCCCCTCCGTCGTCGAGCAGGTGACGGCGGTCGTCACGGTCGCCGACGACGGGGGGTCCTCCGGCCGTCTGCGCCGTGACCTGGACATCCTGCCGTTGGGCGATCTTCGGATGGCCCTGACGGCCCTCGCGCCGGGAGCGCTCCTGGCCGACCTGGTCGCCTACCGCTTCCGGAAAGGGGAACTGGCAGGCCACAGCCTCGGCAACCTCATCCTCGTCGCGCTGCAGGAACTCAGCGACGGAGACGTGGTCCGCGCGCTGGACCACCTGGCCCGTCTGCTTGAGATCCCCGGACGTGTCCTGCCCTGCACGACCGACCACGTCTCCCTGCACGCAGCGACCGCTGGCGGGGCGGTGACCGGTCAGGCGGCCGTCGCGGCGACCCCTCGGCTCGAGCGCGTCTGGCTCGAGCCATCCGACCCGAGGGGGCATCCGCAGGTGGTGGGCGCGATCGAGCGGGCCGACCTGATCGTGCTCGGTCCGGGTTCGCTGTACACCTCGCTGTTGCCCAACCTGCTGGTCCCCGACGTCGCCCGAGCGGTCGTGCGGGCCACCGTGCCGGTCGTGCTGGTCGCCAACCTCCGCGAGCAGCCCGGCGAGACCGAGGGGATGGGTCTCATCGACCACCTCGACGCCCTCCACCGGCACGTCCCGGGCATCGGGATCGATGTGCTCATCCTCCACGAGGGTCCGGCACCTCGGGGGAGCGGCGCGCCACTGACCGGCACCGATGCGGACCTCGCACCCTGGGTCGGCCGGACCTTGCGCGCCGACCTGCTCGACGGCCGCGACGGGCATGCACCGCAGGTCCTGGCGGACCTGCTGAAGGAGGTGCTCGTCCACCCGTGACCGAGCGCTTCACCGAACGCGTCCGCCAGGAGTTGGCCCGTCAGCCGATCGGCGATGCGTCGATGGCGCGTGCGGAGCTGACGGCACTCCTCCGGTTCGCGGGACACCTGACGATCGTCGGCGGCACACCGACACGCGTGGAGGTCTCGGTCGAGTCGACCTCGGGCGCGGTCGCGCGCCGGGCCTACACCCTCGTGCAGCACCGCTTCGGCCTCCGCCCGGAGCTGTCCGTCCGGCTCCCTGACGGCATCCGATCGTCCCGGAGCTACCGCGTGCGGATCGACGTCGGTGCGGAGCAGATCGCCGAGGACCTCGGGATCGTCGACCACGATGGACGCCCCGTCGACGCCGTCGCTGCCGAGCTCACCGTGGCTGCCGCGGAGGCGTTCGCCCGTGGCGCGATGTTGGGTGCCGGTTCGATCTCATCGCCCGAGCGTCCACCCCACGCCGAGATCGCGGCGACCACGGCGGCATCCGCCGGTGCGTTGGCGGCTGTGCTCACGCAGCTGTTGAGGGCCCCGGTCCGCCCCACCGATGAGGAGCGACCTCGGGTGGTCATCAAGTCCGGGGAGCGGATCGGTGAGCTACTGGCGACCCTCGGAGCGCCGCAGGCGTTCCTCGAGTGGGACGACCAGCGCTTGCGACGTCAGTTGCGCGGTGATGCCACACGGCTCGCCAATGCGGACGGCGCCAACCTCCGTCGCTCGATCGATGCGAGCGCGGCGCAGGTCGCCGCCGTCGAACGGGCGGTGCAGGCCGTCGGGTGGAGCGGTCTCGACGACGACCTGCGCAGCATCGCGCTGGCCCGGTTGGCCAACCCGGACGCCTCGTTGAGCGAGCTCGGACAACTGCTCGATCCCCCGATCGGCAAGTCCGCGGTCCACCGTCGCCTCCGCCGTCTGGAAGGGATCGCGGCGGGGTCCGATGACCCGTCCGATCGAGGGCCAACCGACCCGTGACCGCCGCTTCGAGCCGATGGTAGGGTCGGTCCGAGCGCGCGCCGCACGGCCTGGATCGCACCTCCGGTCGGGTGACCGCCCTGTACAACGCCCCGCTTCCGCTCCCGTCCGGCACCGCCGACCTCCGCCGGTGCACCTGCCCGGTCACGCCCGCACGGCCTCGACGTACTCGCGGGATCGCCCCTGGCACCGGCCCGCTCCGTGCACGAGTACGACCGACACCGACCTTCCTTCCCACTACCCCTCGTAGGAGGAACCCCTCCATGACCGTTCGTGTCGCCATCAATGGGTTCGGCCGCATCGGCCGGAACCTGCTCCGTTCCGCGCTCGCCAACGACATCGACCTCGAGTTCGTGGCGGTCAACGACCTCACCGACACCGAGACCCTCGCGCTCCTGCTGAAGTACGACTCCGTCCATGGCCGCTTCCCGGGGACCGTCTCCGCCACCGACGACGGGCTGTTCGTCGATGGCCGGACCATCAAGGTGCTGTCGGAGCGCGACCCGGCTGCGCTGCCCTGGTCGGATCTCGGTGTGGACGTCGTCGTGGAGTCCACCGGGCTGTTCACGCAACGCGATGCCGCGGCCAAGCACCTCACGGCCGGCGCCAAGAAAGTGATCATCTCCGCGCCCGCGAAGGGCGAGGACAAGACGATCGTGATGGGTGCGAACGACGACGAGTACGACCCGGCGAACCACCACGTGATCTCGATGGCGTCCTGCACGACCAACTCGGTCGTGCCGATGGCGAAGGTCATCCACGAGGCGTTCGGCATCGAGCAGGGGCTGATGACGACCATCCACGCCTACACCGGTGACCAGGCGCTCCACGACGCGCCGCACAAGGACCCGCGCCGGGCGCGCGCCGCGGCGCTGTCGATCGTCCCGACCTCGACCGGTGCCGCCAAGGCGGCAGCGCTGGCGCTTCCCGAACTGGAGGGACGCTTGGACGGCATGGCGATGCGGGTCCCGGTCCCGAGCGGGTCGGTCACCGATCTGTCGCTCGTCCTGTCACGCGAGGTCACCAGTGACGAGATCAACGACGCGATGAAGCGTGCCGCGGACGGTCCGCTGGCCGGCATCCTGGAGTACAACGAGGACCCGATCGTCTCCATCGACATCGTCGGCAACCCGCACTCGTGCATCTTCGACTCCCTGGCCACGATGGCCAGCGGCAGCCTGGTGAAGGTGCTCGGTTGGTACGACAACGAGTGGGGCTACTCGACGCGGCTGGCTGACTTCACGGCGTTCGTGGGGGGCAAGCTGTGACGGCACTGCTCGACGGTGTCCGGACCCTGTCGGAGCTCGATGCCTCCGGTCGGCGCGTCTTCGTACGCGCCGACCTCAACGTCCCCATCCGGGACGGGCGGATCACGGACGATCTGCGGGTGCAGTCGTCGGCCCCCACCCTGCGCTCCTTGCTCGACAAGGGCGCCGCCGTGGTGGTCGCCTCCCACCTGGGACGCCCCAAGGGCGAGCCGGATCCGGCGTCATCGATGGTGCCGGTCGGGCAACGCCTGGCCGAACTGCTCGGGACGGAGGTCATCGTCGCCGACGACGTCGTCGGGTCCGACGCGCGGGCGAAGGCGGCCGCGCTCCAACCGGGGCAGGTGCTGCTGCTGGAGAACCTCCGCTGGCACCCGGGGGAGACCTCTGCGGACGAGACATTCGCTGAGACGCTGGCCGAGATGGCTGATGCCTACGTCGACGATGCCTTCGGGGCGGCACACCGCGCGCACGCATCGATCACCGGGATCGCTGCTCGGCTTCCGAGCTACGCCGGTCTCCTCCTCGAACGCGAGCTCGACGTCCTCGGTCATCTGCTGACCGAGCCGGCCCGGCCGTACGTCGCCGTGCTCGGTGGCGCCAAGGTGTCGGACAAGTTGCCGGTGTTGGAGAACATGCTCGAGCGCGTCGACGTACTCGCGGTCGGTGGGGCGATGGCGTTCACGTTCCTGGTGGGTGAAGGGGCCCAGGTGGGTCTCTCGCGCTACGAGGTCGATCAGGTCGATGCGGTGCGTTCGTTGGTCACCGCCGCCCGTGAGCGAGGTGTGAAGGTCCTGCTGCCCACCGACATGATCGTCGCGCCCGAGTTCGCTGAGGATGCACCAGCGACGACCGTCAAGGTGGGTGCCGTACCCGACGACCAGATGGGTCTCGACATCGGGCCCGCCACGAGCGAGACGTACGCTGCTGAGGTTGCACGGGCCGGTAGCGTCCTGTGGAACGGTCCGATGGGGGTCTTCGAGTGGTCGTCCTTCGCTGGCGGGACACGCACGGTCGCCGATGCGGTCGCTGCCGCACCTGGCTTCACCGTCGTCGGCGGTGGCGACTCGGCAGCGGCGGTCCGCGCCTTCGGGCTGGACGACCGGGTCGACCACGTCTCGACCGGCGGTGGCGCATCGCTGGAACTGCTCGAAGGCAAGGACCTGCCGGGTGTCGCCGCGCTCCGGCGCTGATCGACCCGTCGCTTCGCGGCGGTGCACCGAATCTGCGAACCAGGGGTTGCACGGTCACCTGTGCGATCCCGACCGACCGCACGGACCGACGCGTTAGGGGAGCTCCGTGAGCGAACGACTGCCGATCATCACGGGTAACTGGAAGATGCACCGTGACCACCTGGAAGCGATCCAGTTGGTCCAGAAACTCGCGTACCACCTCGAGGGAGCGGACTACGTCGGGCAGGAGGTGGTCCTGTGCCCGCCGTTCATCGCGTTGCGCTCGGTGCAGACGCTCCTGCAATCCGACCGGTTGCCGATGAAGCTCGGGGCACAGACCTGCCATGACCAGGACGAGGGGGCGTTCACCGGGGAGATCTCCGTCCCGATGCTGGAGCGGCTCGACGTCTCGTACGTGCTGGCCGGACACTCCGAACGTCGTGAACTGTTCGGTGAGACCGACGAGGTCGTCAACGCCAAGGTGAAAGCCATCCGCAAGGGGGGCCTGCGTCCCATCCTCTGCGTCGGCGAGTCGCTCGAGGAACGCGAGAGCGGCCGTGCGGTCGACGTGGTGACCGAGCAGCTACGAGGCAGCTTGGCCGGCGTCTCCGTGACCGACCCGCAGGACCTGGTCGTCGCCTACGAGCCGGTCTGGGCGATCGGGACCGGGCGAACGGCCACGCCCGACGACGCCCAGGAGATGTGTGCCGCGGTCCGCGCCGAACTCGGCTCGATCCTCGGTGAGCCCACGGCGGACCACGTGCGCGTCCAGTACGGCGGCAGCGTCAAGCCGGGCAACATCCGGACGCTGATGGCGGAGCCGGACATCGATGGCGCGCTCGTCGGCGGGGCGAGCCTGTCCTCGGAGGACTTCGCCCTCATCGTGGCGCACCGACGGACCAACGCCTGACGGACGACCACGCACGACGCGGCGTTCCGCGGTGTCGTCGCGTCCGGTCCCTCGAGGAGCGACCGCCGCCGGGTGGCTCGGGAGGTGAGCTCTCAGCCGATCACCTGGCGGGGTTCGGCGAAGTGGCAGGCGCTGGGGTGGCCGTAGCCGTGGGCGTCCTCGAGGGGCGGCTCGTCGGTCGCGCAGATGTCCTCCGCCTTCCAGCACCGGGTGCGGAAGCGGCAGCCCGACGGTGGGTTGGAGGGGCTCGGCACGTCGCCTTCCAGCATGATGCGCTCGCGTCGGCCACGATCGCGGGGGTCGGAGATCGGCGCTGCCGACAACAACGACTGCGTGTAAGGGTGCGTCGGGTTGTTGAAGATCTGCTCGGTCGTGCCGAACTCGATGATCTTGCCCAGGTACATCACGGCGACCCGGTCGGAGAGGTGGCGGATCACCGACAGGTCGTGGGCGATGAACAGGTACGCGAGCCCGAACTCGTCCTGCAGGTCCTCGAGCAGGTTGATGACCTGTGCCTGGATCGACACGTCGAGGGCGCTGACCGGTTCGTCGAGGACCAGCAGTTGCGGATCGAGCGCGAGCGCACGGGCGATCCCGATGCGCTGGCGTTGCCCGCCGCTGAACTCGTGCGGGAAGCGGTTGCGGTGTTCGGGGTTGAGCCCGACGCGCTTCATCAACTCCTGGACCCGCTTGGCCCCGTCCTGGCCGCGGTAGCGGCCGTAGATCCGGAGCGGCTCCGCGATGATCTCGTTGACGGTGATACGCGGGTTGAGGCTCGCGTACGGGTCCCGGAAGACGATCTGAATCTCCCGACGGACCGCGCGCAGTTCACGCTTGGAGAGCTTGGCGAGGTCGCGACCCTTGAAGTTCACCTGGCCTTCGGTCGGGTCGAGCAGCCGGACGATGCACCGTCCGGTCGTGGACTTGCCACAGCCCGACTCGCCGACCAGCCCGACCGTCTCACCGGCCTTGACGTCGAAGCTGACGCCGTCGACGGCCTGGACCTGCCCGAAGGTCCGGTTCAGCAACCCGCCCCGGAGAGGGAAGTGCTTGGTGAGGTCGTCGACCCGCAGGATCTCCGTGCCGAGCGGTGACCGCTCATGGAGGTTCTCGTCCAGGACGTCGCCCATCGTTGGCTCCGCGCTCATGCGTCCTCGTCCTCCGTGGAGATCTCCGCGCCGGTCGCATCCTGGACGCGCTGGATCTCCGCGTCCATCTCCTCGTAGTAGTGGCAGGCGGTGCTTCGACCGGCGTCGAGATCGATGCGCTCCGGGGTCTCGAACCGGCAGCGCTGACGATCGTTGCCCATCCGGCAGCGTGGATGGAACGCGCAGCCGCTCGGCAGGTTGATCAGGCTGGGTGGTTGCCCGGGGATCGGCTCGAGCCGCTCGAGGTCGGCGTCGGGGCGGGGCAGGCTGGAGAGCAGGCCGAGCGTGTAAGGGTGTTTGGGGGAGTGGAAGATCTCGTCGACGGTGCCGGTCTCCACGACGCGGCCGCCGTACATCACCACGACCCGGTCCGCCATCTCCGCGATGACGCCGAGGTCGTGGGTGATCAGGATCGTCCCGGCGTTGGTCTCGTCCTGGGCGGTCTGGAGCACGTTGAGGACCTGCGCCTGGATCGTCACGTCCAGGGCCGTGGTCGGCTCGTCGGCGATCAGGATCTTGGGCTCGTTCGCGATCGCCATCGCGATCATCGCCCGCTGGCGCATGCCTCCCGAGTACTCGTGGGGGTACTGGTCGAACCGGTCGTCGGCGTTGGGGACACCGACGAGTTCGAGCAGTTCGATCACCCGCTTGCGGATGGCATCGTCACTGAGGTGGCTGCGGTGGACCTCGATGGCCTCGGCGATCTGGGACCCGACGGTGAGCACCGGGTTGAGCGAGGTCATCGGATCCTGGAAGATCATCGCGATGTCCTTGCCGCGGACATCGCGGAACTCGGCGTCGGAGAGCGTGAGCAGGTCCCGACCCTCGAGCAGGACCTGCCCATCGGCGATCCGTCCGGGCGGTTCGGGGATCAGGCCGAGGACGCTCATGACCGTCACCGACTTGCCGGATCCCGACTCGCCGACGACGCCCACCGTCTCGCCGGGGTAGACGTCGTAGGACACGCCATCGACCGCGCGGACGGTGCCGTCGGCGGTGTCGAACTGCGTGACGAGATCGCGGATGGACAGCAGTGGGTCGCTCATCGGAGGCTGCCTTGCGACATCGGGAGGGAGGACTCGGCCGGACGCATCACTTCTCCTGCTGAGTCGGGTCGAGAGCGTCGCGCAACCCGTCACCGATGAAGTTGACGGCGAGCGCGATCGACACCAGTGCCATGCCTGGCATCACGATCAACCACCACTGGGTCTGCATCGAGCTGCGCCCTTCGTCCATGAGCCGTCCCAGGGCGGGCGTCGGCGGGTTCACCCCGAAACCGAGGAAAGCCAGCGTGGCCTCGATGATGATGGCGGCCGCCATGACCAGCGTCATGTTGACGACGATCGGCCCGATGGTGTTCGGGATCATGTGCCGGAACATGATGCGCAGATCGCCGGCCCCGCAGGCGCGCGCGGCTTGGACGAACTCCTTCTCGCGGAGCGAGAGGAACACCCCCCGGACGATGCGGGCCAGGGTCGGCCACAACAGCAGCCCGAGGATGATGCCGATGCGGGTCGGGCGCCCTTGCCCGAACAGCGCGGCGAAGACCAGCAGGACGGCCAGCGCGGGGAAGATGATGACCAGGTCGGTCATGCGCATCAGGGCCGCGTCGACCCAGCCCCGGTAGAAGCCGGCGATCGCACCGACGGTGGTACCGATCACGCCGACCACCACCGCCACGATCCAGGCGACCGAGAGCGAGGTGCGAGCACCGAAGAGGACCCGGCTGAAGTAGTCCCGCCCGAGTTGGTCGGTGCCGAAGAAGTGCATCTCCTCGAAGGTTGGCGCGGTGCCACGCATGACGACGTTGATGTCGTCGTAGGCGTACGGGGCGACCGTCTCCGCGTTGATCGCCGCGACGACGACGATCGCGAGGTAGACGAGGCTGCCCATGGCCAGCTTGTGGCGGAAGAACTTCCGCCGGAACAGCTGCCACTGCGAGCGTGCAGCGATCTCCGACCCGTCGGAGTACGCCGCGACCTGCTCGTCTGACTCCGCGAGGACGCCGCCGGGCGGCGGCTCCTCCGGGTCCGAGGTCGAGGTGTCGTGGCGGGGGGTCGGGTCAGTCATACCGGATCCTCGGGTCGAGGTAGCCGTAGACGAGGTCGGCGATCAGGTTGAACATCAGCACCACGACGGAGGTGATGACCAACCAACCCATGATGGGGTACGGGTCGCGGCGACCGAGCATCTGGATGAAGTACCGCCCCATGCCATCGAGCCCGAAGACCGTCTCCACGACGATCGCGCCGGAGAGCAGGGTCCCGAACGACAGCGCGGCGACCGTCACGGTGGGGATCAGGGCGTTGCGCATCGCGTGGCGGCGCGTGATCGTCCCCTCCTTGAGGCCCTTGGCACGTGCGGTCCTGATGTAGTCGGAGCCGACGACCTCGAGCATGGAGGCGCGCATGTACCGGCTGTAGCTGGCGACCGAGAAGATCGCGAGCGACATGACGGGCAGGACCAGGTGGAGGGCCCGATCCCACACGAACGCCAGCCCGGTCCCGGGGTTCGGGGACGACAGGTTGGCCAACGGGAGTAATCGCACACCCGTCAGCTCGAAGATCTGGACCACGATGACCTGCAGGATCAGCGCGAACCAGAACGAGGGCATCGAGTACCCGATGAAACTGAGCGTGGTGGTGCTGTAGTCGAAGACGCTGTACTGCCGGGTCGCGGAGAGGGTCCCGAGGGCGACCGCGACGATGAAGGCCAGCACCTCCGCGGCGATGACCAGCTGGAGGGTGTGGATGACCACCCGCTGGAGATCCGGGGCGATCGGTCGCGGGGAGAGCAGGTACTCGCCGAACCCACCGGTGGGGATCTGCTGGACCCAGACCGCGTACTGGACGTAGAACGGTTCGTCGAGCCCACGGTTCTCACGGACCCGCTCGATCTGCTCGGTCGTGATGTTGGGTTGCTGCCGGAGATCCTGCAGCGGATCGCCGGTGAGCGAGATGGCCCAGAAGATCAGGAAGGTGGCGACCACGATGATCGGGATCGAGATCAGGAACCGCCGCAGCGCGTAGTTCAGCACGGACCGATCCTCCAGGCGCAGTCGTCCGGTAGGGCGCCGGTCCCCACCACGGTTCGTGGTGGGGACCGGCAGGGGACGGTACTAGCTGCCGCCCCGAAACGGGGTCAGGCGCTCACTCGGTGCGCGCCCACTCCTGCGAGTTCCAGAACTGCGTCTGGTTGGTCGCGTTGAGCTGGGGCCCGGTGATGCTGTCCTCCCAGGCCAGCAGCTGTGGCTGCTGGAACAGCGGGACGATCGGGACACCCTCGGCGATGATCGACGCGGCCTCGTTCCAGAGGTCCGCGTTCTCGTCGGGATCGATCGTCTGGTTGGCCTGGTCCATCACCTCCGTCAACTCGTCGTCACAGTACGCGGTCCAGTTCTGCGCCCGCGGCTCGTCGTCGTCGCAGCCGTAGATGTTGGCGTTGCCGACCGGGTTCGGCGAGCCGACCCAGGCGAACAGCGCGATGTCGTAGTCGCAGACACCCTCGCAGTTCTCGGGGGTGTTGA
>SKJX01000219.1 GCA_007121785.1 Nitriliruptoraceae bacterium
CCGGCGGCGAGCGCCACCGGCCTTGCCCTGGCCGTAGCCGACCAGCGGTTGCGGTTCCTCGTCGGCGTCCAACGCGCCGCGGGTCACGCCTTCGTCGGCGACCGCGCCGGTCGGTGCGGCATCCCGCTCGGGCACGGCGGCGTCCGCGTGCGTCTCGCCGGCCTCGAACCCGCCCTGCGCTGGCGACGCCGCCCCATCGTGGGCCGGCTCGTCGACGTCGGCGACCGCGCCACCGCTGACGTCGACACGGACGAACACCTCGCCGACCTGCAGGGTGCCGCCGACCTCACCGGTCAGTTCCACGACCGTCCCGGCGAACGGTGACGGCACGTCGACGACGGCCTTGGCGGTCTCGATCGCCGCGACCGACTGGTTGAGTTCGATCGTGTCGCCGACCGAGACGTACCACTCGACGATCTCGCCCTCCTCGAGACCTTCCCCGAGGTCGGGCAGCTTGAAATCCCGGATGTCGCTCATCGCTCCTCCTCGCGGGGCGCTCGCCGCCCCGTCCGCCCACGTGGGGCTCGCCCGGCCACGCTCAGTACTCCAGCGACCGTTCGACCCGATCGAGGATCCGGTCGACGTCCGGCAGCCAGTACTCCTCGAGCTTGGCCGGCGGGTAGGGCGTGTCGAAGCCGGTGGCTCGCAGCACCGGCGCCTCGAGGTGGTAGAACGCGCGCTCCTGGATCCGGGCGGCGATCTCCGCCCCCATGCCGAGCGTCGACGAGGCCTCGTGCACCACGATCGCGCGCCCGGTCCGCTGGACCGAGGCCACGATGCCCTGGGTGTCCAGCGGTGCCAGGGAGCGCAGGTCGACCACCTCGAGGGACCAGCCCTCGTCGGCAGCCGCGTCCGCGGCCTCCATGGCCGTGCGCACCATCGGGCCGTAGCAGAACAGGCTGACGTCCGAGCCCTCACGGCGGACGACCGACCGGTGGGTGGGCTCGGTCTCCACGGGCAGGTCCGCGTCGGACTTCATCCAGTACCGGCGCTTGGGCTCGAGGAAGATCACCGGGTCGTCGCTGTCGATCGCGGCCCGCATCATCGCGTAGCCGTCCTCCGGGGTGCCGGGGGTCATCACCTTCAGCCCGGCGGTGTGGGCCCAGTAGGTCTCGGGGGACTCCGAGTGGTGTTCGACCGCGCCGATACCGCCCCCGTAGGGGATGCGGATCGTCACCGGCAGCGTGACGGTCCCGCGTGAGCGGTTGGGCATCTTCGCCAGATGGCTGACGATCTGCTCGAACGCGGGGTAGGTGAAGCCGTCGAACTGCATCTCCGCGATCGGCCGGTAGCCGTACATCGCCAGGCCGATCGCGGTGCCGATGATGCCCGACTCCGCCAGCGGCGTGTCGAAGCATCGCTGCTCGCCGAACCGGTCTTGCAACCCGTCGGTGACCCGGAACACCCCACCGAGCTTGCCGACGTCCTCCCCGAACATCAGGACCCGGTCGTTGGCCTCCATCGCGTCCTTGAGGGCCTGGTTGATCGCCTGTGCCAACGTGACCGCCATCAGGCACCCCCCTCGCTGCCCTCGAGTTCAGCTCGCAGCTGCGCGGCCTGCTCGTCGAAGTGGCCGGTCGGATCGACGTAGACGTGCTCGAACAGCTCCATCGGATCACCGTGGTCGGCGTCGTAGATCCCGTCACGCACGTAGGTCGCGACCGCCTGGGCCTGCTCGTCGATCTCGCGCTCCAGGTCGTCGTCGTACAACCCGCGGGCGATCAGCAGGTTCTTCATGCGGGCGATCGGGTCGGTCTTGGCCGCCTCGTCCAGCTCCTCCTTCGTGCGGTAGCGGGTCGGGTCGTCGGAGGTCGTGTGCGCCTCCATGCGGTAGGTCAGCGCCTCGATGAACGCGGGCCCCTCCCCGGCACGGGCGCGTTCCACGGCCCGTCTGGTGACCGCATAGGTGGCCAGCACGTCGTTGCCGTCGACCCGGTAGCCGGGCATGCCGTACCCGATGGCCTTGTGCGCCAGGGTCGGTGCCGCCGTCTGCTTGTCCAACGGGACCGAGATGGCGTACTGGTTGTTCTGGACGAAGAAGATCACCGGCGCCTTCTGCACCCCGGCGAAGGTCATCGCCTCGTGCGGGTCGCCTTCGGAGGTGCCGCCGTCGCCGAAGTAGGTCATCGCCACGATCGGGTTGTCGTCGAACCTGGCTCCCATACCGAACCCGGTGGCATGCAGCGCTTGCGTGCCGATCGGGATCGACATCAGCCCGAAGTTGTGCGCGTAGGGATCGTGGTCGGACAGCCACGTCCCGCGGTAGAGGTGCAGCAACCCGGCGGCGTCGACCTCACGGACCAGGGCCGCCCCCAGCTCGCGGTAGGAGGGGAAGATCCAGTCGTCGTCCTCGAGCGCGTAGGCGCTGCCGACCTGCGCGGCCTCCTGCCCCATGCACGAGGCGTACACCCCGAGTTGGCCCTGCCGCTGCAGGTTGATCGCTTCGCGGTCCACCTTCCGGGTGACCACCATCATCCGGTAGAGCTCGCGCAACTGCTCGTCGCGCAGGTCCAACGGATGGTCCGCGTCCGGGTGCTCGGTCCCGTCCGGGTCCAGCAGGTGGACCGGCTCATCGGGTGGTAGCAGCAGCCGCGGGTCATCCTCGCTTCGCGGCGCCACCGTGGGGTCGCTGCCGTGTTCCGACACCACGTACTCCTCGTCCCGGGCACGGCATCGGGGTTGCCAGCCGTGCCGTCCGTGCTCGCGCGGTCCCTCGGCCCGAGCTTCACGGGCCAGGCCCCCGGCGGGGGTTCGCGAGGTCGTCTCCCATCGACCACCGACCGGGTCGCGGTCGTGTCGGTCCGATGCGCGCCGGCGCCTGCCTGCGCGGTGTGGACCCTAGTGGTCGCCAGGAGGCGGCAGGGCAACGATCGGGATGCTCGTCCGGGGGCCGGACGGGGCTCGGCACGGTCCAGGTCCGGGGTCCCGGACAGCTCGGGTCCGAGGACCTCAGGCTCGCCGGGCGATGTGGACTAGCATCACCAGCGACGTCGAACCAGATGAGGGGAGAGCCAATGCGTATCGTCGCGGGGTTCCTACGATCACCGGAAGGCCGGGCCGCCCTCCAGCGCGCGCTCGAAGAGACCAAGCTGCGCGACGGCGAGCTGCTCGTCGTGCACTCCATGCGCGGTGGTGAGCGCGATGAGCTCGACCAGGTCATGAGCTACCGCGAGGAGTTCGAGAAGCTCGAGGAGCAACTGAAGGCCTCGGGCGTCACTTACCGACTCGTGGAGTACGCCCGCGGCAACTCACCCTCCGAGGACCTGCTCCAGGCCTCCAAGGACGAGGACGTGGACCTGATCGTGATCGGCATCCGGCGTCGCTCGCCGGTCGGCAAGCTGATCCTCGGCTCCAACGCGCAGGATATCCTGCTGCACTCCGACGCCGCCGTGCTGGCGGTCAAGGCCGGACCGGAGGACGAGAGCTGACCGACCCGCGCGGCCGGCAAGGCGCGACCGGGGCGGTGACGCCCCGGTCGCGCGGCGTGCTCGGTCCGTGACCGGCCCGTTCCGCACCCGGTTCAGGTCGTGGACGTCCCCGCGCCGGTCCCTGGCTGAGCCTCCGGGGGCACGCCCGCTCCGAGCGCGTGCACCCCACCGTCGACGTGCACCACCTCGCCGGTGGTGGCCGGCATCCAGTCCGACAGCAGCGCGCAGATCGTGCGGCCGACCGGGTCCGGGTCGCGCAGGTCCCAGCCCAGTGGGGCGCGCTCCTGCCAGACCTCGTCGAAGGCGCTGAAGCCGTCGATCGAGCGCGCAGCCATGGTGTGCAGCGGCCCGGCGGCGACCAGGTTCGCACGGATCCCGCGGGGACCGAGGTCACGCGCCAGGTAGCGGTTGGCGGACTCGAGCCCCGCCTTCGCGACACCCATCCAGTCGTAGCCGGGCCAGGCGACCTGCGCGTCGAAGTCGAGCCCGACGATCGAGCCGCCCTCGACCGCCAGCAGATCGGCGAACGCCGAGCCGAGCGCCGCGTAGGAGTAGGTCGACACGTGCAACGCGGTCGCGACGTCCTCCCACGGCGCGTCGAGGAAGCCGCCACCGAGGCAGGACTCCGGCGCGAACCCGATGGCGTGGACCAGCCCGTCGAGCCGTCCCCAACGCTGCCGGATGTCGTCGGCGATGGCGGTGAGGTGCTCGGGCTGGGTCACATCGAGCTCGAGGACATCCGGCTTCTCGGGCAGCCGGGCCGCCGCCCGTTCGGTGAGCCGCAGGCCGCGACCGAAGCCGGTGAGCACGATCTGCGCACCCTGCTCCTGCGCGTTCTTGGCCGCGAAGAACGCGATCGACCGGGGGTCGAGCACCCCGGTGATGAGCAGGCGCTTGCCGTCGAGCAGCATGATGGGCTCCTGGGTCAGGTCGAAGGTTGCGGTGCGGACAGGTCATCGGTCCGGACCGACGCCGGACCAACCACGACCGCCATCGCCACCCCAGCGTCGTGGGACAGCGACACGGCCAGGGACGTACGTGCGCCGTGGAGCCACAGCTGAGGTGCGCCGGACTCGCTCGAGCGGACCTCGAGCGCATGGAACGGCAGCCGCAGGTCGTCGACCGCCTTGCGGGCGGCCTCCTTCGCGGCGAACCGCGCGGCGAGGCGTGCACGTTCCACCTCGATGATCGGGGCACCACGACGGGCGTCGGCGATCTCCCGGTCAGTGAACAACCGCTGGAGCATCGCGGGCCGGCGGTCGAGCGCACTGCCGAGCCGGGCGACGTCGACGACGTCGCAGCCGGTGACGAACGGCGGCAGGTCGGTCACGACCCGGTCGAGGCCGGGTCGTCGGCGCCGCCGTGCGGCGGGGAGAAGGTCTCGGCCATCTCCGTGCCCGCCAACGCCGCGAGCGTCGCCTGGAGCGTCAGGTTGAAGGTCCGACGGGACTTCGGCGTGTCGTCCGGTGGTGCCATGACCTCCCCGAACCGAACCGTGACTCGACCGCCGCGCACGCGCGGGTTCTCGTTGACGGGCCAGACCTCCTCGATGCCGAGCACCGCGGTCGGCACCACCGGTGTCCGGGTCTCCGCCGCCAGCCGCGCCACCCCGCTGCGCAGTCGGTGGACGCGGCCGTCGCGGCTGCGGGAGCCTTCCGGGTACACGGCCACGCAGGCGCCTTCGAGCAGCATCGAGCGGATCAACTCCAACGCGGTGGCGTCCCCTTCGCCGCGCCGCAGCGGGATCATCCCCAGGCGGGTCAGCTGCGGGCCGACCAGGGGTGCTTCGGTCAGCTTGCGGTCGCCCAGGAAGTGCACCGGGCGTCGGATCGCGGACGCGATGGCCACCGAGTCCGCGTGGGAGCGATGGGTCGAGGCGACCAGCACCGGCCCCTCCGCCGGGACATGCTCCACCCCGTCGGCGGTCAGGCCCAACCAGCCGCGCATCAGGGGACGCAGGGTCAGCCGGGTCAACGACCGCGACCCCGGGACGGTCGGGGTGAAGCCCTCCTCGTCCGGGGCGTCCGTCGGTGATCCGGCCCCTTTCGACATGCTCAGGGCCGCGTCAGCAGCAACGCGGCGTTCTGCCCCCCGAAGCCCATCGAGGTCGACAGCACCGTGGAGAGATCCTGCTCGCGAGGTGCGCCGGACACCACGTCGAGAGCGATCTCCGGGTCCTGGTTGACCAGGTTCGCCGTCGGTGGGATCCGTCCATCGCGAATGGCCTGGATCGCGAACACCGCCTCGATCGCGCCGGCGGCACCGAGCGTGTGACCGGTCACGCCCTTGGTGGAGGACACCGCGATCCGATCGGTGTGGTCGCCGAACACCGCACGTAGAGCCCGAGCCTCCGCCGCGTCGTTGAGCGGCGTCGAGGTGCCGTGGGCGTTGAGGTGATCGACCTCGTCCAGGCCGACGCCGGCCTCCTCGACCGCGGCCCGGATCGCCAGGACGGCGCCACCGCCGTCCTCCGGCGGTGCGGTCGCGTGGTGGGCATCGGCGGACGCACCGGCGCCGGCCACCGTCGCGTAGGCGGTCGCTCCCCGAGCGGCCGCATGCTCGGCGGATTCGAGGATGACCACGGCCGCTCCCTCACCGATGACGAACCCGTCACGATCGACGTCGAACGGGCGCGAGGCGGTGGCCGGATCGGGGTTCTTGGTCAACGCCCCCATCTGCGCGAACGCGCTGACCGCCAGACCGGTGACCCCGGCTTCGACCCCACCGGCGATCACCACGTCCGCGGCGCCTGCGCGGATCAGGTCCCGGCCGAGATGGATCGCCGACGCACCGGCAGCACAGGCGGTGTTGACGGTCATGTTGGGGCCGCGGGCACCGCTGCGGATCGCCACGGTGCCGGCCGCGGTGTTGGAGAGCATCTTGGGCACGAACATCGGACTGACCCGCTTCGGCCCCTTCTCCAGGTAGTTCGGGTACTCCGACGCCCACGTCTCCGCGCCACCGATCCCCGAGCCGAACAGCACACCGGTCCGGTCGGGGTCGGCGCCGGAGAGTTGTTCGTCCTCCTCGGAGGCGAGCCCGGCGTGGGCGATGGCCTCACGTGCCGCGATCGCGGCCAGGTGGGTGAAACGATCCAGCCGGCGTGCCGAGCCGCGGCCGAGCTCCGCGTCCGGATCGAACGCGGGCACCCGACAGGCGAGCGTGACGGGTGTACCCATCTCGACCAGGTCGTCGTCGACGGCCGCAGCGGTCTGCCCCGCCAACGCGCCAGCCCAGGCGGCGTCCAGCCCCCGAGCTCCCGGGCTGATGATGCCGAGTCCGGTGACGACGACGTCGGTCACGTCTGCTTCTCCTGCACCTTGTTCATCGCGTCCTTCACGGTCCGGACGTCCTCGAGCTCCTCGTCCTCGAGCTTGACGCCGGTCTTCTCCTCCAGCACGAGGGTGAGTTCCACCACGTCGAGCGAGTCGAGTCCGAGCGCCTCGAAGGTCGCCTCGGGCGTCACCTGGTCGGCCTCGATGCCGAACTCCTCGGTGAGGACCTCGGTGAAGGTGGCGAGCAGATCCTGGGACACGTGGTGCTCCTTGTCGTCGTCGCGGGCCGGTCGGCCAGCTTGGGGGGGTCGGACAGCGTGTGGGTTGGTGCGCCGGCGTCGGTCACCGGCAGGTCAGGTCGTCCATGGTCGCACGGATCAGATGCCGGCGCCGCCGTCGACCGGGAGCACCGCCCCGGTGGTCGAGCCGGCGGCGTCGGAGGCCAGGTAGCGGATCGCGCCGGCCACCTCGTCGGCGGCGACCGGGCGGCCGCTGGGCGCCTGGTCGATGAGTGCCTGGCGGGCGTCGTCGCCGAGCTGGTCGGTCATCGCGGTCGTGACGAACCCGGGCGCGACGACGTTGGCGGTGATCCCCTTGCGGGCGACCTCGCGGGCAAGCGACTTGGTGAAACCGATCAGGCCGGCCTTCGATGCGGCGTAGGCGGTCTGCCCCGCGTTGCCACGCAACGCGACGACCGAGGCGACGCTCACGATACGCCCATGACGGGCGCGGAGCATCGGCCGCAGTGCCGCCCGTGACAGCAGGTACGCGCCGCGCAGGTTGACCTCGACGGTGCGGTCGAACCGGGCCGGGTCCAAGCGCATGAGCAGGTCGTCGTCGGCCACGCCTGCGTTGTTGACCACGACCGCCAACGTGCCGAGGCCGGTGGCGTGCTCGACCGCCGCGGTGACGCTGCCCTCGTCGGTGACGTCGAGGTGGACCGGTTCGGCTTCGCCCGCGGCGCCGTCGGCCACCTGGGCAGCCGCGTCCGCGTTGGCGCCGTAGCCCACCAGGACCCGGAAGCTGTCCTGAGCCAGGGCGTGGCAGGTGGCGGCACCGATGCCGCCACTGCCGCCGCTGACGATCGCGATCCGGTCACTCACATGGCACCTCCGCCACCCGCGGTCGTGGTCGTTCCCTGGTGCCGGGTCGGCTGCCAGGTCAGCAGGCACGAACCCCACGTCAGGCCGGCACCGAAGGCGGTCAGCAGGATCGTGTCGCCCGGGTTCAGGCGTCCGGCCTCGCGGGCGTCGGCCAACGCCAGCGGCACAGACGCCGCCGAGGTGTTGCCGTGCCGGTCCACGGTGATGTGGGAGCGCTCGGCCGGGATTCCGAGCCGCTGCCCGACCGCCTCCAGGATCCGGATGTTGGCCTGGTGGCCGACCAGCAGATCGACCTGGTCGACGCCGAAGCCGGCATCCGCCAGGACCTGTTTGGACGACGCCGTCATCCGGGCGACCGCGTTGCGGTAGACGTCCCCGCCGCGCATCGACAGCAGGTTCGAGCGGTCGTGGAGGACGCCGCCGTCGACCGGCTGCCGGGTGCCGCCGGCCTCGGTCCACAGCATGGACGGGTCGCTGCCATCGGCCCCGAGGTCGAACGGGCCGAGGCTGGCTTGGTCGTCGGCGACGAGGATCGCGGCCCCCGCGCCGTCACCGAACAGCACGGCGACGCTGCGGTCACCGGGGTCGACGATGCGGGTCAAGGCTTCCGCACCGACGACCAGGACGGCCGAGTCGCCGGTGGCCAGCATGCCGGCGCCGACGCGTAAGGCGTAGAGGAACCCGCTGCAGGCTGCGTTGATGTCGAACGCGGTCACTTCGCTGCCCAGCGCGGCGGCCACCAGCGGCGCGGTACCCGGCACGGTGTGATCCGGTGTGGTGGTCGCCACGACGATGGCGCTGAGGTCGTCGGCGGTCATCCCCGCGTCGTTCAGCGCGGCGCGAGCGGCCGCGATCGCCAGGTCCGAGGTCGCCTGGTTGGGAGCCAGGACCCGCCGCTCACGGATCCCCGTGCGCGTGCGGATCCACTCGTCGTTGGTGTCGAGGACCTCGGCGAGGTCGTCGTTGGTCACGACGCGGTCCGGCAGGTACGACGCCAGACCGGCGAAGCGCACCGGCAGCGTGTGCCCCTTGGGGATGGTCGATGAGCTCACGGCTCCTCCTCGTTGCGGCGCGGCGGGAGGGCGGTCCGCGACCGCCGACCGCCGACGGCCAGGGGTGACGCTAGGCGCGCGGGCCGCTGGATGCGGACGTCAACGCAGAGAGCAACGCATCGAGGTGCTCCGGCCCCTCCACGCGGTGGACGGTGACGTCAGGGACCGTGCGCTTGGCGAGCCCCGAGAGGACCCCACCGGGCCCGACCTCGACCAGGTCGGTGACGCCGTGAGCGGCGAGCGCCAGTTGCACCTCGCGCCAGCGCACCGGGGAGAGGATCCCCGCCTGCAGATCCGTCGCGATGCCGTCCGCGGCGATCCGTTCCGTGACGGAGGCACCGGAGACCAGCGGGACGGTCGGGTCGGCGACGCCGGTGCGTTCCAGCATCTCGGCCACCCGGGGGACCGCCGGTGCCATCGCCGCGGAGTGGAACGCCCCCTCGACGTCCAAGGGCAGCGCGCGTCCCCCGGCGTCCCGTGCCTGCGAGGCGACGGCCCCGACCGCGTCCGGCGGTCCGGCGACCACGACCTGTCCCGGCGCGTTGTCGTTGGCGACGACCAACCCGTCGATCCGATCGACCAGCACCTCGACGGCGTCCGGGGCGAGCTTGACGACGGCCGCCATGGTGCCGGGGTTGGCTTCGCAGGCGTCGGCCATGGCGGCGCCACGGGCCGCGACCACGGCGGCACCGTCACGCACGGTCATCGCCCCGGCGGCGATCGCGGCGGTGTACTCCCCGAGCGAGTGGCCGGCGACCAGCTGCGGTGCCACACCGGCATCCGCGAGCGCGCGCCAGGCGACCAGCGACGAGGCGAGGATCGCCGGCTGCGCGTCCGCGGTCCGCCCGCCGGCGGTCGGGTCCTCCGTCAAAGCACGCACGTCACGGCCGATGCCGTCGCTGACCTCATCGAGCACCTCGAGGGCGGGATGGCCCGCCCACGGCTCCAACGAGCCCGCACGGTGGGATCCCTGGCCGGGGAAGACGAACGCGATCGACAAGGCGACCTCCTGCGGACGCGTGGGGACGGCGGAGGGCCGTCCCCCGGAGGTGTGAAGTTGACACCGACGTCAGTGTCGATGTCAAGGCGAACCCGTGAGGTCCGTCACCGTGGAAGACCGGCCGGGGCGCCGGCCGGCGCCCTCCCTGCCGCGAGATCACCGGTACCAGCCAGCTACCGTCGCCTTCCCCGGGAGCAGGGAGCGTTCGCGTGGACCGTGGAACGTGCGCCGAGGCCGACGCCGCCGACCCGCTCGCGTCCGCCCGCGCCGCCTTCTCGCTCCCGGACGGGGTGTGCTACCTCGACGGCAACTCGCTCGGCGCGCTACAACCCGCCGTCGCCCAACGGCTCCGGGAGGTCGTCGACCACGAGTGGGGGCGCGGGCTGATCCGCAGCTGGACCGACGCCGGGTGGGTCGAGCTCCCCCGCCGGGTCGCCCAGCGGCTCGCGCCGCTGCTGGGCGCCGACCCGGTCGAGTTGGCCGTGACCGACTCCACCTCGGCGAACCTGTTCAAGGCGCTGGCCGCCGCACGACGGCTGCGGCCCGGCCGTCAGGTGCTGCTCACCGATGACGCCAACTTCCCCACCGACGTCTACGTCGCGCACGGGCTCGCCGAGTTGACCGGCGACCTCGAGGTTCGCGTGGTCCCCACCGAGGAGGTCGCCGCTCACCTGGACGCGGACGTCGCGGTGCTGCTGTTGACCCACATCGACTACCGCACGGGGCGCCGGCACGACCCGAACGACCTCACCGCCGCCGCCCACGCCGTTGGCGCGCTGGCGGTCTGGGACCTCTCGCACTCCACCGGCGCGCTCGACGTCGACCTCCACCACTGGGACGTCGACCTGGCCGTGGGCTGCACCTACAAGTACCTCAACGGCGGCCCGGGCTCACCCGCCTACCTCTACGTCGCCGGACGGTTCCTCGACCGGATCACCAGCCCGGTGCGGGGCTGGTTCGGTCACGCCCGGCCGTTCGCGTTCGACCTCGGCTACCTGCCGGCGCCTGGCGCGGAGCGGTTCCTGGACGGCACCCCGCCGGTGCTGTCGATGGCAGCGCTGGACACGGCGCTGGAGGTCTTCGACGGGCTCGACCGCAGGATGCTGGAGGCCAAGGCCGCCGCACTGACCGGGCGGTTCATCGACCTGGTCGATGCCCGTTGCGGCGACGAGGTGGAGGTCGTCACGCCGCGCGACGCCGCGCGACGCGGTGCGCAGGTGTCGCTGCGCCACGACCACGCGGACGCGGTCATGCAGGCCATGATCTCCCGCGGGGTCATCGGGGATCACCGACCACCGGACCTGCTGCGGTTCGGGTTCGCGCCGCTGTACGTCACGCGCGTGGACGTCTGGGACGCGGTCGAGGATCTGGCGGAGGTGCTCACCACACGGGCGTGGGACAACCCGGAGTTCCGCCAGCCGCGGACGCTGACCTGAGTGGTCGCGTCACCTACTGGCGCGACCACGCAAGCCGAGGTCGTTCCCGGTCCACGACGCCGGCGGCGGTCAGCCGCTCACACCAGCGTGATCGCTCGACCCTCGGTCGCGCCGATCTGCGAGGCGATCCGGTCCATGACCTCGCCGGGCACCTCGTCGTCGAGGCTGAGCGCCATGATCGCCTCACCTTCGACGTCGCTGCGGCCGACCTGCGCGGCGGCGATGTTGACCCCGGCCTCGCCGAAGCCGTTCCCGACGGTGCCGATGATCCCGGGCCGGTCCTCGTAGCGGAAGAACGCCATGTAGGGCGTCGGCTCGATGTCGATGGGGGTGTTCCACACCTCGATCAGCCGCTCGCGCTCACCGGGGTGCAGGATCGTGCCGGCCACGCGGATGGGTCGACCGTCACGGGTCATCCCCGAGACCCGCAGGACCGACACGTAGTCCTCGCTGTGCGGGTCGGAGATCTCCCGCAGGTTGAGCCCGCGCTCCTCCGCCAGCAGGGGCGCGTTGACGAACGTGACCGGTTCGCTACAGACCGGCGACAGCAGCCCACGCAGGACCGACAGGCCGAGCACCCGGCCGTCCTCGTCGGCGATCGCGCCGAGGTACTCCACGGTGACATCGGAGCGCAGGCCCTGGTCAGCGAGCGCGGTGAGCATGCGGCCGAGCTCCTCGCCGAGGGGCAGGAAGCTCTTGAGGTCATCGGCGACCGGGCCGCCCTGCACGTTGACGGCGGACGCGACGAACTCCCCGGCCAGGGCGAGGTTGACGTACTCCGCGACCTGCATGCCGGCCTTGTCCTGCGCTTCCTCGGTCGATGCGCCCAGGTGCGGGGTGACGATCGCGTTGTCCAGGTCGAACAGCGGCGACTCGGTCGTGGGCTCGGCCTCGAACACGTCGATCCCGGCCCCGGCGATCACGCCGTCACGAAGCGCCTCGGCCAGGTCCTCCTCCACGACGATGCCGCCCCGGGCGACGTTGACCAGCCGCGCGGTCGGCTTCATCTTCGCCAGCCGCTTGCGGTCCAGCAACCCGGCCGTGTCGTGGGTCTTCGGCAGGTGCACGGTGAGCACGTCGGCCCGCTCGAGCACCTCGTCGATGGTGTCGACCAGTTCGACCCCCAGCCGGGCGGCACGCTCCGGCGCCACGAACGGGTCGTAGGCGAGCAGCCGCATCCCGAACGCGTGGCAGCGCTGCGCGACCAGCGTGCCGATCCGGCCCAGCCCGAGCACCCCGAGCGTCTTGTCGTGCAGCTCCGTCCCGGTCCAGGTCGAGCGCTCCCAGCGCCCCTCACGCAGCGCACCGTGCGCCTGGGGGATGTTGCGCGCCAGCGCGAGGATCATCGCCACCGTGTGTTCGGCTGCGGAGATGATGTTGGACTGCGGCGCGTTGCAGACGATCACCCCGGCCTTGGTGGCCGCCTCCACGTCCACGTTGTCCAACCCGACGCCGGCACGGGCGACCACCTTGAGCTGATCCGCGGCGGCGAAGACGTCGGCGTCGATGAAGGTCTGCGACCGGACGACGATGGCGTCGTAGCCGGGGACGGTCGCGATCAGGTCGTCCTTGTCCAGGCCGATGCGGACGTCGACCTCGTGGTGTTCACGCAGGGCAGCGACACCGGCTTCGGCGAGCTTGTCAGCGACGAGGATCTTCACGTAGGAGCTCCGGGTGCGGGCGGGCGAGGAAGCGGGGGCCGTGTCGGACGGCAGCTGACCGTGACCGCCAGCTCCGGTGGCCGACGCCGCAGTGACGTCCGATGGTTCGGTGGCGAGGAGCCGTGGTCCTGGCGGCGTGCGGGCGCCGTTCGGGCGATGCGGGTGGCACCCGTACGCCTCGAGCCGGTGAGGTGGTCACGGACCGGCCGAGCGCGGTACGCGGCGCTCACAGGGTACGGGGCCGGCGCCAGGAACCGAATCCAGGCGCCCGTGCCGACGTCCGAGCGTCCACGCTCGCAGGTCAGTCGCGGCCGGAGGCGTCCTGCTGCGGCAGGGTCCGCACGTCGTCGGGGACCTGGTTGATCATCGTCGGCGTCGCTCGGGCGACGTAGGCGAGCAGGTACCGCCGGGCCTCGTCCGGCCAGTCGGTCTGCTCGTGGACGGCGGCGGTCATCAGCTCGGCCCACCGCATCGCGGCCTCGGGGGTGATGGCGAACGGCGCGTGACGCATCCGCAACCGGGGGTGGCCACGATCGGCGCTGTAGACGTCCCCGCCTCCCCAGTACTGGGCGAAGAACCGGGCGAGGTGGTCCTTGCCCGGTTCGAGGTCGTCGGGGTACATCGGCCGCAGCAGCTCGTCCTGCTCCACCTGTGCGTAGAACGACGTCACCAACCGCCGGAACGCGGGCAGCCCGCCCACGGCGTCGTGGACGTCGTGCGGCTCGAGTTGCACATCGTCGTTGCTCACAGCGGCCGTTCGAAGTAGGCGACGTCGAGGTAGCGACCGAACTTGTGACCGGCTTCGGTCAGGGTGCCACGGTGGACGAACCCGAACCGTTCATGGAACCGGACGGACGTCGGGTTCGGCAACGCCACGATCGCGTACGCCCGGTGAAAGCGATCGTCCGCCTCGAGCTGCGCCAACAGCTCGCCGTAGAGGGCGCTGCCCACGCCTCGGCCCTGCGCGTCGGGAGCGGTGTAGACCGACAGCTCCACGGAGCGGTCGTAGGCGACTTTCGGTCGGAACCGCTGGGTCTCGACGAAGCCGGCCACCTCGCCGTCGAGTTCGGCGACGAGCAGGCGGTGACCACCTTCGACGATCGGTCCCTCGAAGCGATCGCGCCACTCCTTGGGCGTACGCACCTCCGTGTTGAAGGTGGTCGTGGTCCGCAGCACGTAGTGGGTGTAGATGGCCGCGACGGCCGGCAGGTCGTCGGCGGTCGCGTGTCGTACGGTCAGCGTCGTCATCACCGCGACGCTACCGGCCGAGCCGATCGCTCAGGTGCGCAACAACCGCGCGAACCGTCGCGTCGCGACGCGAAGCCCGAACGTTCCGAGGGCCGCGAGCACCAGGGCGTGCCCCAACAGGAGCCACTCGAGCGCACCCAGCATCAGCCCACGGACCAGCGCGACGCCGTGGTACAGCGGTGAGAGCTGGGCGACCCAGCGGATCGCCTCCGGGTAGACCTCCAAGGGGTAGAAGGTCGCGGAGAACAGGAACAGCGGCAGCATCACCAGTTCGACCAGGTCGAAGTCCTGCCAGCTCCGCATGAAGGTGGTCGCCATCAGCCCGAGCCCGGCGAAGCAGTACCCGATCAGGCTGGAAGCCGGCACGGCCAGCAGCGCCCACCACGATGGGACGAGCCCGACGACGGTCGCGATCACCAGGAAGCTGACCGCGTAGACCAGGCCGCGCAGCAGCGCCCAGCTCAGCTCCCCGACCGCGATGTCGCGTGGCGTCACCGGTGTCGCCAGCATGGCGTCGTAGACCTTGCCCCACTTGAGCTTCGAGAACACGTTGATCGTCGACTCGTAGGTGCCTCCGTTCATCGCCGACGCGGCCATGAGGGCGGGCGCGACGAAGACGCCGTAGGCGATGGCCTGCCCATCGGGTCCGACGACCTCGCCGACCAGCCCCCCGACCCCGATACCCAAGGCGAACAGGTAGAACATCGGCTCGAACAACCCGCTGACGAAGAGCAGCCAACCACGCCGCGTCGACAGCACGTTGCGTTCGACCAACCGCACGCTGCGTCCGAGCAACCGCGGTGGGGTGATCCGCCAGGCAGCGCTGCCCGGGTCGGCACGGGTCTGGGTGCCGCTCATCGGCGCAACCTCCCGGTGAACAGCCGGGAGCCGACCAGCACACCGACGAGGCCGACCGCCGCGATGACGCCGAGGTGCCAGCCCCACGGCAGCGCCGGGTCGCTGCTGAGCGCGAGCGCGCGGGTCAACTCGACCCCGTGCCACAACGGGATGATGAGGACGACCGGCTGGACCGTGTCGGGCAGTTGCTCGACCGGGAAGAACGTGCCGGAGAACAGGAACATCGGCAGGATCAGGAACCGGTTCATGCCGGCCAGGACCTGCGGGGAGTCCCGGGTGACGACGAACGCGCTGATCGCGGCGGTGGTGACCACGCCGTTGAGGGCGGCTGGCAGGACCGCCAGGAGCCCGCGCCCGAGCGGGATCGCTCCAAACGCGGCCGCGATCATGACGAACGCCAGCCCGATCACGGCGATCCGAGCGACCGACCACAGCAGGTTGCCGAGGAACAGGTCACGGGGCCGGACCGGGCTGTTGATCGCCGACCGGTAGGTCCCCACCCAGCGCATGCCCGCCATCACCGGGAACATCCCGTCCGCCGAGCCGGCCTGCATCAACGACGCGGCGAGCAGCCCGGGGGCGAACCACGCGAGGTAGGTCGGTGCCGCAAGCGCGTCGGCCGTCCCGGCGCGATCGTCGACCAGGGTGCCGAGGCCCACCCCGATCGCGGTGAGGAACAGCGCCGGCCGCACCAGCGCTCCGATCGTGGTGCCTCGCCAGGTGTGCCGGTACGCCCGGGCATGACCCTCCAGCACGCGCAGCGCGATGGGGGTCGCCACGTCCGTCTCCTTCCGGGTGGCCAGCGGCGCCGCGTGCCGGCAGGTCAGTCGATCAGCTGGCGGCCGGTCAGCCGCAGGAACACGTCTTCCAGGCTCGCTCGACGGGTGAGGAGGGTCAGCGGGTCCAGGGCTAGCTCGTTGACCGCGTCGATGGCGGCGTCACCGTCCGGGGTGTAGACCAACAGCCGGTCCGGCAGGGACTCGAGCCGTTCGATCCGCCGGTCACCATCGAGCTGTTCCAACCGCTCGAGGGCGTGTGCCTGCTGGCCGTCGGCGAACCGTAGCTCGACGACCTCGCGGCTGACGTGGCGCTCGATCAGCTGCCGTGGGGAGCCCTCCGCCACGATGTGTCCCTGGTCCATGACCACGAGGCGGTCGCACAGCTGTTCCGCCTCGTCCATGTAATGGGTCGTCAACAGCAGGGTGACGCCACGCTGCTTGAGCTGGTAGAGCCGCTCCCACAGCGCGTGACGCGCTTGGGGGTCGAGCCCGGTCGTCGGTTCGTCCAACAGCACCAGCTCCGGATCGTTGATCAGCGACCGGGCGATCACCAAGCGTCGCTTCATCCCACCGGAGAGCGGATCGACCTTGTCGTTGCGCCGGTCGGACAGCTGTACGAAGTCGAGCAGTTCATCGATGCGTGTCCGCAGGGTCCGACGTGGCAGGTCGAAGTACCGACCGAAGACGTAGAGGTTCTCCTCGACGGTGAGGTCCTGATCCAGCGTGTCCTCCTGCGGGACGACACCGAGCCGTGCACGCAGCTCGACCCCGTCGGCTTCGGGGTCGAGCCCGAGCACCCGCAGGTGGCCCTCGCTGATCGGTGAGGTGGCGCCGATCATCCGCATCGCGGACGTCTTGCCGGCACCGTTCGGCCCGAGGAACCCGAACGCCTCACCGCGCGCCACCTCGACGTCGATCCCGGCGACGGCGGTGAAGGCGCCGAAGCGCTTCACCAACCCCCGTGCGTCGACCAGCGGGTTCAGTACAGCCCCGATGGTCGGAACCGGGCGTCGTGAGCACGCATCGCGAACTTGTCACTCATGCCGGAAACGTAGTCCACCGCGGCCTGCAGGTCCGTCGAGGTGTCCAGTCGGTAGCTGTCCGGGATCTCGTCCGGGTGGTCGCGGTACCAGCCGACCAGGTCCTGGATCACGCGCACCGCCCGGGCCGCGTGCGCACGTGCTTCCGGACGCAGGTAGACGTGGTCGAACATCCAGGTCCGCAGTTCGGTCATCGGCTCGAGGTGCTCCGGCGCCATCGCGACCTCGCCGGCCCGGATCGAGTCGTCGATGACCATCTCGATCATCGTGTCGATCCACTGACGGCCGGGCGGGCCGAACCGCTCACGCAGATGGACGGGGATGTCCTCGGGATGCAGCACCCCGGCCCGCTGGGCGTCCTGTGCATCGTGCGCGAGGTAGGCGATCCGGTCGGCGAACCGGCACACCATGCCTTCGGCGGTCGACGGTGGCGGATCGTTGCGCCAACTGGACTGCCGTATGCCTTCGCGGACCTCCCGGGTGAGGTTCAGGGGCTCGAGCACCTCCACGATCCGAACGCCGTGGATCGCGTGCTGCCAGCCACCCTCCACGAACGGCGACAGGGCGTCCTCGCCGGTGTGACCGAACGGTGCGTGGCCGATGTCATGGCCGAGACAGATCGCTTCCACCAGCGCTTCGTTCAACGCCAGCGCGTTGGCGATCGAGCGGCCGACCTGGGCGACCTGCAGCGTGTGCGTCAGCCGGGTCACGAAGTGATCGCCCTCGGGGTTGAGGAACACCTGGGTCTTGTGCTTCAGGCGCCGGAACGCCTTGCAGTGCAGGATGCGGTCGCGGTCGCGCTCGAACGTGGTGCGGTAGGGATCCTCCGGCTCCGGGTGGTCGCGGGGCTGCGCCCGGCTCGCCAACGTGGCGATAGGCGCCAGCCGCTCCGCCTCCTCTGCCTCGCGCACCTCCCGGGTGCGACGCTGCAGGACCTCCCGTTGCGTTGAACGCATCACGCTTCCTCCAGGCAGGGGGTCATCGATCGGACCACCCGACGCGCGGACGAGGGTCGCAGCTCGTGCCGGCGATCAGATCGGGGCGATGGGGTTCTTGGCGGGTGCACCGCCGTCACCCGAGTGGCCGCCGTCGGGCTCCTCCGCGCCGATGTCCACCGACCGGGTCGGGCCGCGGATGATACGACGGCGGAGCCGACCGCTCGCGGTGTCGACCAGCAGGGTGATCAGGATCATCACCGCCAGGGAGGTCCCGGCCCCGGCGAAGTCACGGACCTGGCCGATCTGCCGCACCAGCAGCGTGCCGATACCCCCGGCGCCGACCGCGCCGGCCACGGCCGAGTTGCGGATGTTGATCTCGAACCGGTAGAGCCAGAGCGCGATCACCTCCGGCATCACCTGCGGGATCACCGACCAGCGGATCCGTTGAAGCCGGCCACCACCGCTGGCGTCGGCTGCCTCCAACGGGCCGGGATCGATGCCCTCGATCACCTCCGCGGTGAGCTTGCCGATCGTGCCGATCGAACTGATCCCCAGCGCCACAGCCACCGCCATCGGCTGGAGACCGAAGATCGGGATGAACAGGATCAGGAAGATGATCTCGGGGACCGCACGGAAGAAGTTCAGCACCTGCCGGGCGACGAACACCGTCGGCCGCTTGCTGAGGTTCTGCGCCGCGAGGAACCCCAACGGGAACGAGCACGCGGCGGCGATCATCGTGCCGATCCAGGCCATGCCGAGGGAGATGACCATCTCCTCCACGGCCTGGCCCAGCACCGACAGATCGGGTGGGCCGTACATCAGCCCGAGGTAGGTCACGATGCGTTCGGGGAGCTGCGCGAGCCCGGACAACTCGATGTCGACCGTCGAGGTCGTCCCGAACCACAGCACCAGCAAGGTGATGGTCACGACCCAACGGAACCGGGCGAACGGCTTCTCCGGCCGCACGATCTCCTCGTTGCGGCGACGGGCCTGATCGTCGGTGGTCGGCGCGCTCACAGCAGCCTCTTGCGCATCGCGATGGAGATCCGGTCGACGAGGAACACCACGAGGAAGAACCCGACGACCACCCCCCACATCCGGTCGTACTGGCCCCGCTGGTAGTAGTTGTTCAGCGGTTCACCGATACCACCGGCACCGACGAACCCGAGCACCGCCGAGCCACGGAGGTTGATCTCGAAGGTGTAGAGCGAGAACGAGACGTAGTTCGGCAGGACCTGCGGCAGCAGGGCGGTCCGGACCATCTGCAGGTGCGAGGCGCCGCTGGCCCGGGCTGACTCGATCGGTCCCGGGTCGACGCCATCGACCGTGTCGCTGGTCAGCTTGGCGATGACCGCGACCGACAGGAAGAACAGCGCCAGGACACCGGGCAGTACCCCGCGGCCGATCATGGCCACGAACAGCACCGCGTACACCAGGTCGGGGATGGCGCGGACGACGCTGTTGAAGTTCTTGACCAGGACGTACACCGTCTTGTTCGGTGCGCCGGTCACGGAGTTGAACAGCGCCAGCGGCAGCCCGAACAGCGCGCCGAGCATGGTGGCGATCGTCGCCATCTGGAAGGTCTCGGCGAACCCTTGCCGCACCACCTCGGACTCGAAGCGGGTCCAGTCGATGTTGAGCAGGCCCTCGTAGGCCGGGTTGGTCCGGGTGAAGTTCTCGATGATCTCGGTGATCGAGAACGCGATGCCGTAGGTCCAGTCGTACCCGGCCGCGATCGTGATGGCGATGAACCCGAGGACGCCGAGGACCGCGAACGCCGTCGGGGGCGGCTTCGTGGGCCGCGCCGAGGTGCCTTTCGGCGGCGAGGAGGCGTCCAGGCTCACAGCTCCGCCGCCTTCGACTCGAGCACGTCGTCGGCGGTCAGACTACGACCGTAGATGTCACGGAACACGGTCTCGTCCGCGGACTCCCCCGGTCCGTCGTAGACGAGTTCCCCGGCTCGCAGCCCCACGATGCGGTCGGCGTAGGCGCGGGCGAGGTCGAGGAAGTGCAGGTTGACCAGCATCGTCAGCCCGAGATCGCGACAGATGCCCTTGAGATCACGCATCACCAGATGGCTGGTCGGCGGATCGAGCGACGCCGTGGGTTCGTCGGCGAGGACGGCCGACGGCTGTTGCGCGAGGGCACGGGCGATACCCACCCGTTGCTGCTGACCACCGGAGAGGTTCGAAGCGCGGACGTAGGCCTTCTCCACGATCTCCACGCGCTCGAGGGCCTGCATCGCCAGTTCGACGTCGCCCTTGGTGTAGGCACCGATCAGCGTGCGCCACAGGCTGGTGCGATGCAGCCGCCCCATCAGGACGTTGTTGAGCACCGTGGTGCGCTTCACGAGGTTGTGGGTCTGGAAGATCATCCCCACCTCCGCACGGAGCGCCCGCAGCTCCTTCTTGTCCTTGACGCGGACCTCCCGGTCGCCGACGAAGCAGCGACCCTCGGTCAGCGGCACCAGACCGTTGACGGCCCGGATCAGCGTCGACTTGCCCGCCCCCGACAGCCCGACGATGACGATGAACTCGCCGGCGCCGAGTTCGAGGTTGATGTCCTTGAGGGCCTGGACGCCGCCGGGGTAGGTCACCGACGCGTGCTCGAAGCGGATCATGCGAGGTCCTCGCTGGCCGGCCCTCGGGTGCCTCGCGCCTGCAGGCGCGAGGCACCCGACGACCTCACGTGATGGGGTGCAACTCAGTCGAGCAGTTCACCGAGCTCCTGGTCGACCTCCCGGGCGTTCTGGAAGTCGTCCGGATCAGCTTCACGGAACCCATCGATGTTGTAGAGCTCGAGCAGGACCTCGCCGTCCTCCTCGTCCTCGGCGATGTCGAGCAACGCGTCGACGATGGCCTGCTTGAGGTCCTCCGGCAGGTCCGGACGCACCACGAACCCGTCGTTGGGGATCGGGTCCGACCAGGCGAACACCACGACCTCCTCACCGACGTCGGGGAACTCGTCCACGACCTCCTCACGGGCGTCGTTGAACGACACGCCGACGTCCGCGTCGCGGTTGTAGACCGCCAGGACCGACTCCGGGTGGCCGCCCGCGGTGAACGTGTCGAGCTCACCGAGGTCGTAGCCCTGCTGGATCAGCCCGTAGGCGGGGAAGACCTGGCCGGACGCGGAGCCTTCCGAGACGAAGGAGATCGACGCATCACCGACGTTCTCGAGGAACTCGAGCCCGACCGGACCCTCCTCGGGACTCGGCACCTCGTTGACGCCGTTGCAGAAGAGCATCGTGTACTCCTCGCCGTCGTCCTCGTAGATCTCCTCGACCGGCTCATCACCGCAGTAGGTGTCCGGGTCGTTGGTGAACCACTGGGAGACGTAGAGGAACTCGCCGAAGCGCTCCGACTGCAGGATCGGCTCGGCGTCGGCCTGGTCCATGGCTCGCGCCACGTTGACCGGGCCGAAGCCGCCACCGATGTCGGCGGCGCCGGACTGCAACCCGACGATCACCGCCTGGTAGTCGGTCGGGACCTCGGCCTGGACCTCGATGCCCAGCCGCTCACCGAGCATCTCGCCGAGCACATCGGCGTCGTCGAGCAGCTCCGAAGCGTCCTCGGCCGGCTGGAGCGTCAGCACCAGCTGGTCCGGCCAGTCGTCGCCGGGTTCAGCGGCGGCGTCCTCGTCCGCATCGTCATCGACGTCATCGACGTCGTCGACGTCCTCGTCGTCCTCGACCGTCTCCTCGGGGTCGGTGTCGACCTCGTCGGCGTCCTCAGCGTCACCACAGGCGGCGAGCACCATGCCGCCCGCGAGGAACGCGGCGGCCCAGTTCCGGATCTTCATACGCGTCGTACTCCTGCTGTTGGGGGTGTGCGGGCACACGGACGAGCCTGTCCGTGAGCTTCTCCCGGGCGTGCGGTCAGCCGGCGAGCACGCTCGCCGCCTCACGCACCACCTGGTCGAACTCCTGCCAGTCGTGGACATCGATGGCGCCATCCACCGGTTCGTTCCACGGTCGGACGAACCGGCACACCACCGCTGCGGCGGACCGAGCGGCGGCGATGCGATGGACCTGGTCAGGAGCATCGTCCAGGTAAACGTCACAAGCGATCCCGTGCTTGGCATCCGTGAAGTGGATCTCACGGGTCGGGATCCGGTGATCGGCCAGCCACTCGAGCGTGTCGTGCACGGCCCAGTCGGGCTTGGCCGAGATGATCACGATGTCGTGGCCAGCCCGGTTGAGGCCACGCAGCGTCTCGACCGCGGTCGGGTAGGGCTCCAGATGCCGGAAGACGCTGTGCCCACCGTGGTCGCGAGCCCAGTTCCAGAACGACGGCATGTCCGCGAAGTGGGTCAGCTCGACCGGGCTGTCCCACGTCGTGACCATCTCCGGCGACAAGGTGGCGCCGAAGCCAGCGTTGTACGCCTGCGTCCAGCCACGGTTGAAATCCGCGACGACGCCGTCCAGATCGATCCCGAGTCGGAGTCCCATGATCCACATGCTACGGCCATGCCCGGCAGGACACGACCGTGGTCGTAGGCGGTACGACGGGTTGTCACCCATCCGACGCCGAACCGTAGCTACCGGGTCACCTGCGGACCGAGCAGCCCCGCGTGCCGCCTCCCGGTCGAGCGTGGAGCGGACACCCCTTGGCCCACCGTACGAGCGACGCGACCGTCCACCGGGGCCACGGGATCGAGCAGTTCGAAGCGTCCGTGGTCGAGGCGCGGCACGAGCCACGGTGCGTCCGCGATCACCGCGACGTCCACCGGGGTCGGCGGGTCGCCGCGGGTGGCGCCGTGGTCGCCAGCGCCAGGCACCAGGCGACGAGCCACGGCAGCGGCTCGGGCACGTCGCCGGACCGTCGTACCAGATCGTGGATGGGGCGACGAAGCGGACGCTGCGTCAGGCTGAGCAGGTCCCGATCCTCGGCGTCGGTGACCCGCCAGCGGCGACGCCAGCCACCCCGCGGTGTGACGATGGCGGTGAGCTCGTCGAGTTGAACCTCGAACCGTTCGCCGATCAGGCCGGTCCGCACGATCGTCGCCACCGGCCGACCGTCGGGGTCACTGACCCACCACTCGCTCGCCGCGGGCGGACGCTCGACCTGCCACCGTCGGCGGTCGGCGTGGTGGATGGCACCGACATCACGGTCGGGCTGCACCTCGAGCACCGCGACGCGGGTCTCGTCCACGACCACCACATGGGTCCTCGGCGGTCCCGGTGCGCGGTGGATCTCCATCGACCCGCCTTCTGCGAGCGGTCCGACGAAGCGGTGGTCCTCCGCCGCGGACGCCTGGTGTCACTCGCCCAACTGCGGTTCGGGTCGGCCCGGCTGGCCGTCGAACCCGTGACCACGTCGCGGCACCAGCACGCTGCGGACGAACTCGCACACCACCGTGCCGTCCTGGGTGTAGCCGATCGTGCGGACCTTGACGATGCCACGGTCGGGCTTGGATCTGGACTCCCGGACCTCGAGCACCTCCGTCTCCGAGTAGATCGTGTCGCCGTGGAAGGTCGGGTTCGCGTGCTTGAGCGACTCGATCTCCAGGTTGGCGATCGCCCGACCGGAGACGTCGGGTACCGACTGGCCCAGGACGACCGAGTACACCAGGTTGCCGACGACCATCGCCCGACCCGTCGGGCTGGCCGCCGCGGCGTAGTGGTCATCACTGTGCAGCGGATGCTGGTTCATCGTGATCGAGCAGAAGAGGATGTCCTCGGCCTGCGTGATGGTCTTCCCCGGCCAGTGCTTGTAGACGTCGCCGACCGTGAAGTCGTCGAGGAAACGTCCGAAATCGGCCGTCGGCATCGTGGGTCCTCCTGTCGGTCCCAGCCTTACGATCAGGATCGGGCGTTCCGCCCGACCCGGCGGCGTCGTCGCTCGAAAACCTCGATGACGGACGTTAGCGGCTGGTTCGGCGAGGTCGCCCATCGGCGACCGCTCGCGCACCACAGCTCACGCGCAACCTCGACCCGACATCGCCCCGCAGCTGGCGTGTGGCGTCACGGACCACCGACCCCACGCACAAGCTCATGTCCGCTCTCCGGACACGATCACCGGAGCGTGCACGCAAGACGTGCGCACCGACCGCCCCGTACCCACCGGTCGCCGAGCAGGCTCCCCGAAGCAGCACCGACACCCAGATCCAGGAACCGGGCTCCGGGGGAGCCCGACAGGGGAGCTTCATGTCACACGTCAGCCACGCAACGAACCGGCGCCGTAACTCCGTCAGGGTCACGCTGATCGCTGCGGCCGCCGCAGCCCTGCTCACGCTGGCAGCCGTCGCTGCGGTCGCCGCCTCCAACCAGTTCGCCGATGTCGACGCGGGAGCCACCCACGAGGACGGCATCAGCTTCATGGCCGAGACCGGGGTCACCTCCGGCTGCGCCACCGGGCTGTTCTGTCCGACCGACAACGTCACTCGCGAGCAGATGGCGACCTTCATGCACCGGCTCTCCGGTCAGGCCGACGGCGTCGACCCGTCGGTCGACGCCGCCACCCTCCAGGGCATGACCGTCCAGGAGATCCAGGACGGTGTCGAGCCCCCCGAGGATGGCAACGACGAGGACGACGCGGCACCGCAGGACTTCTGGGCGGTCGTCGACGGCGACGACGCGGACCTGCTGCGTGGCTCCGGGGTCGACGCTTCGAGCGGCGGCGGCGGGACCGAGGGTCGCTACACCGTCACCTTCGACGAGCCGGTCGACGAGTGCAGCTGGCAGGCGACCTCGACCTCGAGCCCGGACAAGAGCGCCTACATCGCGGCGGTCGACGAACACGCGACCAACGACAACAGCGTCCGGGTCACGGTCGTCGACGCCGACGGCGTCTGGGTCAACGCCGACTTCCACCTGAACGTGACCTGCTGAGCTTCTACCACCCAGCACCGACCGGGGCCGGCGAGCATCCGCTCGCCGGCCCCGGTTCGTGCCCCGAGCCTGCCTCGGCATAGCGTGTGCAGCACCCGCTTGTCGCGCGATCCCGCCGTGGCCCGAGGAGGCGACCGTGAAGAGCCCCCGTGACGTGTTCCGACCCTTGGCCGTCGGCGCCCCCGACCCACCACGCGAGGTCCCGCTGCGCCCGTCGCGGATGATCCACTTCTTCGACCCGTCCAACCCGAAGATGGTCGCCAAGGTCCCCGATATCGCGCCCAAGGTCGACGTGCTGCTGGGCAACCTCGAGGACGCGATCGCGGCCGACCGCAAGGACGCGGCCCGGGACGGCCTCGTCGAGGTCGCCCGCACGGCCGAACTCGGTCCGACCCAACTGTGGACCCGCGTCAACTCGCTGGACTCGCCCTGGGTCCTGGATGATCTGACCACGCTGGTCACCGAGGTCGGCGACCACCTCGACGTCATCATGCTTCCGAAGGTCGAAGGTCCCGAGGACATCCACTACGCCGACCGGCTGCTCGCGCAACTCGAGGCCCGGGCCGGATGGCAACGCCCCATCCTCCTGCACGCGATCCTGGAGACCGCCCGCGGGGTGGCCAACGTGGAGGAGATCTGCCTGGCCAGCCCACGCATGCAGGGCCTGTCGCTGGGCCCGGCGGACCTGGCCGCCGACCGCCGGATGAAGACCACCCGCGTCGGCGGCGGCCACCCCGGCTACCTGGTGCGCGCCGACCCCACCGGCGACGACGTCCACGCGCCACGGACCACCGCCCAGCAGGACCTGTGGCACTACACCGTCGCGCGGATGGTCGACGCCTGCGCGCTCGCCGGCATCGCCGCGTACTACGGGCCCTTCGGCGACATCCAGGACGTCGTCGCCTGCGAGGACCAGTTCCGCAACGCCTACCTGCTCGGGTGCGTCGGCGCCTGGACGCTGCACCCGGCGCAGATCGACATCGCCCGGCGGGTGTTCTCCCCCGAACCGGCGGAGGTGGCGTGGGCCAAGCGTGTCGTCGATGCCATGGGCGACGGCTCCGGGGCCGCGATGGTCGACGGCAAGATGCAGGATGACGCGACCTACAAGCAGTGCGAGGTCGTGCTCGACCTGGCACGCGAGCTGGCCGCTCGTGACCCGGAGTTGGCCGAGGCGTACGACCTCTGACCGGCGTACACGGTCGCGAGCACGTAGGGAGGAACCGGTCATGACCGACGAGCTACGCCCCCGCCGGAGCGTGCTGTACCTGCCCGGCGCGAACGAACGTGCCCTGGAGAAGGCGGCGACGCTGCCCGCGGACGGGCTGATCCTCGATCTGGAGGACGCGGTCTCCCCCGACGCCAAGGCCGATGCACGGACCGCCGTCTGCGAGGCGGCGACCTCCGACCGGTACGGACAACGCGAGATCGCCGTCCGCACCAACGGCCTGGACACGCGCTGGTTCGCCGACGACGTCGCCGCGGTGGCCGCCGCCGGCCCGGACGTCCTGCTGGTACCGAAGGTGGACTCGGCCGAGCAGGTCCACACGATCGAGGCGGCCGTGGAGGACGGTGGCGCTCCCGACACCACCCGGATCTGGGCGATGCTCGAGACTCCGACCGCGGTGCTGCACGCACCGGAGATCGTGCACGCGTCGCCGCGCCTGACCGGGTTCGTCATCGGCACCAACGACCTCGCCAAAGAGCTCCGCGCCGAACACGTCCGCGGACGCGGGCCGCTGCTGACCGCGCTGTCGTGGTGCGTGCTGGCGGTCCGCGAGGCCGACAAGGTCATCATCGACGGCGTCTTCAACGACCTCGAGGACGCCGACGGCTTCGAGGCCGAGTGCCGGCAGGGCCGCGAGTTCGGGTTCGACGGCAAGACGCTGATCCACCCCAAGCAGATCGACACCTGCAACCGGGTGTTCGCGCCCTCCGACGACGAGGTGGCGCACGCCCACGAGGTGATCAAGGCTTTCGAAGCGGCGCAGGCCGAAGGGCGCGGGGTGGTCACCGTCGGTGGCCGGCTCATCGAGAACCTCCACGTCGAGCAGGCGCGTCACACGGTCGCCGTCGCCGAGGCGATCGCCGCACGCAACTGACCGGATCCGGGGCCCCGCCCGCAGCGCCCTGCGGCCGTGGCGACCGCCGTTACGGCTCGTGGACCTCGACGACCGCGCCGTCCACGCTGATCCCGACCAGTTGCCGGACGTCCACGTCCCCGTCGAACACCTCGACGTGGATCCGCCGCCAGGCGACCCGGTGCACGACCGCTTCCCCCACCCCACGGTCGGAGGTGACCCGGATCGAGCTCACGCCGCGTGGCGTCGGTCCGACCGCGACCGTCAACTCCGGTGCGTCCACAGGGAGCCGGACGACGGACGTGTCAGCGAGTTCTGCCACGCCTGCCCGGGCTGACACCTCGGTGCGATCATCGGCGACGACGACCTCGAAGCTCGGTGCACGGATGCCCGGGCTGGCGTCGACCCGGTAGTCACGTCCGTCCACGCTGCCTTCAGCGACGGTGCGAGGGATGAACGCGACCGCGACCACGACGACGACCGCCAGGGCGGCGAGCACCCAGGGCACCGCACGACGCGGCCACCTCGACGTCGGCTCGTCCTGCTCCACATGACCCCCTGTCGGTCCCACGGCCCGGTCACGGCCGATCATGACTCCACGGCCGGTGTTGGCGGCTCGCCCGGGTCGAGGCCGATGCGCTCGCGCGTCTGGTCGACCCCGTCACGAAGCCGTTCACGTGCGTGGTGTGCCTGCTCCTGCACCTGCTCGCGGGCGTCCTCCAGCTTCTCCCGAGCGTGCTGGGCCTCTCCCCGGACCTGCTCACGGGCATCGCGGAACCGCTCAGCGGCTGCCTGCCAGCGTGCCTCGAGCCCGGACACGTACGCATCGGCCTGCGCGACCGTCGGGGCGCTGCCACCCAACCGATGGGGAACCCACCAGGCACCGCTCGGCGTCCCGTCGGGGTAGGCCCGTTGCTCGTGCTCGAGGAGGCTCCGCATCCGGGTCCGCAGCGCTGAGCCCACCTCATCCGGATCGTCGTCGACGGTCGGGTGGACGGGTTCGCCGTAGCGGACCGTGACCGGCAGCCGCCACGACCATCGCGGACCTCGACCCACCGTGTGGAAGCGGTGCGAGCCCCACGACACGGTCGGGATCAACGGGACATCGGCCGCTGTCGCCATCCGGATCGCGCCGCGCTTGAACGGCAACAACTCGAACGACGGAGAGATCGTCTGTTCCGGCAGGACCAGGACCAGTTCACGTCGTCGCAGCGCCTCCACCGCCGACGCCAGCGCACGGGCGCCGGACGCGCGGTGGACCGGGATGTGGTCGGCGCGGCGCATGAGCGGCCCGAGCAGCGGTGCATCGAACAACGAGGCTTTGGCGAGGATGCGCACCGGGCGCTGCCACGCCAGGTACGGGCCACTGGCGCTGGCGAAGAAGTCCCAGAACGAGGTGTGGTTGGCGACGATCACGGCGCCACCCCGACGCGGGATGTGCTCCAGGCCACGGATGCGGATCCGCCAGGCTTGCAGCCGCATCAGGCCGAACGCCGCGCCGGCAGCCGCACGGTAGACCCCGCTGGCGTGGGGGACGTCGACCCGTTCGCGGTGCACGTGGCTGCGCTCCGAAGCGTCGTGGACGTCACCGGAACGTCGCCCGCCTTCTTCCACCGGTTCGGCGCGCTCGACCGGTTGGCTGGTCACGACCCGCTCCCGTCGTCGGGCCCGCTCCAGCGGCGCTCCCGCTGTTCGTGCTCTCGGAGCACCTCGAGGTGATCGGGTGCCCCGCCACCGAGCCGGGCGGGGACCCAAGCCGCGCCGGGCGGTGCACCATCCGGGTAGGTCTCCTGCACCTCGTGCAGCAGCTCGGTCATCCGGCGCTCCAGGTCGGTGGTGGCCTCGGCGACGTCATCGTCCTCGCCGACGCGCATCGGGGACCCGAACCGCACGGTCACCGGCAGTCGGCGGTGCAGGCGGTTGGAGGCTCCCTTCGGGAACGCTCGGTGCGTGCCCCAGCCGACGACCGGCACGATCGGCACGTCCGCCTCACGGGCCATCCGCGCCGCCCCGGTCCGCATCGGCAGCAGTTCGTAGGACGGGGAGATGGTCTGCTCTGGCGCCACCGCCACGAGATCCCCGGACCGCAACGCCGCGGCGGCCGCGGCGTACGCGTCCGCCCGGGCCGCAGGATCGGCCCGGTCGACCGGGACCGCCCCCGCCCACCGGACGATCCAGCCGAACCCGCGGCTCGACCAGATCTCGCGCTTGGCGAGGAACCGCACGGGACGCTTGAGGCGGCGCACCACCGGCCACCCGACCATGACGAAATCGGCGTACGAATGGTGGTTGAACGCCAGCACCGCCCCACCGCGTCGTGGCACGTGATGCAACCCCTGGACGTCGATGCGCCAGGAGAGCACCCACCGGACCGTGATCGCCACGGCCGCGATCAGGCGCCAGCGCCACGTCAGCCTCTGCGTGCTCATCGGATGGCTCAGGATAGGGCACCACCCCGACCCGCTCGCCGCCCGGACCCTGGTCAGGCGACCGCCCGGCCGAGCGCCGCCACGATGAGGTCGACCTCGTCCTCGGTGATCACCAGAGGAGGTGCCAGCCGGATCGTGCTGCCGTGGGTGTCCTTGGCGAGCACACCGTCAGCCAGGAGCCGCTCACACACCTCACGGCCGGTCAGGTCGTCGGCCACGTCGATGCCAGCCCAGAGCCCCACACAGCGCACCGCACGGACCCGGTCGGTCGGCAGCGACCGCAGGCCCGCATCGAGCCGTGCGCCGAGCTCACGGGAGCGCGCCTGGAACGAGCCGGACTCGAGCAACCCGACGACCGCCTCGCCGACGGCGCAGGCCAGCGGGTTGCCACCGAAGGTGCTGCCGTGCGAACCGGGGGTGATCACGTCCATCACCGGCCGGTCCGCAGCGACCGCGGACACGGGCAGGATCCCACCGCCGAGCGCCTTGCCGAGCACGAGCACGTCCGGCTCGACCTCCTCTAGGTCGCAGGCGAACGTGGTCCCGGTCCGGCCGAGCCCGGACTGGATCTCGTCAGCGATGAACAGCACGCCCTGATCGCTCGTCACGCGCCGGACCTGGCGCAGGTACCCCTCCGGCGGGATGATCACCCCGCCCTCCCCCTGGATCGGCTCGATCAGCACCGCGACGGTGGAGGCGTCGATCGCCTGCTCCAACGCGGCAGCGTCACCGAACGGCACGTGGCGGAAACCAGGGGTGAAGGGACCGAAACCCCGTCGTGCAACCTGGTCGGTGGAGAAGCTGACGATCGTGGTGGTCCGGCCGTGGAAGTTGCCGTCGGCGACCACGATCGTGGCGGCGTCAGGATCGACACCGCGCCGCTCGTAGCCCCAGCGGCGCGCGAGCTTGATGGCGGTCTCGACCGCCTCCGCTCCGGTGTTCATGGGCAGGACCGCGTCGCGGCGGGTCAGCCGCGCCAGGGCGTCGCAGAAGCCGGCGAAGCGGTCGTGGTGGAACGCCCGGCTGGTGAGCGTGACCCGCGCCAACTGCTGGGTGACCGCCTCGAGCAGCGCCGGGTGCCGGTGGCCGAAGTTCAGCGCCGAGTAGCCGGCCAACGCATCCAGGTACCGCTTGCCGTCGACGTCGGTGACCCAGGCACCCTCAGCTTCCGCGATGACGACCGGCAGCGGGTGGTAGTTGTGCGCGGCGTGCGCTTGCAACGCGTCCAGGTCCTGGCTCGTCGCGGTCGTCATCGTCGCACCTTCCGAGATCGCTGCCGCCGGGCTCGCGGGCGGTCCCACGTCGACGACGTGGCAGGGCCGCCACCCTACGCTCCACGTCCACCCGCGGACAGTGCGGGTCGTTGCGATCCTGGTGGTGATCCGTTGCGCCTCGACGACATCGATGAACGGATCGTTGCGTGGCTGGCTCGCGACGCCCGGGCCAGCTTCCGCACGATCGGTGACGCGGTCGGCCTGTCGGCCCCGGCGGTGAAGCGCCGCGTCGACCGGCTGCTCGAGGCCGGGGTGATCGAGCGTTTCGCCGCTGTCATCGACCCCGGCGCGCTCGGCTGGTCCACCGAGCTGTTCCTGGAGCTGTTCTGCGAGGGTCGGACCCCACCAGCGACGATCCAGCAGGTGCTGTCCACCTACCCCGAGGTGGTCGGCGCCTACACCGTCACCGGCGATCCGGATGCGCTGGTGCAGTTGCGCGCCAGCGACACCGCGCACCTGGAGCGAACCCTGGAACGGATCCGGAGCGAACCGTTCGTGGTCCGCACCCGGTCGGTGATCGTGCTCTCGCGGCTGATCGACCGCCCGGGACCGCCCTTCGACCAGCACGAGCCGTCGGCCTGAGGCTCGGGTCCGACCCGGACCACCTCGCCGTCGACGCCGGTCCGGCTGCCCTAGCCCTCCAGCAGTTCGTCGACCGCCTCGAGCAGCCGGTCGACGTGTGAGTGGGTCGCCCCTTCGCCCATCAACCCGACACGCCATGCGGTCCCGGCGAACGTCCCCAGCCCGCCGCCGACCTCGATGCCGTACTCCTCGAGTAGGCGGCGGCGCATCTTGCCCTCGTCGACGTGGTCGGGCCAACCGACCGAGGTCAACTGCGGCAGCCGGTAGCCCTCCTGTGCCAGCAGGGTCGCATCACGGTCCTGGATGTGCTCCTGGAACAGCTGTCCCACCTCCGCGTGCCGAGCCCAACGGGTCTCCAGTCCTTCGGCGACGACCTTGCGCAGGCCCTCGTGGAGCCCGACCAGGGCGGTGGTCGGCGCCGTGTGGTGGTACGCGCGGTCCCCACCCCAGTAGTTGCGAACCGCGGAGACGTCGAGGTACCACGACCGCACCGTCGAGCTGCGCCGGTCGATGACCGCTTCGGCCTTCGGCGAGAACGTGATCGGCGCCAACCCCGGCGGGACCGACAGGCACTTCTGCGTGCCGCTGTAGACGACGTCGAGGTGCCACGCGTCGACCTCGAGCGGTACGCCGGCGAGCCCGGTCACGGTGTCCACGAGGAACAGGGTGTCGGTGTCCTTCAGCAGCTGACCGACCTCCTCCAGCGGCTGGTTGACCCCGGTCGAGGTCTCCGCGTGGACCAGCGCCACGAGCTTGGCCTCCGGGTGCGCCTTCATCGCCGACTCGACCCGCTCGGGTGGCACGATCCGCCCCCACGGCTCCTCGAGCGCGACGACGTCGGCACCGGCACGGCGGGCGGTGTCGGCGATGCGGCCCCCGAACACGCCGTTGACGCCGACGATGACGGTGTCACCCGGCTCGACGACGTTGACGACCGCCGTCTCCATCCCGGCGCTGCCCGTCCCGGAGACGGCGTAGGTCAGCTGGTTCTCGGTGCGGAAGATCTGCCGCAGCATCGACGCGATCTCGTCGGCGACGCCGAGGAACCACGGGTCGAGGTGGCCGACCACCGACCGTGCCTGCGCCTCGAGCACGTCCGGGTGCACAGGGGACGGACCGGGTCCGAGCAGCAGGCGGGTCGGCGGGGTCGCGGCGTCGACGGTGTCCACGTTGAGCTCCTCAGTGGCCTCGGAGGGGTCCCCGGCACGCTACCGCGCGGCGCACCACCTGACGCGGTCTACGTCCGTGCACGGTCCGACGCCCGCGTGGGGCCGCGTCACCGGGTGGGGCAGAGCCGCCGGGTGGGGTAAGCCGCAGGGCGCTCGAGGGGGTGGTCGCCTCCGCTCCGTGCTCGCCCACCGGGTCATCGACGACGCCGGTCGGTTCCTGGCTGAGGTCGACCTCGCCTACCCGGATCGACGGATCGCGATCGAGCTCGACGGGTTCCGCTGGCACAGCTCCCCAGCCCGCAAGCACGCCGAGGATGCCTCGACGTGAGGACCTGGCGCTCAGACGACCCGGCGCATGCGGGGCTTCGCTCCATCGGCGATCGACCGGGTCCCGCGCGACAGCGCGATGGTGCCGCTACGGACCATCTCGCGGATGCCGTAGGGCTCGAGCAGTTCGATCAACGCCTCGAGCTTCTTGGGGTTGCCCGCCGCTTCGATCGTCAACGAGTCGTGGTCGACGTCGACGATCTTCGCGCGGAAGACGTCGGCGATCTCGATGATCTGCGACCGCAGGGACGGGTCGGCACTGACCTTCACCAGCTGCATCTCACGCTCGACCGAGCTGCCCTCATCGAGTTCGACGATCTTGAGCACGTTCACGAGCTTGTTGAGCTGCTTGATGATCTGCTCGAGTTGCACCGCCTCCGTCCCGACGACGATCGTCAGGCGCGAGACCGCCGGCACCTCGGTCGGCCCGACCGCCAGGGAGTGGATGTTGTACCCGCGACGCGCGAACATCCCGGCGATGCGCGTGAGCACACCGGGCTTGTTCTCGACCAGGACCGACAGGGTGTGACGGGCGTCCATCGTCGTCTCCTCCGCGCTCACGCGTCACCGCCACGGGCCGGCGAGGTGGTGGGTTGGGTCGGTTCGGTCGCCGGGTCCCCGCCGCGCTGGGCGGCGAGCCGGGCGTGCCACTCGTCGGCGGTCTCGAGCAGCTCGTCGTTGCTGGCCCCGGCCGGCACCATCGGGAAGACCATCTCGTCCGGGTCGACGCGGAACTCGACCAGGACCGGCTGGTCGGTGATCGCATGCGCTTTCTCGAGCGTCGCCGACAGGTCCTCGACCGTGGACACGCGGAAGCCGGGGATGCCGTAGGCGTCGGCCAGTTTCATCAGGTCGGGCAGGTCCTGTGGCAGGGCGACCTGCGACAGGCGGTCGTCGTAGAACAGCGACTGCCACTGCCGCACCATGCCGAGGAAGCCGTTGTTGATCACACAGAAGACGACCGGGATGTCGTGCTGGACCGCCGTGGCCAGCTCCTGGAAGGTCATCTGGAAGCAACCGTCACCATCGATCGCCACCACCGGGACGTCGCGACCGACGCCGACCTTGGCGCCGATCGCCGCCGGCACGGCGAAGCCCATCGTCCCCAACCCGCCGGAGTTGATCCACTGGCGGGCGCGGGTGTAGGGGATCAGCTGCGACGCCCACATCTGGTGCTGGCCGACCCCGGCGACGTAGACGGCCGCGTCGCCCCACTCCTGGTAGATACCGCGGATCGCCGTCTGGGGCTTGAGCACGCCGGTCTCGGGCTGCTCGACCAGCAGGGGGTGGTCCTCGGCGAGCTCACGCAGGCGGGAGC
>SKJX01000117.1 GCA_007121785.1 Nitriliruptoraceae bacterium
CCCGACGACGGCGGCGCTCCCGGCGCCCCCGGCGCGCACCACGGACCGGCTGGCACCGGCGCCTGGCCCGTCCGCTACCGGTCACGGCAGCGGCTGGACGACCTCCAGCTTCGGCCGTGGCAGGCGGAGGCGTTGGCGACCTGGACCGCCACCTGCCGCGGCGTCGTCGAAGCGGTGACCGGGACCGGCAAGACGCTGCTGGCCGTCGCGGCGGCCGGCCTGATGCTCGACCGCGGCGCCCGCGTGCTGGTGCTGGTCCCGACCCTCGAGCTGCAGCAGCAGTGGCACCGCGAGCTGCGCGAACGCCTCCCACAGGCGCGGGTCGGACGGCTCGGGGGCGGTGACGCCGACGACCTCTTCGACCACCAGGTCCTGATCGCCACCCCGCAGTCCGCGGCCGGGGTGCCGCTGGACCTACCCGCGGGGACGCCGGGGCTGGTGATCGCCGATGAGGCCCACCGGTACGGCGCCCCGACCTGGGGCCAGGCGCTGCCGGCGGATTTCCCGCTGCGGCTGGCGATGACCGCCACCTACGAACGCAACGATGAGGGCGTGGCGGAGGTGCTCGCCCCCTACTTCGGCGAGGTGGTGTACCGCTACGGCTACGACCGCGCCGTGGCTGACGGCACCGTGGCGCCCTTCTCCATCGCGTTGGCCGCGGTGCCGCTGGCCGACGACGAACGGGCCAGCTACGACGCGGCCGACGCTCGCGTGAAGCAGCTCCACCGCGAGCTGATCGGCTCGCTGCGGATGCCGAAGGAACCCCGGGCGTTGCTGGCTGCCGCATCCGCCGTGGTCGCCGAGGCCGGCCCCACCGACGACGGTCCGCAGGTCCGTGCCTGCCGCGAGTACCTGGTCCGTGTCCGCGAACGTCGTGACGTGGCCGCCCGCGCCCGGGCCAAGCTGGAGGTCGTCGAGGTGGTCGCCCCGGTGCTGGCCGGGGGCCGGAGCCTGGTGTTCGCTGACACCGTCGAGCAGGCGGAGCGGGCGGTGTCGCGCCTGCGCGTCGCCGGCCGCGAGGCCGCGACCGTGCACGGGCAGCTCACCACGCGGCAACGACGTGGGCGGCTCGCGGCGTTCCGCCGGGGGGATCTCGAGGTGGTGGTCGCACCACGCGTGCTCGACGAGGGCGTGGACGTCCCTGCCGCGGACATCGCCGTCGTGCTGTCCGCCTTCCGGACCCGCCGGCAGAGCATCCAACGACTGGGTCGCGTCCTGCGGGTCAAGCCGGACGGGCGTGAAGCGCGGCTGGTGCTGGCCCACGCGGTCGGAACCGCCGAGGACCCCGAACGTGGCGGCCACGCCGCGTTCCTCTCCGAGGTCGCCGGCGTCGCGCGTCGCATCGACCACCTCGACGTGCCGACGTCGAGCGACGCCGCCGACCATCCGTTGGCGACCTGGCTCGCTCGCTGATCGCGGTGGTCGACCGGGGCGATCGGCGGGTCGACGTCGGCTCTCCCCGGCGTCGGCCGGCACGACCTGCTCGGGCTCCGCGTGCGCGTCCGTTAGCCTCAGCGACGGTCCTACGATGCCCGTCGTCGATCCGATCCGAGCCGACCCGCAACGACCCGAGAGGACGCACCGGTGGTGGAGCCGACCCGCGAGCAAGGGCTCCGCGAGGTGCTCGTCATGCTCGCTCCCGGGACGCCCCTGCGGGAAGGCATCGAGCGGATCATCCGTGGCGGCCGTGGCGCGCTGATCGTGATCGGCTGGGGGCCGAAGATCGAGCCGCTGGTCTCCGGCGGGTTCGTGATCGACATCGGGGCGACCAGCCAGCGCATCGCCGAGCTCGCCAAGATGGACGGCGCCCTGGTGATGGACTCGGAAGCCAGCCGGGTCCTGCGCGCCAACGTGCACCTGGTCCCGGATCCGACGATCCCCACCTCGGAGACCGGGACGCGGCACCGCTCCGGGGAGCGCACGGCCCGCGAGACCGGCCAGCCGGTGATCGTGGTGTCGGAAGCCATGGGGATGGTCCACCTCTACTACGGCGACACCAAGCACATCGTCGAGGACGTCTCGGCGCTGCTGTTCCGTGCCAACCAGGCGCTGTCCACCCTCGAGCGCTACCGCGCACGGCTCGACGAGGTGTCGGCGCTGCTGTCGGCCCGGGAGGTCGAGGACGCGGTCAGCGTGCGGGACGCGGTGCTCACCTTGCAGCGGGCGGAGATGCTGCGCCGGATCGCGAACGAGGTCGAGGACCACGTCATCGAGCTCGGCAGCGAAGGCCGTCTGATCCGGTTGCAGCTCAACGAACTGGTCGGCTCGGTGGTCCCCGAGCGTGAGCTGCTGGTCCGCGACTACCTCGGCGACCGGCGGCGCAAGCTCTCGCGGGTGCTCGACGACCTCAGTTCGCTGTCGACCGACGCGTTGCTCGACGCGGAGCGGGTCGCGGCGCTGCTGTCGTACGAGGACGACCAGCTCGACAACCCGGTCACGCCTCGCGGCTACCGACTGCTGACCCGCATCCCGCGGCTGCCCGACAGCGTGGTGGAAGCGCTCGTGGACCGGTTCGGCAACCTCTCACGGGTGATGGACGCCACGGTGGAGGAACTCGACCAGGTGGAAGGGGTCGGCGAGTCGCGGGCGCGCAGCATCCAGGAGGGGCTGCGTCGGCTCGCCGAGTCCGCGGTGCTCGAACGGTACGTCTGACCAGGTGGTCGGTCGGCGGGGTGAGCCCCGTACCGGCGGGAATCGACCGCTAGACGGCCCTCAGAGGCGCTTCACGGTCGACGTGCCACAGCGGCCGTGGTAAAGTGGCCGGTGGCCATCAGCTGGAGCGGGGTCCCCGCGAAGGTGCGTGCGATGGCGTTGCACGTCCGGCGGGGTGCTCGCTGCACCGCCGCCGTTTCGGAGATGGACGAACCCGCGAGGACGCGCGCACGGTCCGGCGGGATCGGTCATCGGTCCGCGAGCCGAGGAGCACCACAGCGACATCTTGAGCCCGCTCGCGTGAAGTCCCCCCGACCCCTTCCCGGGCATGCCCGGACACGTCAGGAGCCGTAGCACATGGCGTACAGCGTTGGTGACACCGTCATCTACCCGCATCACGGCGCCGCGATCATCGAGCGCAAGGAGGAGCGGGAACTCAAGGGGGAGGCGCGCGAGTACCTGGTGCTGCGCCTGACATACGGGGATCTGACGTTGATGGTGCCGGCCGACTCCTGCGAGGAGGTCGGGATCCGCAAGGTCGTCAGCAAGAAGGAGGTCGAGCAGGTCCTCGACGTCCTCCGTGAGCCCGAGGGCAAGGCAGCGGGCAACTGGTCGCGCCGGTTCAAGGCCAACTACGAGAAGCTGCGATCCGGTGACATCTACCAGGTCGCGGAGGTCGTGCGGAACCTGGCCACGCGGGAGAAGGACAAGGGCCTCTCCGCCGGCGAGAAGCGCATGCTCACCAAGGCCAAGCAGATCCTGCTGTCCGAGCTCGCCGCCGCCGTCAAGAAGACCGAGGAGCAGGCGGAGCAGCTGGTCG
>SKJX01000242.1 GCA_007121785.1 Nitriliruptoraceae bacterium
GCCGGTAGGGACACGCTCTACCGCTAGAGCTTCGTGCTCAGCGTCTGCCAGTGCTCACCCACCGGAACGGACCACCCGAACATACGCAGTGGCCACCCGGGCTAAAGACCCATTAGCGTCCTGACCGCCCAGCCCCGTGCGTCGCGAGGAAGCGCCCGTGTCGAGCCCCGAGCCCACCGGACGAGCTTCGCGGTCTCGCGCGGGCGCACCGAGCGGGCCGGCCGCGCCGCCGGTCCGACGCGACGACCTGGTCGAGGACCTGCACGGCCACCACGTCGCCGACCCCTACCGGTGGCTGGAAGCGCCGTCCGAGGACCCGGACGTGCAGGCGTTCGTCGCCGCCCAGAACGCGGTCACCCAGGCCCACCTGCACGCGCTGCCCGGCCGGGAGGCCTTCCGGGCGCAGCTCGCGAAGCTGTGGTCGCAGCCCCGGGCCGGTGCCCCGTGGCGCCGAGGCACCCGCTGGTTCCAGCTCCGCAACGACGGCACACAGGATCAGGACATCCTGTGGACCGCACGGGCCGACGAGCACACCTCCCAGGCGCCCACCGCTGACCGGTGGGAGGTGCTGGTCGACCCCGGCACGTGGACCGAGGACGGCACCGCTTCGCTGACGAGCCTCGCCGTCACCGACGACGGCGCCCGCCTGGCCTACGCCCGCTCCGACGCGGGATCCGACTGGGTCACCTGGCGGGTGGTCGAGGTTGCGACGGGCGAGCAGCACCCCGACGTCGTCACGTGGTCGAAGTTCAGCCCGTGCGCCTGGATGCCGGACGGGGAGGCGTTCCTCTACGGCGCCTACGACCCGCCGGCTGCCGGGCAGGAGCACGCCGCCGCGGTCCGCGACCAGCGTGTCCAACGGCACCGGCTCGGCACCGACCAGTCCGAGGACGTGGTCGTCCATGCCCGTCCCGACCAGCCCGAGTGGAGGTTCGACCCACAGGTCAGCCACGACGGACGCTGGCTCGTGCTCACGATCCACCGCGGCACCGACCCGACCAGCCGCATCCACGTCGCTCCGATCGAGGACGGCCACATCGGCGAGGTCCGGCCGCTGCTCGACGACGGCGACGCGTCGTGGACCGCGCTCGGGGTGCTCGGCGACGACCTGCTGCTGCTCACCGACGACCAGGCGCCCCTGGGCCGCGTGGTCGCGGTCGACCTGCACGATCCGACGTCGCGACGACCGGTCGTGGAGGAGTCCGACGACCGCCTGCGGGCCGCGCGCCTGGTCGGTGCGGCCGAGCCGCACGCCCCGGGCTGGCTGGTCTGCGTGCGCCTGCAGCACGCCGTCGCCCGACTGGACGTCCACGATCCCGCCTCCGGCGAGCACCAGCGCCAGCTCGACCTGCCGGGCCTGGCCACGGTCACCGACCTGTCCGGTGGCCGACACGACGACGCGATCCACGTCGCGGTGGAAGGGTTCACCCACCCGATCCGGATCGAGCGCTACTCGCTGGTGGACGGGGCACACGAGCCCCTGACCACCGGTGCGGACCAGGCGCCGGTCGACGGCGACGTCGAGGTGGTCGTCGACCAGGTCCGCGTGCAGCACGCCGGCGTCGCCGTGCCGCTGTTCCTGCTGCACCGAGCGGACGTGACCCCCGACGGCGCCCGTCCGACGGTGCTGTGGGGCTACGGCGGCTTCGACATCCCGGTCACCCCGATGCACCGTCCGGCGTGGCGGGCGTGGGTGGAGGCGGGCGGTGTCCTGGCCGTCGCGTGCCTTCGGGGCGGCGGCGAGTACGGGCGGGCGTGGCACGACGACGGCCGTCGTGAGCACAAGCAGCACGTGTTCGACGATGCGCTGGCGTGCGCCGCGTGGCTGTGCGGGGACCGCCGCGCCCAGATCCACGCCGACGCGTTGACCGACGGGACCGACGCGGACGCGGTGTGGTCCAGCCCGGACCACCTCGGCGTCGAGGGGCGGTCCAACGGCGGGCTGCTGGTCGGTGCCTGCCTGACCCAGGCGCCCGACCGGTTCGCGTCCGCCGTGCCCGAGGTCGGGGTGCTGGATCTGACCCGGTTCCACCGCTTCACGATCGGCTGGGCGTGGACCTCCGACTTCGGCGACCCCGAGGACCCGGAGGATCTGGCGGTGCTGCTGCGCTACTCGCCGTACCACCACCTGGTCGACGGCACGGCCTACCCCGCCACCCTGGTCACCACCGGCGACACCGACGACCGGGTGGTGCCGGCGCACTCCTACAAGTTCGCGGCGGCGCTGCAACGGGCACAGGGCGGCGACGCGCCGGTGCTGCTGCGGGTCGACACCTCCGCCGGGCACGGTGCGGGCAAGCCGGTCAGCAAACTGATCGAGGAACGGGCCGACGTCCTGGCGTTCCACGCGGCGCACCTCGGGCTGGCCGTGGACGCCTCGGCCGGTTGACCGCGACCGCCGGGGTCAGTCGGCGAGGCCGCCGCGCCCTTCAGCCTTGGCCCGCTCGATCTTGGGCTTGGCGATGATCGCGCCGGTCAGGGTGAACAGGCCCCCCGGCAGGTAGCCGACCGGCCAGAGCAGCTCATCGCCGACCGGCACCGCCAGCAGGACCGTCGCCGGGACGGCGACCGCGGCCGCGACGAGCAGCGGCGGCAGGACCCGCACCGAGCGTCGCCACCAACGCCGCACCGCCCGCACACCGGTCCAGCCGACCAGGATCGGCAACGCCAGGCCGACCACCAGCCACACGATCAGCGCCAGCCCCGACTCGTCCATCCCCAGTGCCGGCGTCATGGGCGCGACGAACACCGCGATGGCCACGATCAACGACTGGATGACGATCAGGGAGGTGCCCGCCAGCACGAACCAGTTCGCCACCCGACCGAACGGATGCCACCGGCGCGAGCGTCCTTCGAGGTCCACGACCGTCCTCCGGCTCAGCGTCGGGTCGGCTGACGGGAGGCCCCGGACGACCGCGACCCCGCCGACGGCGGGGTCGCGGAACCGCTCGGGGCGGGCAGCCTCAGCTGGTCATCCAGTCGGGCTTACCACCCTTGGTCGCCCAGAAGATGTCCGCGATCTCGTCGATCTTGGCGAGCAGGTCCTCGCCGGCCTTCGGGTCCATCGTCTTCTTCGCGTCACCGGCCTGCTTGATGGCGTGCCAGAACTTCTCGTGGAGGTCCGGGTACTCCTCCAGGTGGTTCGGCTTGAAGTAGTCGGTCCAGAGCACCGAGAGGTGGTGCTTGACCAGCTCCGCGCGCTCCTCCTTGATGAACACGCAGCGGTGCTTGAAGGTCTCGTCGTCCGAGTCGTGGTACTTCTTCGCGATCTCGAGGACGGACTCCGCTTCGATGCGGGCCTGGGCCGGGTTGTACACCCCGCACATCAGGTCGCAGTGGGCGTCGACGGTGGTCAGCTCGCGGGCCGGGTGCAGCGCGCTGAGGAGGTTCGTGATCCGCATGATGGTTCCCTCGCTTCGGCAGC
>SKJX01000205.1 GCA_007121785.1 Nitriliruptoraceae bacterium
CAACGACGTCGAGGTGGTGTCGCTGGAGCACAAGCTCGGCATCCACGCCTCCCCGACGTGCGTGATGGCGTTCGGCGAGAACGGCGAGGGCGCCGTCGGGGAACTCGTCGGCGAGCCCAACGAGGGCATGCGCCAGATGTTCACGATGATGAACGACGCTCGGCTCGGGGTGGGTCTCCAGGGGGTCGCGATCGCCGAACGGGCCTATCAACAGGCACTGGTACACGCGAAGGAACGCCGGCAGGGTCGTGGCCCGACCTCCCAGCCCGGTGAGCAGGCACCGATCATCGAGCACGCCGACGTCCGCCGGATGCTGCTGACCCAGCGCGCCTACATCGAGGCGATGCGGGCCCTGTGCTACGCCAACGCGCACGCCCTCGATCTCGCCCACCATGCGGACGATCCGGTCGTCCGCCAGGAGCAGCAGAAGCTGGCCGACCTGCTCACGCCGATGTCCAAGGCGTGGGGCACCGACCTGGGCGTGGAGTTGACCTCGATCGCGATCCAGGTGCACGGCGGCATGGGCTACGTGGAGGAGACCGGAGTCGCCCAGCACTACCGCGACGCCAGGATCGCCCCGATCTACGAGGGCACCAACGGCATCCAGGCGTTGGACCTGGTCGCGCGCAAGCTGCCGTACGACGGCGGGGCGTTCGTCAAGGGCTACCTCGCGCAGCTGCGCGAGCAGGCGGCGGCGATGCCGGCCTCGCTCGGGACGATCGGGACCCAGCTGAGCGAGGCGATCGACGCGCTCGAACGCTGCACCGACTGGATCTTCGAGCACCGCGAGGACCTCAACGACGTGTTCGCGGGCGCGACCCCGTACCTGCGGGTGTTCGCCACCGTCGTGGGTGGCAGCCTGCTAGCCAAGGGGGCTGCGGCGGCCCAGCAGGCGTTGGACGCCGGCGATCACGGCTCGTTCACGCCCGACTTCCTCGAGGCCAAGGTCACGGTCGCGCGGTTCTACGCCGAGCAGTTGCTGCCGACCGTCCACGGGCTAGTCGGTGCGGTCACCGCCGGTGCGGACGACCTCTACGCGGTGGACGCCGGCCAGCTCGCACCGTGAGCGCACCGCCGGTGTCCGTGAGATCACGGACACCGGCAGGTCGCCCGCCTCTGGACGGTGCGTCGCCTGGACGCGAAGCTCACGTCAGCGCGGTCGCATCCGACGCGACGTGCCCGTGAACCGGGAGGCGACGAGCGATGGACGTACTGGAGCGGTTGCAGGACCGGGTCGGGCTGATCACCGATCGGGTGGTCGGCAGCCCCATCGAACGCGACGGCGTCACCGTGATCCCGGTGGCGGTCGCTCGTGGCGGCGGTGGTGCGGGCGGCGGCGAGGGGCCGGAGGAGGTCGGAGGCACCGGCGGTGGTGGCGGCTGGGGTGCGGTCGCGCGGCCGGTCGGTGCGTACGTCATCGCCGACGGCCGGGTGACCTACGAACCCGCGGTGGACGTCACGCGGTTGGCGGTCGGTGGGCAGATCCTGGTCGCGGTGCTCGCGTTCCTCTATGTCCGGGCGAGCAAGCGGCGCCGACGGGACCGGGCACGCCGTCGGCGGTGACGCCGGGCTGCGAGCGGTCGTGGAGGCGGCTCAGCGCCAGACGGTCACGCGGTCGCCCGCGGCGGCGTCGCGGCCGACACCGCGCACGACCACCGTCGGCCGCCCCGTCAGCAGCGGCCGGAGCGCCAGGTCGATGAGCGTCGGACGGTCCAGGCGGGCGTCGACCGGTGTGTCGATGCCGACCGGCCCTGCCGCCGGGTCGACGCCGTCACCCGTCGCTCCGTCGGGGGTGAGCAGCTGGGCTTGCGTCCACGTGGCGCCGTCGGCGACCAGTGCGACGGTGTCGCCGCTGGCGCGGGGCGTCGGCGGCTGGTCGGGGAAGGCCTGCACCGCCCGCACCCAGAACTCGTCGCCCGTGTCGCCGTCGGGGGCGCCGTCGACGCCATCGCCCAGACGGAACACCTCGGCGTCCGGGGGTGCGTCACGTCCGGCCTGGATCACGGCGACCTCCGCGTCGCCGTCGAGGGTGATGGTGACCCCGGCCCACCAGGCCGCCAGGGCGACGGTCACCGCCGGCCACGACGGGGGAGCGTCGAGGTGGAGGTGGTCACCGGGTTCCAGCAGGAGGTCGAGCTCCAGCAGGTGCGCGCCCTTGGCCGCCCACTGGGCGAGCGAGGCGACGCTCTGCTCCTGCCGGCCGCTGGCGAGCAGCACGCTGACCGCCGGCCGGTGGCCGAGCCGCTCGGCTGCCGTCTGGAGCGCCGCGGCGACGTCAGGTGGTCGGGTCGACGGTGGCGAGGGTGGCTGCAGCTGCACGCGTGGCCTTCTGGAACGGCTCGAGGGACGGGACATCGGGCGCGGTGGCCGCAGCCGTGCGGGCCGACCCCGCGGGTCGCTGGCCGGCAGGCACGCGGGTCGGCGATGGTATCGTCGGGCACTCCTGCCCCCGCTCGCCGGGCGTCCTCCACGAGCCCGTTAGGAGTCGCCCCCGCCGTGTCCGGCCGCCCGCCCCTGACCTTCTCATCGATGCGTCGCCCTCAGGGTCGACGCTGGTTGCGGGGGTTGGGTGTCGCGGTCGCCGGGCTCGGGCTCTTGGGAGCGGTGTGGGCGCTGGTGCTCGGCGGCTTGTGGACCGAGGCCTGGTTCCGGCTCGGCGGCGACGAGGTCGAAGCGCTCCGCGACGAGGTCACCGCGCTCGGTGACGCCCGAGCGCCGGAGGACGCGACCACGGTGCTGGTCACCTTGACCGACTCGGTCGATCCGACCGTGCCGCGAGAACCCGAACTGCTCGGCCCGGTCGCGCTGGTCCAGGTCGGGGGGCCGCGCAGCGAACCGGCGGTGCTGCTGCTGCCCGACGAGCTCCAGATCGACCTGGTGGACGAAGGGGAGCGCGCCTCGCTCGCTGACATCCAGCTCGCAGGTGGCTCGGATCTGCTCGTGCGGGGCGTGACCGACTACACCCAGGTCCGCGTCGACCACGTGGCCAGCCTCTCGATCGATGCGCTGCCGCGCCTGATCGATGCGGTCGGCCCGATCGAGGTCTGCGGCCGGGCGGGGTGCGACGTGCCCACCGGCGACGAGCTGCGGTCGACGTTGCGGACCGCCGACGACGAGCGGCGTGTGCGCGAGATCGCCGACGTCACCCGCGCGCTCGGGGCGCACCTGGACCGTCGCTGGGCGGCGAGCTCGCCGTTCGAGGTCCGCCGGGTCGTCCGTGCCCTCCAGGACGAGCTCGCGACCGACGCGAGCCTGCGAGGGATGCGTACCCTGGAGCTGGCGGGCGCGCTGTCGACGCCCACCCGCCTGGACGTCGACACGCTGCCGCTCGTGGTCAACCAGGAGACCGGTGAGGTCATCGAACTCGCCGAGGCGTACCAGGTCCGGTTCCAACACCTGCAGGACGGCACGCCCCTGGAGGCCACGGCCGCGGACGAGCGGGAGCTGCGGGACGAGTTGCTGTCGGACCTGACGGTCGCGGTGCTCAACGGCGCCGGGATCGACGGGCTCGCCGCCCAGGTCGAGGCGCGGCTCGAGACCGCGGGTTTCGCCGTCGTCGGGACCGGCAACGCGCCCGTCTTCAACCGGGAGCAGACCGTGATCAACTTCCTCGCCGACGACGACGTCCTCGCGCTCGGTGCGGTCGAGCTCAACGACGCGCTCGGCGGGGACGTGTCGCTGGAACCGCTCGAGACCGAACCGGAGTTCGAGGGCGACCCCGTCGACCTGCTGGTCATCGTCGGCGAGGACCTGGCCGACGGCGAGGACGACGCAGACCTCGACGACGGTGCCGAGGACGACGCGGACTGACGCAGCACGACGCCGCACCCAGGCCGGGTGCGCGTGGACCAGAAGGGACATCGAGGACGTGGTCGGAGCAGACCCGGGCCCCTGGGGGCCGACGGTGCAAGCTGGACGTCGGTTCCGGCTCCTGCGCGTCCTCGCGGCGACGCTGTCGATCGCGGTGGTGGTCGGCGGCGTCGCGGCGTACACCAGCGCGCAACTGCTGATCGAGCAGGCGGAGACCAGCCTCACGCGCGTGCCGGTCCCCGAACTCGAGGAGACCGCGGCCCCCACCGACGCTCGGCACTTCCTGGTGGTCGGCTCCGATGCCCGTGACGAGCTCGACGACGAGGACCGCGACGGGTTATCCCTCGGCGACTTCGAAGGGCAGCGCAGCGACGTCATCATCTACGTGGCGATCAGCGAGGACCGCGAGTCGATCAGCCTCGTCAGCCTGCCGCGGGACCTGCTGGTGATGGACAACGGGCGGCCCGCCAAGCTCACCGACACCTTCGCTGGTGGTCCGGACGAACTGATCCGGGTGGTGCGAGAGAACTTCGGGCTGCCGGTCAACCACTACGCCGCGATCTCGCTCGGTGGGTTCATCGAGGTGGTGCGTACCCTCGGCGGGGTCGAGATCTGTCTGGACGAGCCGCTGGTCGACTGGCGGGCGGGAGCGGACTTCGAGGCCGGCTGCCAGGAGATGGACGCGACCGAGGCTTTGGCCTACGTCCGCTCGCGGCAGGGCGAACGCGCCGACTTCGAACGCATCGACCGTCAGCATGACTTCATGCGGTCGGTGCTGGGCGAGCTGACCGACGCGCGCACCCTGGCGAACCCGCGGCGGGTCTCCCGTCTGGTCGAGGACGTGGCCGGCAACGTCACCACCGACGAGAACCTGGGGATCGGGCAGATGATCGGGCTGGCCGACGAGGCCCGTGGCGTCGTGTCCGAGGGGCTGCCGATGACGACCGTGCCCGCCTACCCGCGCCGGATCGACGGCATCGACTTCATGATCCCGTACCGGCCGGGGGCGGAGGCGCTGTTCCGGACGCTGATCGACGGCGAACCGGTCGAGAGCCGGGGGACGCGTGACGAACGCGACGAGACCTCGGTGGTGATCTACTCCGGCGGGCGAGGGGACGGTGCTGGCATCGTGCGGTCGACGCTGCAGTTCGCCGGGTTCGGGACCAGGCCCGCCGGCGCCGGCCCCGAGGAGCTCCGAGCCGACAGCCGCACGGTCGTGTACGAGATCCCCGGTGAAGAGGACCGGGCTGCGTGGGTCGCCGCCACGTTGGGCGCGCCGATCGAGTCGTTGCCGGCCGGGTTCGAGGCGCCCGAGACCGCTAGCGTCATCGTCAGCGTCGGTGCCGATGCCAGCGGCTGAACGCATCGACGTGAGGGCTCCCGACGGGTCGCCGGAGGTCGCCGTGGTCGTCGTCTGTCACGACACGCGCGATGAGGCGCTCGACGCCGTCGCCTCGCTGCCCGCCGACCACGTCGAGCGGGTCGTGGTGGATGCCGGTTCGACCGACGGCACCGTCGCGGCGCTCCACGCGGCCCACCCGGACGTGGCGGTGCGATCCCTGACCAACGTCGGGTTCGGTCGGGCGGCCAACGTCGGCATCCGGGCGACCGACGCGCCGATCGTGGTCGTCGCCAACGCCGACGTGCGGTTCACCCCCGGGGCGCTGGAGACCCTGCGCCGACGCTTCCACGACGACGCCGAGGTGGCCGCGATCGGCCCCCGGGTGGTCTACCCGGATGGCCGGATCCAGGCGTCGGCGCGACGGCATCCGGACGTGCCCACCGCCATCGGTCACGCGCTGCTCGGACGCATCGCACCGAGCAACCGCTGGACGCGTCGCTACCACGAGCGGGATGCGGACCCTGACCGGCCGCGCGACGTCGACTGGCTGTCGGGCTGCGCGCTGGCGTTACGGCGCAGCGCGGTCGACGAGATCGGCGGGTTCGACCCCGGCTACTTCCTCTACGTGGAGGACGTCGACCTCGGTCAGCGGCTGCGCGAGGCCGGGTGGCGCGTGCGGTACGAGCCGGCCGCCGAGGTGAGCCACGGGGTCGGTGCCTCGACCGGGCAGCGCCGGCTGTGGGCGTTGACGGTGCACGCCGCCAGCCTCGATCGCTACCTCGCCGCGAGGTTGCGTGGCACGGCGCGGCTGCTCCGCCCGCTGGTCCCGGTGGCGCTGGCCGGCTGGGTGGTGTTGACCTGGGTCAGCGAGCGCCTGGCACGCGACGGTCGCAGCACCACGGGCGAGCGCCCCACGTGAGCGCCCCGGTCGAGGATGCGTTGATCGTCGCCGGCGGCGCGGGGACCCGGTTGTGGCCCCTGACGGCAGCGACGCCCAAACCGCTGCTGCCCTTCTGCGGTGCACCGTTCCTCATGGGTGTGCTCCGCCGCCTGGCGGAGGTCGGGATCCGCCGGGTGTGGCTGGTGGTCGGGGCCGATCCGTCCCCGTTCGAGGTCCTCCGACCGCAGGCCGACCAGCTCGGGGTCGACCTGGCCGCCGTGCCGGAGCCGACCCCGCTCGACACCGCCGGTGGGGTCCGTGAGGCGGTCGAGGACATCGACGCCACCTGTCTGGTGCTCAACGGTGACATCCTCACCGACGTCGATCTGACCGCCGCCGTCACCGCCCACCGCGACGCCGGGGCCGAGGCGACCCTGGTGCTGACGCGCGTCGCGGACACCTCCAGCTACGGCGTCTGCCTCCGCGAGGGCACGCGCATCGTCGGGTTCGTGGAGAAGCCGGCACCGGGGGAACTGCCCGATCAGGACGCCGTCAACGCCGGGACCTACGTGCTGGAGCCGCGGGCGCTGCGGCGGTTCCCGCGGGGTCGGCTCTCGTTCGAACGCACCGTGTTCCCGGAGCTGGTCGCCACGGGCGCGCACGTGGAGGGCTACGCGTCCACCGCGGTCTGGGCGGACCTGGGGACCCGGACGCGGTACCTCGACGGCCACCGGCGCGCGTTGGACGGCGACCTGGACTGGCCCACGCTGGCCGACGTCCCCGCACGGCCCGCCATGGGCGGCGGCGTCCGGGCCGCCGCCGACGTCGAGGTAGCCGACGGTGCGCAGGTGGTCGGACCGGCGCTCCTCGGTCCGGGCGTGCGCATCGGGGCCGAAGCACGGATCGGCCCGCACGCGGTGTTGGGTGCGGGCACACGGGTGGCGGCCGGAGCACACGTTGCCGACTCGGTGTTGGATGCGGGTACCAGGCTCGGTCAGCAAAGCCGGCTGGCCGGCGTCGTCACGGGGCCGGCGGCCACGATCGGCGCACGCGTCCAGGCGACCGGCGGCGCGCTGATCGGTGCGCGCGAGCACGTGCCGGACGATGCGGTGCTCGAGGCCGACGCGTCCGTGCCGGGGCGCCCTTGAGGGGCCGTGTGCCGATGGACGCACCCGTGCCGCGGCGCTGGTCGCCCGGTCGGGGTCGATCGTGCCGGTCCGGTGGCCTGCGGTGTCCTACCGCTGTGGTAGAAACGGGGCGGTGGCGCACCGGGTGGGCGGTCGCCGCGACGCGAAGCTCGGAGGTCGAGGTGAGCCGTGAGCGGTGAGCTCCCCGTCGACATCCAGGTCCCCTCGGGCCCGCGACGAGCTGTCCGAGGCGTCACCGGCAAGCTCCTGCAGCTGTGGCGGGCGCGAGAGCTGCTCGCGCAGCTGGTGCGCAAGGAGCTGAAGGTCCGCTACAAGAACTCGGCCCTCGGGTTCCTGTGGTCGATGCTGACCCCGGTGCTGATGACCGGGGTGTTCAGCCTGGTGTTCACGCTCATCGCGCCGATCGAGGTACCCAACTACCCGGCGTTCTTCATCTCCGGGTACCTGCTGTGGCAGTTCTTCCAGAACTCCTGCCAGGGCGCCATCCACTCGATCGTGGGCAACGGCGACCTGGTCAAGAAGGTGTACTTCCCCCGCGAGGCGCTGCCGCTGTCGCACGTCTTCGCGCAGCTGGTCCATCTGCTGCTGGCCCTGGCGGTGCTGAGCCCGTACCTGATCTACACCCGGGGGATCGGGGTCCTGCTCTACCTGCCGATCACCCTCGCGGCGATCGCGCTGTTGACGGTGTTCGCGTCCGGTATGGCGATGTGGTTCGCCGGCGTCAACGTGGTGTTCCGCGACCTGCAGGAGCTGTTCGTCGTCATCTTCCAGGTGTGGTTCTACGCCACGCCGGTCCTCTATCCGTTGGCGCTGGTCAGCGACGTGCTCGGCGACGACCGGTTCGCGCGGTTCGCCTGGCTCGAGACCCTGCTGGCGATCAACCCGACCACGTGGTTCGTGGAGCTGTTCCGCACGGGGCTGTACGGGCCGGTCACCGCGACCTCCGACGGGTTGGTCGACGGTCCGCCCGGGTGGCCCGATCTGGCGACGGTCGGCGGGGCCGCCGGCTGGGCGGTGCTGGCCCTGGTCATCGGCTACGTGGTGTTCCTGCGCCGCGCCCGTACCTTCGCGAAGGAGGTGTGACCGTGGCGCAGGCATCGCACGACGTCGGCGGCCGCTCCGAGGAGCCGGGTGAGCGCCGCGTCGAACGCAACGACCGCCGGACCCTCGGCCAGATCGCGGGGATCGAGCTCGACCCGTCCAAGCCGGCCATCGTGGCCGAGTCGCTGACCGAGACCTTCCGTCTGTTCCACGAGCAGCCGGGTGGGCTGAAGGAACGCCTCTACCGCTTCCGTCGGGCGTCGTTCACCGACTTCAACGCGCTCGAGGACGTCTCGTTCGCGATCGAGCACGGGGAGTCGGTGGCCGTGATCGGCCACAACGGGTCGGGCAAGTCCACGCTGTTGAAGCTGCTGGCCCGCATCCTGCCGCCGGACGAGGGCACCGTGACCACGAACGGCCGGCTGGCGACGCTGCTGGAGCTCGGTGCCGGGTTCCACGGTGACCTCACCGGGCGCGAGAACATCTACCTCAACGGCGCGATCCTGGGGCTCTCGCGCGGCGACATCGACGACCGCTTCGACGAGATCGTCGACTTCGCTGGTATCCGACACCTGCTCGACACGGCGGTTCGGACCTACTCCTCCGGGTTGTACGTGCGGCTCGGCTTCGCCATCGCGGTCACCGTCGACCCGGACATCCTGCTGGTCGACGAGGTCCTGGCCGTCGGCGACGCGGAGTTCCAGCAACGTTCGCTGGAGCGCATGCAGACCTTCCGCGACAGCGGCAAGACCTTCGTGCTGGTCAGCCACGACATGGACGCCGTCCGCCAGATGTGCGACCGCACGATCGTCCTCGACCGCGGACGGGTCGCGTTCGATGGCCCGGTCAGCGAAGGCGTCGAACTGTACCGCCAGCGGGTCGCGTCCGGCGCGGTCGTGGCCGCGCCCCGCCGTTCCGACGCCCGCAAGGTGCGCATCGAGGACGCCGCGTTGCTGGCCGCTGACGGCGCCCCGGTCACGGAGGTGCTGCCGTCGTCGGCGCTGACCCTGCGGGTCCGCCTCCACGCGCTCGACCCGATCGACGCCTGCAACGTGGCGGTCACCGTCCTGCGTGGTGACGGCACCCACCTCTACGAGGTCCACACGATCTGGCAGGGGCTCGGCGTCGGGCCGTTGGATCCCGGCCAGGAGGCGACCGTCGACGTGCGGTTCGTCGCCCACCTGCTCGCCGGCCGGTACTCCATGGCGGTGTCGGTGACCGACACCTCGGGACGCGAGACCTGGGCGGTGATGGCCGACGCGGTGCGGTTCGCGGTGCAGCCGGCTCCCGGCAGCGCGGGCCTGGTCGACCTGTCGGCGACCGCGTCGGTGTCGGAGGGGCCCGCCCGCCGCCTCGGCGACAGCAGCTCCTCCGGCCCGATCCCGCTGCCGCGGCTGGCACGTCGCCGCGCCCGCGGCTGACGTGGTCGACGAGCGCCCTCGCACCGACCCACTCGACGGTGACGCCGGGGCCACCGGTCCGGTACCGGCCGACCCGATGCGGGTCGCTGCCATCGTGGTCACCTACGACAGCGTGCACGAGCTCCCTGGCTGCCTGGCCGAGCTCGCCGCTCAGCGCTACCCCGCGCTGGAGGTCGTGATCATCGACAACGCGTCCACCGACGGGACGCGTCGGCTGCTCGCCGAGGTCGACACCGACCATCTGGTCCGGGTGCAGCTCAACGCGACCAACCGCGGTTTCAGCGGTGGCGTCAACGACGGGCTGGCGCTGCTCAGCGACGACGTGGACGCGGTGCTGCTGATCAACCCGGACGTGGAGCCCCCGCCGGAGCTGGTCGCGCAGCTGGTGGCCGCCCTCGCCAGCGACCCGTCGATCGGCAGCGTGCAGCCGACCCTGCACCGTCCCGTGGCGGGTCCGTCGGGCGCCGCGATCATCGACAGCTGCGGCCACGAGATCACCACCGCGCGCCTGCTCCGCAACCGCGGCGAAGGCGAGGAGCAGCACGGTCAGTACGACCGGCGCGCCGAGGTGTTCGGGACGTCGGGTGCCTGCGCGCTCCACCGGCGTGCGATGCTCGACGACGTGGCCTGGCGGCACCCGGACGGACGCCGTGAAACCTTGACCGAGGACCTCGTCGCCTACTTCGACGACATCGAACTCGACTGGCGGGCGCGCTGCCGGGGTTGGCGGGCGATCCACGAGCCGGCCGTCACCGCCATCCACGAGCGTGGTGGCGCGGGTCCACGTCGCACCTCGTGGGTGGAAGCGCTGAACTGGTCGAACCGGCTGCTGGTGCTGGCGACCTGCGATCAGCCCCGTCCGCGTGAGCTACCCCTGCTGGTGGTCACCACCGCCTTGAAGACGGCCGAGCTGGCCATCACGGTCCCTCGTGCCCTGCCGACGGCGCTCGCCCGGTTGCGCCTGCTGCCGGCGGCGCGTCGGCGACGCGGGCAGCTGCTCGCTCGCGCCACCGTCGCCCCGCGGACGGTGGTGCAGCGGTGGGTCGTGCCGTTCCGCTGGCGGCCATGGGTCCGGACGTGGTGGCGACGGGTGCGGGGCCGGCCCCCCGGGTAGCGCTCGAGCCATGTCTTGCCGCGAGCGCTCAGTCGTCCGCGCCGCCCTCGTCGTCGTCCTCGACCTCGGCGTCGTGCGCCGGATCGGGGTCCTCCGCTGCGTCGTCGTCGATCAGTTCGTCCTCGTCGATGTCCTCGAAGTCGACGATGTCGGTGGGGAACTGGCCGGCCAGGGCACGCTCGGGAGCGATGCCGCGTTCGCCGTAGTGCTCCGCGACGAAGGCGTTGGCAACGGTCTCGTCCCACTCGTCGCAGTCCATCGCCGTGCCCCAGGCACGCAAGGCGATCGCCTTGCCGGAGCTGATGCCCGGATCCTCGTAGGGGGAGCTCATCACCCCGACGCCGGCCGGTGCGTTCTCCAACCCGTTCTCGGTCAGCAGTTCCGCCCAGTCACCGATGTCGGACTGGGTCGACCGGTCGACCTCATCGGGGTCGTACCAGGCGATGATGGTGCCGTGTTCGAGGTTGTGGGTGGACGACACCTCGCTGATCTGCGAGCTGGGGCTGGTCACCACCGGGTGCGTGGAGGTCGTGTGCGGCCCGGAGTGCGTCGGGCGGGTGTCGGTGTAGACCGCGTCCGCATCCAGCTCGTCGGAGCTTTCGACGTGGTAGGCCTCCGGGAGCGGCTGCCGTTCGGTCAGCACCTCGCAGCCGGCAGCGTCGCGGGCTGCCTCCGCCTCGCTCGACGAGATCAGGATCGGATCGTCGATCGTCGGCGTGCCCCCGGCCAACGCCTGGTAGAGCACGGCGCCGACGGCCAGGACGACCACGAACGTGAGCAGGCCGTTGCGCAGGTTGCCGCGCTGGCGCTTCTGCGTCTGCTGCTGCTCCTGCTCCTTGCGGCGCTGGCGCTCACGCTCCTGCCGTTCCTTCTTGGTGAGCCGTTCCTTCTCCGCCACGCGGCGCCTCCACAACGTTGGTTCGACCTGGCGAGGGTACCGAGGTGGGGACCCGGCCCGGTCGGGCGTCGATGACAACCGTCCGACCCCCTCGCGACTTCCTTCAACGGACGGGGGTGGCCGATCCCGAGCGTGCGTCGCACGGCTCGATCCTGTCAGCGCTCGAGGAGGACGTCGTCGATCGCGACGTCGTCACGTCGCGGCGGAGGACCGTCTGCCGGCACGCCGACCGCGACCATGCCGAGCGGTTGCCAGGTGTCGGGCAGCCCGAGCTCGGCTCGCACCGTCTGCGGACAGAACGCCGTCGAACTGATCCACGCGGCACCCAAGCCGTGGGCGGCGAGCACCACCTGGAGGTTCTGGAGCGCTGCGCCGCCGCTGAGCAGGAACAGGTCCCGTTCGCCGGTCGCCCGCCGCAGGTCGGGGTAGCCGTGCGCGTCATCCAGCGTCACGAACGGCACCAGCACCTCCGGCGCGACCCGCAGCACCGCGTCCGAGCGGGCGAGGCGGCGCTCGATGGTCTCCGCCGTCAGCCCGTCACGTTGCAGGTCGTCGCGCCACTGCGCCGCCATGGCGTCCAACAGCGAGGTGCGACGGTCGTCGCTCAGCCGCAGGAACCGCCACGGCCGCGTGCCGTGCGGAGCGGGGGCGGTCGCGGCGGCACGCACCGCGGCGTGCAGGGCCGCGGTGG
>SKJX01000032.1 GCA_007121785.1 Nitriliruptoraceae bacterium
GGGTGCCGTCCTCCCGGCTGAACGGGAACAACCCGACCCAGTCCAGCTGCTGCTGCTCGAGGAAGTCGGCCAGCACCTCGACGTCGTGGTCGGTCTCGCCGGGGAAGCCGATGATGAAGTTCGAACGGAACACCGCGTCCGGGTCGAGGGCTCGCGCCCGGTCGATCAACGCACCGAAACGTTCGTGATCGCCGGAACGGGCCATGCGTTGCACGATCGGACCGGAGACGTGCTGGAGCGAGAGGTCGTAGTAGCTGGCGACCTTGGGCTCCTCAGCGATCGCGGCGAGCAGGTCCTCGGTCAGTTCCGCCGGCTGGAGGTACATCAGGCGCAGCCGCTCGATCCCCTCGACCTCGCTGAGCGCCCGCAGCAACTGCGGCTGGAGTTGGCGGCCACCCGGCAGGTCCTTGCCCCACGACGTGGTGTTCTCGCTGACCAGGACCAGCTCGCGGATGCCCTGGTCCGCGAGCCACACCGCCTCCGCGACCAGTTCATCGAGCGGGCGTGACCGGAAACGGCCCCGGAACGACGGGATGGCGCAGAACGTGCAGACCCGATCGCATCCGGAGGCGATCTTGAGGTAGCTCCACGGGCGTCGCGGTCCGCCGACGCCGAGGTGGCGGACGGGGAACCGCGGCCCCGACGCCGGGATGCGGTCGAGCTCGTCCTGCGGGGTGGGGGCGGAGATGCTGGCGGGTTGCGGTACGGGGTCGGGGGCGGTGGCCGGGGTGCTCTCCGGCGCGGTCGCTGACATCACCATCAGCGGCAGGTCCCGGCGGGGGCCGTCGGGTGTGGCGGCGTCGGTCGGACGGCTGCCGGGATGGGCGGGGCCGACGCCCAGGACACGGCTGGCAGCTCGCCCCGCCAGGACGTCGTCGACGATGCCCGGCAGATCGGCGTAGCCGTCGAACCCGACCACCGCGTCGGCCTCGGGGATCGCTTCCGCCAGTTCCTGCGGGTAACGCTGGGCCATGCACCCCACGACCAGCACGGCTCGGGCGCCGCCTTCCTCCTTCAGCTGGCACGCTTCGAGGACGGTGTCGATCGACTCCTGCTTCGCCGGCGCGATGAACGTGCACGTGTTGACCACGACGACCTCCGCGGTCGTCGCGTCGTCCACGACCGGCGTCCCGGCACGGTGGAACAGGCCAGCAAGCTGATCGGAATCCACCTCGTTACGGCCGCAGCCGAGGGTGACGATCGCGACTGATGCGGGGCGGCCGGGGGCGGTCGTGGACACGATGGCTCCAACGGATGAGCGCGGTGCGGGCGCCGGGTCAGACTTGCTCCGAGCCGTCCGGCGTGAAACGGACCGTGACGACCTCGCCACGGTTGCCTTGCACGCCGAGGTCCTCGCCGTTGAGCTCCGCGATGACCCCACCAGCGTTCCCGAACCGGATCTCGACCTCCTGCTCACCCTCGAAGGGCAGCGTCTCACCGGCCGGGACGATCTCCTCGAGGTAGAGCGACCCGTCGATCATCACGCGCATCCACGACGACTCCTCGAGCGCGACGACCACGTTGACCGAGTCCGGGTCGGCGTCTTCGGCCTCGTCGGCGTCACCGTTGCCGTCGCCGTCATCGTCCGCCTCGTCGTCCTCGTTCGACTCGTCGTCGCCCGAGTCGTCATCGGCCGGGCCGTCATCGGCCTCGCCCACGTCCGGGTCGTCGGCCCCCTCGGCGGACGACGGCGGCGGGCTGCCCACGTCCTCTCGCGGCACGGCCTGCTCCGGGCTGCGATCGCCACCCACGGTCGACAGGACCGTGACCCCGGCCAGCACCACCACGACGACCAGCACCCAGGCGATCCACGCCGGGGGTGTCGCCCTCGGGGGCTTGGACTGCGCCGACACGTCGCTGCCGACCAGCGTGGCCGTTCGCGGGTCGTCGTGGGCGACCTCGCGGCGGTAGGTCTCCAACAGCGGCGAGGGGTCCAGACCGAGCTCGCTCGCGTAGCTCTTGAGGAAGCCCTTGGCGTAGACGTCCCCACCGAAGGTGTCGAACCGTTCGTCCTCGAGCGCCTGAAGCTGACCGGCACGGGCACGCAACGCACCGGCCACATCCTCGAGGGATCGGCCCTGATTCTCGCGAGCGTCTCGCAGCGTTGCGCCGATGCCCGTGGAAACGTCCTCGGTCATAGCTGGTCGTCGACCTCTCGTCGCCCACCTGGGTCGCGGTCGCACGACGGGATGCACGCCCGCAACGTGCGTGTCGGTCGAGCGTAGGACCGTCGCGGGACCTTCGCGAGCGGGGGCTCGCCGCGGCCTCGCGGTGGGTCGCTTCGTGACCCCGAACGAGCGTTCATCGCTCGAGGACGTGCGTTCTACGTGAGTCGATGCGCTCGCCGGGCGACAGCCGCGCTCGACGAGCGTTCCCAGCATGTCGACGGCGGGGCTGGCAGATCCGGTGGTGTGGGCCCGAACGGGGACCGTCGGCACGGGTTCGCCGACCGGGTGACGGCGAGGCTACGCTTCGCCGCATGAACCCGATACGGACCTTCACCCTGCTCGTCAGCGTGGCCCTGGCCACGCTGCTCATCGCCGCCGCGCCCGCGCTGGCCCAGGACGACGCCGACGACGTCGCCGAGGTCGAGCAGCAGGTCGAGGACGACGCCGCGGAGGACGACGACCACCGCATCGCGCTCGCCGAGACCCCCCGCGACCGCGTGGCACTCCTGCTCTTCGCCGCGATGGCGCTCGGTGGCACCGTGGCGTTCCTCCAGGGACGCCGCCAGATGAAGGGCAGCCACGAGCAGGCCAGCGGCGAGTTCCGCTGGCGCTAGGTGGCTGCGTCACCTGCGGCGCGGTCACGGAGGCTCACAGCGTCCCGCGCGCGTTCGCGTCGTCGAGTTCCTCCTGGCTCCACAGCACGTCGCGTGCCTTCGAGCCCTCGTTGGGGCCGACCACGCCGAGCTCCTCGAGCTCGTCCATCAACCGACCGGCACGAGCGAACCCGACGCGCAGCTTGCGCTGCAGCATCGAGGTGGAACCCAGCCCGCTGGAGACCACCTGCTCAGCGGCGCGACGCAGCATGGCCTCGTCGGAGTCCGCGTCGCCTGAGCGGATCGCGTCGGTCTGCTCGGCGTCGCTGCCCTGCTTGACGACCGCCTCCTCGAACTGCGGCTCGCGCTGCGAGCGACCGTGCTCGACAATCCGCGAGATCTCGGACTCGGTGACCCAGCAGCCCTGCAACCGGGACGGCTTGCCCTGGGTCGCGGGGAGGAACAGCAGGTCACCCTTGCCGACCAGCTTCTCCGCGCCGTTCATGTCCAGGATCGTGCGCGAATCGGTCTGCGAGGCCACCTGCAACGCGAGCCGCGAGGGGATGTTGGCCTTGATCAGGCCGGTGATCACGTCGACCGATGGCCGTTGGGTCGCGATGATCATGTGGATGCCGACCGCGCGCGCCATCTGGGCGATGCGGCAGATCGCGTCCTCCACGTCGCGTGGAGCCACCAGCATCAGGTCGGCCAGCTCGTCGATCACCAGCAGCACGTAGGGCATCGGCTTGGGCTCGATGACCTCGCCCTCCGGGCCGGGGCGTGGCTCGACCAGGCCGGCGGCGACCGCCTCGTTGTAGCCGTCGATGTTGCGGTAGCCGAGTTGGGCGAGCAGGTCGTAGCGCTGCTCCATCTCTTTGACGCACCACTGCACCGCGTCGGCGGCGCGCCGCGGGTCGGTGACCACCGGTGACAGCAGGTGCGGTGCGCCCTGGTAGTGGTTGAGCTCCACCCGCTTGGGGTCGACCAGGATCATCCGGACCTGATCGGGGCGAGCCCGCATGATCACCGAGGAGATCATGCCGTTGAGCGTCACCGACTTCCCCGAGCCGGTCGCGCCCGACACGAGCAGGTGCGGCATGCTGGCCAGGTTGATCAGCTCCGGTGTCCCGGCGATGTCGACCCCGAGCGCCACCGTCAGCGGGTGGGGGTCGCTGCGCGCCTCGTCGGAGCGGAGGATGTCGCCCAGGGTGATCAGGTCCCGCTCGCGGTTCGGTACCTCGATCCCGATGGCCGACTTGCCCGGGATGGGCGCGACGATGCGCACGTCGGGGGCTGCCAGCGCGTACGCGATATCGTCGCCCATGTTGGCGACCTTCTTGACCTGGACCCCGGGACCGAGCTCGATCTCGAACCGGGTGACGGTCGGGCCACGCGACCAGCGGGCGACCGAGGCGTTCACGCCGAACTGGTCGAAGGTCTCCTGCAGCGCCGCGGTCTGCGCGTCGATGGTGCGCGCCGAGCGAGCCTCCATCGACCGGCCGGTGGAGAGCAGGTCGAGTTCGGGCAGGTCGTAGTCACCCCAGTCGACCACCGGGGCGACCGGGCGGGCCTTGGCCGTCCCCGGGTCGTCGACCACCGTCGCGCGCCGCGTCGGACGGGTCTCCTCCGGCTCGTCGTTGACCGCCGGCGCCTGCTGCGTACGGGTCACCGCCGACGCTGGCTCGCCGTCGTCCACGCCGTCGTCCACGCCGTCGTCCACGCCGTCGTCCACGCCGTCGTCCACGCCACGGATCGGGAGCTGCTCCCCGCGCTTGCGGTCCAGCGTGGCGCGGATCCGGGCGGCGCCGACCTCCTCGGTGGGGTCGCTCTCGTCCGCGCCGGCACGCGGGGCCGGAGTCGACACCGCCGGCGCCGGTTCCGCGTCCGGTTCCACCGCGTCCCCGGATCGGGCGACCATCCCACGGACCGCATCGATCACCGCACTGACCGGGGTCTTGGTGACCACGAGCAGCCCGAGCACGCTGATCGCCACCAGCACCGGCGTCGCACCCCACACCGATAGGGCCCACACCAACGGGGTCGCGACCACCCAGCCGAGCAGCCCCCCGGCCAGCCACAACCCGCGCATCCCGGCAGCCGGGTCGGGGGCACCGGCCAGCAGGTGCAGCCCACCGAGCACCCCGATCGCCAAGACCACCGAACCGACCGCGATCCGGCCGATCTCCCCACCGGGGCGGCCGATCATCACCAGCAGCCCGAACCAGGCCAAGAGCACGGGGATCAGGAACCCGACCAGCCCGAGCAGCCCCAGGGTCAGCGCCTCCAGGAACGCCCCGACCGGTCCCGCCGCATCGGCGTAGGTCCCCAGTCCGGCGACGACGCCCAGCACCAGCAGGGCCAGCCCTCCGGCATCGCGCCGCCGGTCACCGAGGTGTTCGCGGAACGGCCGGACCATGCGGCCGGCGCGGACGGCGGGACCATCGGTGTCACCCGAGGATGCGGACGCGCCCCCCTTGCCACCGGTCGCGGCCTTGGTGCCCTTCCCCGACGCCGGCTCGCGACGCGCACGGCCGCGGGAGCCCGGGCCGGCCGCCTTGCTGCCGCCCTTGGCGCCCTTCTTGTCGGCCGTGGACCTAGACCCACCGCCGGCCGAGCCGCGCGCCTGACGGCGGCCGCCGGCCTTCGGGTCAGACGTGGTCGAGCCCACGGGGCCCCCTGACGGTCGGATGGGTACCGCAGCAGGCTACCGGTCGACCACACGCATGGAACTACAGCCTTGCCCGGCCACCTGGACGGTCCGGCGACCGACGCGGGCGACGTCGCGCGTGGGCGATGGCGAACGTGGACGGCGCGATGCGCAGGTACGCCGCTCGCCGGCCGAGGACGACGATGTCAGCAGGATGGGACAGCACCCCGCTGGTCAGGCCTCCTGGACGACCGGCAGGATGAACGGGCGCCGGCCGGTCTCGGCCTTCCAGAACCGGCCGGTGGCCTGGACCACGTGACGTTGGACCGCGGCGGGGTCCTCGAACTTGGCCTCGGCGAGGCCGTCGAGCTCGCGGTCGACCGCCTTGCGGGCTGCCTCGAGGATGTCGTCGGCCTGCTCGTGGAACACCACGCCCTTCTGGGTGACGACCGTGTCCCCCGCGACCTCACGCTCGTGGGTGTCGATCGTGACGATGACCACGCAGATCCCGTCCTCGCCGATGCGGCGACGATCACGCAGCAGCGCCGGTCCGACGTCATCGAGCAGACCGTCGATGTAGACGTGGCTGGTCGGCACCCCCTCCCCGCGTGAGACCTCGCCCTCCTCGAGCAGCAACGAGTCGCCGTCCTCGCACACCCACACCTTCTCCGGCAGGCAGCCGGTGTCCCGAGCGATCTGCGCATGGGCCTGCAGGTGCCGGTACTCACCGTGGACCGGCACGACGTTCTCCGGCTCCACGATGTTGTGGAACAGGACCAGGTCCTCCGCCGAGGCGTGCCCGGAGACGTGCACGTGCGCGACACCCTTGTGGACCACGGTGCAGCCACGCCGCGCGAGGTTGTTGATCGAGCGGAACACCGCCTGCTCGTTGCCGGGGATCAGGCTGGACGCCAGGATGACCAGGTCACCCTCACCGACCTCCAGCGTGCGGTGGTCCCCGGCCGCCATCAACGACAGCGCGCTGAACGGTTCCCCCTGGGAGCCGGTGGACACCACCACCAGCTCAGAGCGGTCGTAGCGGTCGACCTCGTTGAGCTCGACCGCCAGGTCCGGGTCGAAGTCGAGGTAGCCGAGCTCACCCGCGATCGCCATGTTTCGGACCATCGAGCGGCCGACGAACACCGGCCGGCGGCCGACGGCCGTGGCGGCGTCCAGCACCTGCTGGATGCGGTGGACGTGCGAGGCGAAGGAGGCCACGACCACGAGGCCTTCCGCGTCCGCGATGTGCTGCCGCAGCGTCGTGCCGATGGTGCGCTCCGGCGCGACGTGCCCGGGGCTCTCCGCCCCGGTGGAGTCGGCCAGCAACAGGTCCACGGTCTCGTCGCCGAGCCGGGCGAAGTGCGCCAGGTCGGTCGGACGGCCGTCGAGCGGGCTCTGATCCAGCTTGAAGTCGCCGGTGTGGACGATGAGCCCGTGCGGGGTCCGCAGCGCGAACGCGACGCCGTCGGGGATCGAGTGGGAGACCTGGACCGCCTCGACGTCGAAGGGTCCCTGCTGCACCCGGTCGCCCGGCTCGATCTCCTCGAACCTGGGGGTCGGCAGGTCGGGCCACTCCTCGAGGATCGCCTTGCAGAAGGCGAGCGTCAGCCGGGTGCCGTAGACGGGCAGCGACCGGTCGAGGTCTCGCAGCAGGTACGGCAGCGCACCGACGTGGTCGAGGTGGCCGTGGGTGAGGAACACCGCCTCCACATCATGGCCACGGTCCGCCAGCCATCCCCAGTCGGCCAGGATCAGGTCGACCCCCGGGTGTTCCGCGTCGGGGAACAGCACGCCGACGTCGACGACGGCGAGCCGCCCGTCGATCTCCACGGTGGCCATGTTGCGGCCGATCTCGCCGAGCCCACCCAGGAAGGTGAGCTCGACCGGGGGCGTAACGCTCATCGGTGAGCCTTCGGGTCGAGGGAGCGGGTGGTCGGTTGGGTGGTGAGGCCGGTTCGCGGATCAGCGCTGAGCTTCGACCGGTTCGATCGCTTGGAGCACCCTGGCCACGGCCTCCGGTGAGGCGTCCGCCAACGGGCCCCGGACCGGTCCGGCGGGCAGCCCACGAGCGGCGAGGGCGCCCTTGAGCGGCGCCGGCGACGGCTCCGCGAACAGGGCGCGGTGGAGGGGCTGGCAGGCCAGCTGGAGCTGCCACGCCCGCGCCGGATCGGTGGGGAAGGCGTCGACCATGGCCGCGATCTCCGGGCCGACGAGGTGGGCGGCGACCGAGACGACCCCGACCGCGCCGGTGGCCAGCATCGCCAGGTTGACCTCGTCGGAGCCCGACCAGCGCACGAACCCGCCGGGAGCCTCCTGGGTCGCGGCCGTGACGTCGGCCGCCTTGCCGAGGTCGGTGGTGGCGTCCTTGACGCCGACGATGTTGGGGACCTCGGCCAGCTCCACCTGGGTCGGGACGTCGATGGCACGGCCGGTGCGGCCCGGGATGTCATAGAGGACCACGGGCCGGTCGGTGGCGGCCGCCGCCGCACGGAAGTGGCGCAGCAGGCCTCGCTGGTCGGGCCGGTTGTAGTAGGGCGTGACGACCAGCAGCGCATCCGCTCCGGCCTCGGTCGCCCGGGCGCTCGCGGCCACCGTCTTGGCCGTGTCGTTCGACCCGGTCCCGATCATCACGGTCGCGCGATCCCCGACCGCCTCGCGGACGGCCGCCAGGAGCTCCCAGGGCTCCTCGCCCTGGAGCGTCGGTGACTCACCCGTCGTGCCGTTGAGCAGGACCGTCTGCGTGCCGCTGGCGACCAGGTGGGAGGCGAGCGTGGCTGCGCCGTCGGTGTCGAGCTTGCCGTCCGACGTGAACGGCGAGATCATCGCGGTGACGACCCGACCGATCCCAGCCGGTGGCTCCGGGAAGGTCGCTGGTCGATCGCCGGTGGTGGTCGTGTCCGTCGGGCTCGCCACGCTGGGACTCCCTGGTCGTCTCGCACGCTCGATCGCATGCTCGCTGGGTGGCCGGATGCAGCCGACCGGAAGCGACGGACCACGTCCCACCGGGTTGAGGTGAGGCGTGGCGTCGTGGGCGGCCGACCATCACCGGACGCCCCGTATCCTAACCACCGAACCGGCTCGCGCCGCGGGGCCGCCACCACCCGACGACCGGGGACGAATCGTGATCTGGCACATCGTGCGTCTCGACTTCACCGGCATCGACGAAGCCGACCGGCAGGACCTTGAGGATCGCCTGGCCGCCCTGATCTCGATCGACGAGGTGGCCTGGCTGCGACTCGCCCGCGACGTGGAGGAACCGACCGTCACGGGCCTGATCACCGCGTTCGACACCGTCGAGGACCTGGCCGCCTACCGGGTCCACCCGCACCACATCCCGGTCGTGGAGCGGATCCGTGAACTCGGGCTGGGGACCGCACGACTCGACCTGGCCACCGACGATCACCCGCTCGAGCTGCCGTGATCGGGACCGCGCTGCCCGTCGAGGTGGTGCCGGCGGTCGTCCCCGGGGCGACGACGGTCCTGGCGCACGCTGGCCCCGGGTCGACCTGGCAGGCCATGGTGGTCGTTGCCGGGGTCGTGCTGGCCGGCTACGTCGTCGTCGCCGCTTGCGGGCGCATCTCCATCGAGCGGCCGGACGACCTGGTCGTGCCGGTCGCCGCGGCCGCGATCGCCGGTGGGATCGGGGTGGTCGGCCACGCGATCATCTCCGACTTCATCGGCTGGGGGCTCCCCCTCGCGGTCACCGCCCTGCTCACGCTCACCCTGGCGGCGACCACGCCGTTGGACATCCGGCTGCCGGGGCCGCTGCCGATGGGCGCGCTCGCCGTGGCGCTCGTGAGCAGCGTCGCTCTGTACCAGCCGTTGACCATCGCGCTGCACCCGCCACCGGAGTTCCTCCCCCTCGCTGAGGATGCGCGGATCGGGATCGAAGCGCCGGCGGATGACGCCACCGTGCCGACGGGCACCGTCGAGGTGACCGTCGTCGCGCACGAGGCCAGCATCGGTCCGGGCCGGGTCGACCTGGACGAACTCGACGCCACCCGACCGGCACACGCCGGCGAGCTGGTCGTCCGGCGTGCGGCGGTGGCCGACGACGGCACCACCTTAGACCGGCAGCGCGTGGAGACCGGCCCCGAACCGGGCTGCACCGTGACCGATCCGTGCAAGCGCACCACCGTCGACCTCGACCTCGAACCGGGCACATGGCGGGTCACGGTGGAGCTGCGCCGCGGCGACGGCACCGAGCTCGCGCCGACCGTCACCGACCACGTCACGGTCGAGGTCGAGTAGCGCCTCCGCGAGGCGCCATCTGGGACACGCGAGCCGGGCCACCTACTGGTGCGGCCACGCGGCCTAACCGCCGCGGACCGCGGAGTACGCGAGCGCGCCAGCGGCCACGAAGGCGACCGCCAGGGCCGCTCCCGGCGATGGGCCCAACCCCAGCTGGGGGACACGTCCGACCGCCCCGCCGGGATCCACGCTGGGTAGCGCCAACAGCGCCACGATGAGCGCGGACAGGGCCGGGACGAGCCGGTCGCTACGTCCCATCGCCACCCCGGCCCCGACCAACGCGCCGATGGCCACGTAGCAGGCGACCACCCACCAGCGACTGGTCCCCTCCCCCACCGCGGTGGTCAGGATCGTGGACAGCTCGATCAACAGCAGGATCGCGACCCCCAGCCCGAGCCCGATCAGGACACCGCGTACCCGGGTGTTCATACCGTCCCTCCTGCCGTGTCCCGGGCGGTGCGCCGACGCTCGGCCGCGCGCTCCGAGTCGAGCCGTTCGAGCTCGCTACCGCCGTGATCGACGTGGACCATCGCGTCGGCGACGGCGCGATGGCCAGCCTGCTCGCCGATCAGCCGGTGCATCTCCTGGACCACCCGGCGGTACTGCGGATGCCCCTGGGGGGTGGAGCGCAGCTCCAGCATCTGCATCGCCGCACGCGCGTTGAGCTGCATCAGGTAGCGGACCCGGTAGGCGAAGCAGACCGCGTACGGCGCCTGCGCCGGGTGGTCGGGCTGCAGGAGCCAGTAGAGGGCGTCGGAGCGTTCCAGCGCCTCGTGCCACCGTTCGGCGACCCCGGCCTCTTCGAGCTCCGGTGGGGTCTCGTAGCCGTGGGCGGTCGTCAGCTCCTGCCACTCGAGCGTCAGCATCCGGTGGCGTTGGAGGTCGCGGAAGCCGCCGTAGTCACCGAGCACATCGAACCGGTACCAGACCTGCTCGAACCCGCGGCCGGGCTTGTGCCTGCGGTTGCTCCGCTCCCCCACGTAGGCCTGCAGCACCTGCGCCCGACGGTCGGGGGTCCACGCCCGCACCTGTTGTTCGAGCTGCTGCTCGGGTACCGCCACGTGCGGGTAGAGCGCTGCGGTGACCAGTGCCACCTCGGCGTCCTCGGGCTCGCGGGGCGACCAGTCGGTGAGGGTGACCAGGTCTGCGGGCTGCACCGGCGCTTGGATGACCAGCTCGCGGGCGAGCGCGCGCGTGTCGTCGCGGGTCCGGGCGAGGTAGTCGGCCCAGGCGCCGCCGCGGTCGGGGCGATCCACCCGAGACACGAACGACGGGATGACGCGCCGCAGCTGGGTGAGCAGTTGATCGGCGACCCGGTGCGATTCGGCCAGCTCGTCGGCGCGTAGCCGCAGCAGCAGCCCCTCGTAGGACTGACCGGAGGCGAACATCCCGACGTTGGAGGACGTCGCGGCGGGCAGCAGGCCGCGGAGCAGGTCGAGCGCTTTGGCCTTGGTGGCGTTGCGGTACACCCCGTCGGAGGTGGTCTCGTCCTGCGGCCACCGCTCACGGACCCAGGCCGTGACCTGCGGGACCAGCTCCGCGTAGATGTCGAAGATGGCGTCGAGGTGTTCCTCGTACACGGCCGCGTGCGGGCCGGCCATCACGTCCGCATCTCGGTGGTAGCGGTAGCGACCGTCGGGTCTGGCGTCGTAGGCGATGTAGCGCGTGGACTGTTCCAGGTAGGCCGCGAGCCGACCCCACTCGATCCGCTTGGTCAGCAGGTTGGAGACGTTCTCGAGCGCGACGTGGGCCCCGCCCAACTGCGCCACGGAGTCGTCGCCGTACTCGCTGAACACCTTGTCGTAGAGGCGCTCGGCCCGTCCCGCAGGGTCGTCGCCGACCAGATCGTCGGCGAACTCGTCGAGGAACAGCTGTTTGAGCGAACCCCCGTACCGCGAGTAGCGGGCGAACAGCGCGCCCTTGACCACCTCCGGCAGGTCGGTGAGCGCGAAGACGTCCGCGTCAGGGTCGGTGACGTACCGGTCGAGCAGGTCACGCTCCGACCGGTGGTGATCGTCGGACACGTTCGACCTCGACACGGGTGGGCAACGTGGGGCAGGAGCGGGGACGCTCGCGACCGCCGAGCCTAACCCTCAGCCGGCCGCCAGCGTGCGGAGCACCCCGGCTGCCAGGCGCCGGTGGCCCTCCACCCCCGGGTGGAGCCCGTCGGCGCCGAAGACCGACGGGTCGAGGACCTCCCGCGGGAGCGGCACGACCGCCGCACCGCACCGGTCCGCCAAACGGGCCTGACGCACGGCGAGGTGGCGGCAACGCCACCCGACCACGGGGCGAAGCGGCCAGGGCATCGACGGGGCGACCGACAGGTCCGGGCTGGTCAGCACCACCACCTGCGTGGTCGGGTCGGCGGTGACGCGCTCCAGCAAGGTCCGGTAGGTCCGCTCCGCGTCCCGGAGGCGCCGTTTGGGGGACATCGCGTCGTTGACGCCGACCGAGACGATCACCACCTCGGCGTCCGAGGCAGCCTCGGCCTGCGTGTGCAACGCGTCGCTGGTGGTGGCGCCGGAGACCGCGACGCACGTCACGTCGGTCGGACGGCCGTCGGCGGCGTGGAGCCCGCGGCCGACCCGACGGGCCAAGGCGTGCTCGGCGTCGGCCAGCCCGTGGCCGGCGGCGGCGGAGTCGCCGAGCACGAC
>SKJX01000001.1 GCA_007121785.1 Nitriliruptoraceae bacterium
CCGCCATCGTCATGCCGGTGAGGACGTAGAGGGCGGCGATCTGCCAGCCGACCATGCCGGCCAGCATCACCACCCCGACCTGGTTGATCAGGGGACTGGTGATCAGGAACGTCAGCGTCACGCCGAGCGGCACCCCGGCGGTGACGAACCCGATGAACAGCGGCACCGACGAGCACGAGCAGAACGGGGTCAGGGCGCCGAACGCGGCCGCAAGCACGAAGCCGACCGCGACGTGGCGCCCCACGATCAGTTCCCGGACCCGTTCCGGCGGTACCGCGGACCTCGCCAGGCTGATCGCGAAGATCAGGCCGACGATCAGCAGCATGATCTTGGCGGTGTCGTAGACGAAGAAGTGGACCGCATGCCCGAGTCGCGTCTGGGGATCCAGACCTACAAGGTCGAACACCAGCAGGTCCCAGACCCGTTCGTTCGCCGCGTACAACAGCGCCCACGAGCCGGCCGCCGCGAGCAGGCCGAGGACCAACCGCCGGGTCGCCGGCGCGTCGGGGGGCTTGGGGCCGGTGCTGGTCGTGTCGCGCTGGGTGGTCATGGCCTCACCGTGCCGGTCGACATCGAGGTGGTCGCAGGATCGACGTTCGTCGCCTGGTGGGAACTCGGAGGTAGCGCGGCGTGCAGCGACTCGATCGCGCCCTCCCGGAGGTGGTAGTCCACCCGCTGCCCCCGTCGCTTCGATCCGACGAGCCCCGCGTCGCGGAGCACCTTCAGGTGGAACGACAGGCGGTTCGCCGGGATCTCGAGATCCACCTCGAGGTCGCAGTGGCACCGGGTGCCGCGCCTCGCGAGGGCGTCCAGCACGGTGAGCCGCGTGGGGTCGGCCACCGCCTTCAACAGCCTGAGGCGGTGGTCGGTGCTCCCCGCAGCCGGTGCAGTCGTCGGCTCAGTCGCGCAGCCGTCGGCTGCGACCGGGACATCGGTGGGCGAGTTTCCAACCATGGTTGGAACGTACGGTCAGCGTGGTCCGACCGGTGGAGGCGAAGGTCCTCGGTGAACGGGCCTTGTGCGCGGCTGCGTTGGTGACGCGCACGCGTGCGGCCCCGCTGCCGGGATCCGCCTGGAGGTCGAGGCCCCGTGGACTCGCGCCCCGGGCGGCGATAGCCCGAGGGCTGCCGGAAGTGTGGGTGCAGATCGGCACACATGTGATCGCAGGTGCACACGCATCGGGGCACCGGGTCGTCCATCGTGGCGGCGGTCTGGCAGGCTGGTGCACGCACCGACCTGCGGTACGCGCTCACCTGAGCACGTCTGGGCGGAGCACCCCTCGAACGGAGCTGCTGATGGCCGAGGAACCGCACGCGGAGCCCGGCGGCGAGAGCCCACCCGACGACCGAGCAGCCGACGAACCCGGCCACGGATCCGACGCCCCGACCGAGGGGGTGTCCGATCCGCTGACGATCCAGCCGGGAGAGTGGTCCCGTCGCGCCACGCTGCGGGACGGGACCAGGGTGCTGCTGCGTCAGGTGCGTTCCGAGGACCGCGACCGTCTGGTCGAGGGTCTGCGTCGGTTGTCCGCGGAGTCGCGGTACCTGCGCTTCCACGCCGACCTGGCCGAGCTCAGCGACGAGCAACTGGACTACCTCACCCAGGTCGACCACGTCGACCACGAAGCGATCATCGCCATCGACATGGACCGTCCCGAGGAGCCGGGGATCGGCGTCGCTCGCTACATCCGTGACGCCTACGAACGTCACGTCGCCGAAGCAGCGGTCACGGTCCTGGACGAGTTCCACGGACAGGGTGCTGGCACGATCCTGCTGGGGGCGCTCGCCGTCCGTGCCCGCCAGCACGGTGTGGAGGTGTTCCGCAACTACGTCCTGGCCAGCAACGAGGCCATGCTCGCGGTGTTCGACGATCTCGGGGCGAGCCGCGAGCCCGAAGCTGGCGGGATCTGGCGGGTCGACCTACCGCTGCCCACGCGTACGAGCGACCTGCCCGATTCCCCCGCTGGCAAGGCGTTCATGACCGCCGCGAAGGAGGAGTTCCGGCTGTGCAGCCTGTTCCCTCCGGTGCTGCGGTTCGTGCCGGGGAACGCGAGGACGGGGTCCACCTCCGACGCGCTCGCGGAGTCGCAGCTCAGCGATCTGCGCGACGAACTCGACCGGTGGCTCGCGGATCGCGAACGTCGAACCGATGTCTGGCCGACCGCGTCCGAGGATCCCGAGGACGAGCAGGAGGACCGGGACCCCACCGACTGAGGTTCGTCGACCACGCCCGCACGCGTTCGAGCCCGACCGGGGCCCATCTCCGGCCTCACCCCGAGCGGCATCGGGTCAACCCGCTCCGAGGCGCCCCAGCCACCCCCGGGTCGCCTCACCCCGCCCCGGGTCGCCCCAACGACAACCGGGTCGTCTCACCCCGCTCCGAGGCGCTCACGGATCCATGCAAGGTCGGCCGTATGGTCCGTGGCGTCGCCGGGCGTCTCGATCACCGTCGGGGCGTCCGCGGCGGCGACCGCAGCGGTCAGCTCCTGCGGCGGACAGGTGCCGCCACCCAGGTTGGCGTGCCGGTCCCGCGACGATCCGCGCGGATCGCGCGAGTCGTTGAGGTGGACCAGGTCGATGCGGCCGAGGTGCGCGCGCAAGCGCTCGGTGGCCGCCACCAACTCCTCGCCGCCGGCGTACAGATGGCAGGTGTCCAGGCAGAACCCCAAAGGGACCGCCACGCCGTCCAGGGCCTCGAACAACGCCAGCACCTGGTCAGTGGTGCGCGCGACCGGGCGCTGCCCGCCCGCGGTCGACTCCAGCAGCACGGGCACGTGCGTCTCGAGCCGCTCGAGCACGCTCCGCCAGCGGCCACGTCCCACCTCGACGTCCTCGCCCTTGGGGCCGTGGCCGGTGTGGACGATCACCCCGGCGGCGCCGATCGTGGCGGCGGCGGTGCAGGTGACCTGCAGCGAGTGGCTGGAGCGGGAGCGCACGTCCGGGTCGGCGGAGACCACGTTGATCAGGTACGGCGCGTGGACGTAGATCGGACGCGGGTCGGCCCACAGGTCAGCGGCATCGGGTCGGGGCACGGGATCGCGCCAGGCGCGGGGCGACGACAGGTTGAGTTGCAACACCTGCGCGCCGCGCTCGTCGGCGGCGGCCAGGGGCGATTTGGAGGGGACGTGGGCTCCGAGCAACATGGTGGCAGACCGTACCGACCGGCTCGTGCGGTTCCCACGCGACGCCCCGCCCCGGTGGCGGTACGCCACCCTCGCCTGGTTCCATCCGGGGCCTTCGTCTCTGACCCGCCGCTGGTTCCTCGCCTACGGTGCCAGTATCCCTCGACCCGGAGGTCATCCGTGCCGGAGCCCACGATCGACGTCGCTGCCCTCGCTGATACAGCCGGGTTCGTCCGGCGTCACCTCGGTCCGGGTCCGGTCGACCGCGCCGAGTTGCTGGAGGCGCTCGGCTTCGCGTCCGTCTCCGACCTGCTGGACGCCACCGTCCCGGAGACGATCCGCGACGACGCCCCGCTGGCCCTGCCCGACGCCCTGCCCGAACCGGCGGTGCTCGACCGGCTCCGCGAGATCGCCGACGAGAACGATCCCCGGACCGCCTACATCGGGTTGGGCTACCACGGCACCATCACGCCGGCGGCGATCCGACGCAACGTGCTGGAGGACCCCGGCTGGTACACCTCCTACACCTCCTACCAACCGGAGATCAGCCAGGGCCGCCTCGAGGCGCTGCTGGTGTTCCAGACGATGGTCAGCGACCTGACCGGCGCGGAGCTGGCCAACGCCTCGCTGCTCGACGAGGCGACCGCCGCCGGTGAGGGCGTCCAGCTGACCCGGCGGATCTCGCGCGCGAAGATCGACGACGAGGTCGTCCTGGTCGACGTTGGCTGCCACCCGCAGACGATCGAGGTCGTCGCCGGCCGGCTCACCCCCATGGACGCCGAGGTGGTGGTCGCCGACCTGCGCAACGCGCTCGACACGTCCCGGGACGACGGCGGGGCCCAGGTCACGGCGACGGACGGTCGCGTCATCGATCTCGACCGGGTGGCGGCGGCGCTGCTCCAGTCGCCCGACACCGACGGCGTGTTGCACGACGACACCGACCTGATCGCGCGGCTGCATGAGCACGACGTGCTCGTCACCGTCGCGACCGACCTGCTGGCCTGCACGTTGATCGTCCCACCGGGGGAGCAGGACGCGGACGTGGTCGTGGGCTCCTCGCAGCGGTTCGGGGTCCCGATGATGGCCGGGGGGCCGCACGCGGGGTTCCTGGCGACCCGGGAACGCTACGCCCGGCAGCTGCCCGGCCGGTTGGTCGGTGTCAGCAAGGACGCTGGCGGTCGTGAGGCCTATCGGCTGGCCCTCCAGACGCGGGAGCAGCACATCCGACGGGAGAAGGCCACCTCCAACATCTGCACCGCGCAGGTGCTGCTGGCGGTCGTCGCGGCGATGTACGCGGTCCACCACGGCCCGGTCGGGCTGACCCGGATCGCCCGCCGGACCCACGGCTACGCCAGCGTGCTCCGCGACCGGCTGGTGGCGGCCGGGCTGGCGCCGGTGGGCGACACCTGGTTCGACACGGTCACGTTCCGCGCGGAGGGGGCCGCCGCCTCCCTGCGGGAGGCGGCGGCCGACGCCGGCTACGACCTGGGCACCAAGCCCGGTCCCGACGGCGTCCTCCACCCCGGCGACCCGGACCACCTGCGTGTCGCCCTGGACGAGACGACCACCTTGGACGACCTCGCCGCGCTGCTCACGGCGCTGACGGGGGATGGGGTCACCGCGGACGAGCTCGCGTCGGACCTGGCCGCCGCCGTGGGCGCGGACGCGCTGCAGACGCCGGGGATCCCGTCCGCGTCCCAGCGCACCTCCGACTTCCTGAACGACCCGCGGTTCCACGACTACCGCTCGGAGACCGAGCTGGTGCGGTGGCTGCGCCACCTCAAGGCCAAGGACATCGCGCTGGACCGGTCGATGATCCCGCTGGGCTCGTGCACGATGAAGCTCAACGCGGCCGTGGAGATGGAGCCGGTGACCTGGCCCGAACTGGCCGACGTGCACCCGTTCCAGCCGGCCGAACGGCTGGCGGGCACCCGGCGGATCGTCGCCGACCTGGAGGAGTGGCTCGCGGAGCTCACCGGCTACGACGCGGTGAGCCTCCAGCCGAACTCCGGGGCGCAGGGGGAGCTGGCCGGGTTGTTGGCCATCCGCGGCTACCACCGCGCCAACGGCCAACCCCATCGGGACGTGTGCCTGATCCCCTCGTCGGCCCACGGCACCAACGCCGCGTCGGCGGTGATGGCGGGGTTGCGCGTCAAGGTCGTCGACTGCGACGACGAGGGCAACATCGACGTCGATGAGCTCAAGCGGCTCGTGACCGAGCACGCGGACGACCTCGCTGCGTTGATGGTCACCTACCCCTCGACCCACGGGGTGTTCGAGACCGCGATCACCGACATCTGCGGGATGATCCACGACCACGGTGGGCAGGTCTACCTCGACGGTGCGAACCTCAACGCGCTCGTCGGTGTCGCCAAGCCGGGTCACTTCGGTGCTGACGTCAGCCACCTGAACCTGCACAAGACCTTCTGCATCCCGCACGGCGGTGGGGGCCCGGGTGTCGGCCCGATCGCGTGCGGCGAGCACCTCGCGCCGTACCTGCCGAGCCACTCGCTCCAACCCGCAGCGTGGCACCCAGCGATCGCCGCCGCCGACGAGCAGGACCGCACCGCGCCAATCGCGGCCGCACCGTGGGGCTCGGCCGGGATCCTGCAGATCAGCTGGGCCTACATCGCCCTGATGGGAGCCGACGGCCTCCGCGAGGCGACCGAGACCGCGATCCTGACCGCCAACTACGTCGCCAAGCGGTTGGCGGCTGGCTACCCGGTGCTCTACACCGGCGAGTCCGGGCTGGTCGCCCACGAAGCCATCATCGACGTGCGGAGCCTGCAGCGTTCCGCGGGTATCACCAACGAGGACGTCGCCAAGCGGCTGATGGACCACGGCTTCCACGCCCCGACGATGTCGTGGCCGGTCGCCGGCACGCTGATGGTCGAACCCACCGAGTCGGAGAGCAAGGCCGAACTCGACCGGTTCTGCGACGCGATGCTCGCCATCCGCGAGGAAGCCGACCGGGTCGCCGACGGCACCTGGCCGGCCGATGACAACCCGTTGGTCAACTCCCCGCACCCGGCCGAGGACCTGCTCGTCGACCCGTGGGAGCACCCCTACACCCGGGAGGAGGCTGCCTACCCGTCGGCGGCGACCCGCGTCGACAAGTACTGGCCGCCGGTCGGTCGCATCGATCAGGCCCACGGCGACCGCAACCTGGTCTGCGCCTGCCCGCCACCCGAGTCGTTCGCGTGACGCTTCGGCTCTACGCCGACGGGCTGTTGACCGATCTCGACGGGGTGCTGGCGGACTCGACCGCACCGGTGGAGTACGCCTGGCGCTGGTGGGCGCAGCGGGTCAGCGCCGACGCCGACACGGTGATCGCTCAAGCGCACGGCGCCCGTTCCGCGGAGACGATCGCGCGGGTCCGCCCCGACCTCGACCTCGCCGTCGAGGTGGCCGCGCTCGAGGCCCGCGAGCTCGATCTGGTCGACGGGACCAGGCCGGTGCCGGGTGCCGTGACGCTCGTCGGAAGTGTGCCCCCCGATCGCTGGGCGGTGGTGACCTCCGGCAGCCGAGCGGTCGCCACGGCCCGCTTGCGTGCGGTCGGCTTGGCACCGCCCGAGGTGCTCGTCACCGCCGACGACGTCGCGGTCGGCAAGCCCGACCCGACGGGCTACCTGGACGCAGCGGCCGCCCTGGGGCTGGACGCAGCCCGGTGCGTGGTGCTCGAGGACAGCCCCACCGGTATCGCCGCCGGACGCGCTGCAGGAGCCACCGTGGTCGCCGTGGCGACGTCCCACGAGGCGGGTCACCTCCGCGCCGAAGATCACGTCATCGCCGAGCTGGACGCACTGGTGGTGCGCTGTCCGGGGATGGATCCTCACCCCGCCGCGTCGGGGGAATAGGGACGTTCGGCCCACCGGGGTCGTGGCGGTCGGCCCCGTCGTGACACGCGGGTCGGGGGCACCATGCCGGCGTCGTTCGGCGTGGGTCCGTCCCGTGGTGTCCAGGAGCTCGCCGTGGAAGCCCTCGAATTCGCCCGGATCCAGTTCGGCTCGACGACGATCTACCACTTCTTCTTCGTCCCGTTGTCGATCGGACTGGCCCCGCTGGTCGCGGTCTTCCACACCCAGTACGTGCGCACCGGCCAGGAGCGCTACCGTCGGCTGGCGAAGTTCTGGGGCAAGATCTTCCTGATCATCTTCGCCATGGGCGTGGTGACCGGGATCGTGCAGGAGTTCCAGTTCGGCATGAACTGGTCGGACTACTCCTGGTTCGTCGGGGACATCTTCGGTGCGCCGTTGGCGCTGGAGGGTCTGCTCGCGTTCTTCCTCGAGTCCACCTTCCTCGGGCTGTGGATCTTCGGCTGGGACCGTCTGCCGCCCAAGCTGCACGCCGCCACGATGTGGTTGGTGGTGCTCGGGACCCACGTGTCGGCCTACTTCATCCTGGCGGCCAACTCCTGGATGCAGCACCCGGTCGGCTACACGATCGACGCCGAGACCGGCCAGGCCCGCCTGGACGACTTCCTGGCCGTGCTGTCCAACCCCTACCTCGTCGGACAGTTCTCCCACACGATCCTGGCGTCGTGGACCACCGGCGCGTTCCTGGTGTTGGGCATCTCCGCCTACTACCTGTTCCGGCAGCGTGAGGTGGAGGTGTTCACCTCCTCCGCGCGGGTCGCGGTCACCATCGCCGTGCTCAGCTCGATCGGCGTCGCCTTCGTCGGCCACGACCAGGCGCAGCACCTCACCGAGGCGCAGCCGATGAAGCTGGCGGCCGCCGAGGCGCTGTGGGACACCGAGGAAGGTGCCGCGTTGTCGCTGTTCGCGGTCGGCGACGTGGACGCCGGTCGCAACGTGATCGACATCGGCTTGCCCCAGGGCCTGTCGATCCTGGCCACCAACGAGTTGGACGGCGAGGTGCAGGGGCTCAACGACCTGCAGGAGGCGTACGAGGAGGAGATGGGCGAGGGCGATTACCTGCCGCCGGTCGCGGTGACCTACTGGTCGTTCCGGATCATGGTCGGCGCGGGGATGCTCATGATCGCGCTGTCGCTGTTCGGCCTGGTCAGTTCGGTGCGGGGCCGGATCGCGGACACCACCTCCACGCTCAACCGCTGGTGGTTGTGGTCGCTGCCGTTCGCGATCGCCCTGCCGTTCCTGGCCAACACCGCCGGGTGGATCCTCACGGAGATGGGACGGCAGCCCTGGGTGGTCTACGGCGTGCTGCGCACCGCTGACGGGGTGTCGCCATCCGTCTCGACCTGGGAAGTGGTGCTCACCCTCGGTGGCTTCACCACGATCTACCTCGTGCTGTTGGCGGTGACGATCGGCCTGATCAAGAAGCAGATCCTCACCGGTCCGCCGGAGGAGGCCGACGAGGAGGTCGACGAGGAGCACCGCACGATCGCGCCGCTCGGCGCCTACTGATCCACCCCGGGCAGCCGCCAGATCGGCGGACCCGCACACGTCCGCTCACGCCGGGAGCCCCCCGCCATGGACTGGTTCAACCTCGAGACCCTCTGGTTCGGCCTGATCGCCGTGCTGTTCATCGGGTACTTCGTGCTCGAGGGCTTCGACTTCGGCGTCGGCGTCCTCACCCGCTGGCTCTCCCGTGACGACACCGACCGGCGCGTGATGATCAACACGATCGGGCCGGTCTGGGACGGCAACGAGGTGTGGGTCATCACCGCGGGCGGCGCGATGTTCGCCGCGTTCCCGTTGTGGTACGCGATCGTGTTCTCCTCGTTCTACCTGCCGCTGTTCCTGATCCTGCTGGGGCTGATCGTCCGCGGGGTGGCGTTCGAGTTCCGTGGCAAGCGGTCCGACACGCGGTGGCGTTGGTGGTGGGACCAGGCGATCTTCTGGGGCAGCCTCCTCCCGGCCGTGCTGTGGGGCGTGGCGTTCGCCAACATCGTGCGCGGCATCCCGATCGGTGAGGACTTCCTGTTCGAGGGAAACCTCCTCGATCTGCTGCACCCGTACGCGCTGTTCGGTGGGCTCGCCACGTTGCTGCTGTTCACCCTGCACGGCGCGATGTACCTCGCGCTGAAGACCGAGGATGGCGGCTACGTGCAGCAACGCGCGCACGCGCTGGCGTTGCGGTTGGGGTTCGTCGTCGCGACCGGGGTGATCGTGTTCCTCGGGTGGACCTACCTCAACGCCGTCTCGCTCGGTGACACCGGCGTGGTGCCGGGCATCATCCCGGTCTCGGCGATGCTCGCGGCGGTCGCGGCACCGCTGCTGATCCGGGAGAAGCTGCACGGTTGGGCGTTCGTCGCGACCACGGCCACCGTCGCGCTGGTCACCCTGACGCTGTTCCTCAACCTCTACCCGCGGTTGCTGGTCTCATCGATCGACCCGTCGTTCGACATCACGATCCAGAACGCCAAGGCGTCGGACCTGACGTTGACGATCATGTCGTGGGCGGCCCTGGTGTTCGTCCCGATCGTGCTGGCCTACCAGTCGTGGAGCTACTGGGTGTTCCGCCACCGGGTCAGCCGTGCGTCGGTCGAGGCACCGACCGAGACCCCGATGCAGGTCCTCGAACGGCGCCGCGCCATCGCTGACCAGCGTCGCTCGGGGACGGACGCGGAGGGGTCGTGAGCCGGCGCCGCGGGTCGGCGCCCGGGAACGGTCCCGGCGGCGACCGGGGCCGCCGCCGACGACGCCATCGGGGTGACCGGGTCGCACCTGACGGTGAACTCGGAACGGCCTTGCCCGGACAGCGGGTACGCGATCGTGCGGCACGTCCGCCGATCGATCCACGGCTGTTGCGCGTCGACCGTGCGGTGCCAGGGCTCCTCGGCGGGCTCGGCCTGTTCGCGCTGGTCACCGCAGGGGCGTTGGTGATCCAGTCGGCAGCGGTGGCAGCGATCATCGCCCGCACCTTCCTTGATGGCGCGAGCCTCGCGGAGCTGACCCCGTGGATCGTCGCTCTCAGCGGTGCGATCCTCGTGCGCGCTGGCGCCGCATGGGGGCGTGACGTCGTGTCGCACCGCACCGCCGCACGGGTCAAGTCCCGGCTGCGACGTCGGGCGCTGGTCGCGGTCACCGACGGTCCCCACGACGCGGCCGCGCCACCCCCGGGCGAGGTCGCCGCCCTGCTGACCGACGGCATCGATGCGCTGGACGGGACGTTCGGGGGCTACCTGCCGGCGCTGGTCGCCGGGGTGGTCATCCCGCCGGTGCTCCTGCTCGCGGTGCTCCGGGCTGACACCGCCTCCGCGGTGGTGCTGGCCATCACCCTGCCGTTGATCCCGTCGTTCATGGTGCTGATCGGTCTGGCCGCCCGGGCGGCGACCCGCAGACGCTTCGCGGCGCTGACCCGCCTCTCCGGACACCTGCTGGCCGTCCTGGATGGAGCGACCACCGTGCGGGTCACCCGGGCGGTCCAGCGCGTCGAAGCCGAGGTCAAACGGACCGCCGAGCGACTGCGCTCGACCACGCTGCAGACGCTGCGGGTGGCGTTCCTCTCCGCGTTGGCACTGGAACTGCTCGCCGCGCTGGGGGTCGCCACCGTGGCGGTCATCGCGGGCGTCAGACTGGCACAGGGCACGGCGACGTTCGAACCGGTGCTGTTCGCCCTGCTGCTCGCGCCGGAGGCGTTCCTGCCGTTGCGGCAGGTCGGCCAGCAGTTCCACGCCAACGAGGACGGGGCCGCCGCGGCGGAACGGGTCCTCGACCTGATCGAGCGTCCGGGGGGCGCGGCCGCTGCGGCGGGTGAGGGTCCCACCGCGGTCGGGGCGCCTCCCGTGACGCAGGACGGTCCCAGGGGACCGGCGGCGGTGGCGGATGACGAGGCCGGGGGACCGGCCCCGGTGACGGTCACCCTCGACCAGGTGACCGTCAGCTACGACGGCCGCGCCGAGCCCGCGCTCTCGGACGTCTCGGTCACGCTGCAGGCTGGCGAGACGGTGGCGGTGCTCGGAACGTCCGGCGCGGGCAAGACCACCCTGGCGGCCGTGCTGCTGGGGCTGCGAACGCCGGACGAGGGCCTCGTCATCCATGGGCCGGGCCCGGGGAGCCCCCAGGGGCATCCCCCGATGCAGGTCGCGTGGGTACCGCAGGCACCGGCCGAGCTCCGTGGCACCGTCCGGGAGTTGGTCGCGATGGGCGCCGTCGACGTCGACGACGCGTCGATCCGCCAGGCGCTGGCCGAGGTCGGGCTCGACCGTGAGGTGGAAGGGTTGCCCGAAGGTCTGGACACGGTGATCGGTCCCGGCGCCCGGGGCCTGTCGGTGGGCCAACGGCGGCGCCTCGCCCTGGCACGCGCGCTGCTGCGTCCGGCCGGACTGGTCGTGCTCGACGAACCCACGGGTGACCTGGACGTCGACGGCGAACGGCTCGTGCGGGCGGCCGTCGCCCGCCACCGAGGGGCCCGCACGATCGTGATCTGCACCCACCGGGTCGCGGTCGCCGCCGAAGCCGATCGCGTCATCGTGCTCGAGGCCGGCCGGACCGTGGAGGACGGCCCACCGGGCGCGCTGGCCACCGCCGCCGGGCCCTACGCCCGCCTGGTCGCCGCTGCCCGTCCGCTGGAACCCTCGGACGTCTCCTCCAGCCGGTCGTCGGCGCTCCCCGGCGTGGACATCCGCCCACGCGAGCCGGCCGCGGACCCACCTTGTCTCGGATCCTTGACGGGCGGGTGGTGGCGCGAACTGCTGCGCCCACATCACCGCTCGCTGGCCATCGCGGTGGTAGCCGGCACGATCACCCCGCTCGCCGGGGTCGCGTTGGTGGCGCTGTCCACCTACCTGATCGCGCGCGCCGCGTTGCAACCCAACATCCTCGACCTCACCGTGGCGGTCGCCGGGGTCCGCGGCTTGTCGATTCTCAAGGGCGTGTCGCGCTACGTCGAACGGCTCGCCGGCCACGACGTCGCCCTGCGGGTCGTCACGGCGCTACGCCTGGCCGCGTTCCGCCGGCTGATCCCCCAGGCACCTGCGGGGCTACGGCGTCACCGCGGTGGGGACGTGCTCGCCCGGCTGGTCGCCGATGTGGAACGGCTCCAACTCGCCCTGGTTCGTGCGATCGTGCCGTCGCTCGGCGGCCTGCTGGCCGCCGCCGCGATGGTCGTCGCGGCCGCCGTCCTGGTACCGGCGGCCGCGCCGATCACCGCCGCCGGGTTGCTGACCGCAGCGGTGGTGGTGCCGTGGCTCTCCGGGCTGCTGGCCCGCCGACCGGAACG
>SKJX01000029.1 GCA_007121785.1 Nitriliruptoraceae bacterium
ACCGGCTCGTCGGCATCCTCCACGGCTGCCTCAGACACCAAACCCTCTACGACGAACACACCGCCTGGGGCCACCGCCTCACCCTCGCCGCTTGACATCTACAGCCGTGGGATATCTAGCCGCTCCCTCCTGACGCCCCGAAGCGGTGACCGGCCCTCCTCGCCACCCCGCGCCCGGACGACGACCACAGCCGGACGTGCGACGCGCGGCGCACATCGGGAAGACGGTTGCATCCGCAACCGTTGTCCGCCACGATGGCTCCGTGGATGCGCAGGAGCCCCGTCCGACCCGCACCAGGTGGTTCGCCCCGCCGCCGTCCACCGCCCGAGGAGGCCCGTGATGCCCGCCGTCACCGTCGATGACCTGCTGACCCTGCCCCGCGTCAACCGGCCCGACCCCGCGACCCAGCGGCCGCGCCCGGTCCGCTCGATCACGACCGCCCCGAGGGGGTTCGAGGGTGAGGGCTTCCCCGTGCGGCGTGCGTTCCAGGGCGTCGACCTCGTCGACCTCGATCCGTTCATCCACCTCGACCAGATGGGCGAGGTGGAGTACGCGCCGGGCGAGCCCAAGGGCACCGCCTGGCATCCGCACCGTGGGTTCGAGACCGTCACCTACATGCTCGACGGGATCCTCGACCACCAGGACTCCCACGGCGGGGGCGGGACCATCACCGACGGCGACACCCAGTGGATGACCGCCGGCAGCGGGCTGCTGCACATCGAGGCACCGCCGGAGCACGTGGTGATGAAGGGCGGGCTGTTCCACGGCTTCCAGCTGTGGGTGAACCTGCCGGCCGCCCAGAAGTGGAACGAGCCGCGCTACCAGGACCTCAAGTCCCGGGAGGTCGAACTGCTGACCTCCCACGACGGTGGTGCGCTGCTGCGGCTGATCGCCGGCGAGGTCGACGGCCGCCACGGCCCCGGCTCGACCTTCACGCCGATCACCCTGATCCACGCGACCTTGGAGCCGGGAGCGGAGCTGACCCTGCCGTGGCGCCCGGACTTCAACGCGCTGGCCTACGTGCTCAACGGCGACGGGTTCGTCGGTCCGGACCGCACCCCGATCGGGCTCGGTCAGCTGTCGACGTTCGGCCAGGGCGACACGATCCGCATCGCCGCCAAGGACCGGCAGGAGTCCCGCTCACCGAAGATGGACGTGCTCCTGCTCGGGGGCCGACCGATCGGCGAGCCGGTCGCCTGGTACGGCCCCTTCGTGATGAACACCAAGGCCGAGGTCATGCAGGCGGTCCAGGACTTCCAGGCGGGCAAGCTCGGCACCATCCCGGCGCTGCACGACCACGGCAACGTCGACCCGGACGACGGCACCGACCAGGTCGGCGACCGCGCCTGACGGCCGCTCAGATGTCGGCCTTGACCATGTGCACGACGTCCAGCCACCACCGCCAGTTCGGCGGCACGTAGGTCCGGGCGAAGCTCTCGTCGACGTTGTCGGTGTCGTACAACTCGGCGAGCCGCGCGGTGAAGTCGTGGATCGACTCGTCCCAGGACGACCACGAGTGCAGCCCCTTGGGGCCGTTGCCCGACCATCCCCAGGCGTTGTAGGTGCTCGGCGGCAACTGCTTGCCGCCGTTGGACTCGGCGATCGCGATGCCGACCACCAGCCGGGGGTCGACGTCGTGCTCGACGCCGGCCTCGACGAAGGTCTCCGCGTGCTCCGCCAACGGCGCACCCCGGTCGTCGAGGTAGTGCTCGATGCGCTCGGCGTCGATCCGGTCACCGTCGTCCGTCTCGAACGCCAGCACCTCATCGTCGGACGCGTCGTCCGCTCCGGCATCGGCGCCGCCGTCGCCCTCGTCGTCGGGCGCATCGTCGGCCGCGTCCGCATCGCCCTCACCGTCGACGATGTCCGGCACGACCGTGTCGTCATCGCGGGACGGTGCGGCGACGGTCACCACCTCGCCGTCGGCCAGCGCATCGGCGTGCTGCCGCAGCGCGTCGGGCCGCTCGAGCGACCCCGCCAGGGGATGGTCCAAGGGGGCGGCCAGCCGGTGCGCGACGGGCCGAGTCGCCGCATCCGAACCGTCGGCGACGCGGACGGTCACCGAACGCCGATCGGCCGCGGACGGCGCGACGGTCGCGTCGCCGGCGCCGCGACCGACCGTGTTCGCGTGCTCCGCGGTCGCGTGCTCGAGCGCACCGACGGCCTTCCCGGGCTCCACCGCCGTCGGATCGAGCGAGGTCGAGGCCAGCAGCGACCGCTCGGTCGGTGGCGTGGCGTGCGTGGCGGCGACCGCGAGGCTGCCGCCCGCGAGCAGCACGGCGAGCAGGAGCAGCTGCCCACGGCGGTGCGGACTACTCGCATCCGAGCGGGGACGCCGGCGGGCGTGTGGTGGAGGTGTGGACATCGTTCGACCTTCGAACGGGGCCAGACGTCGACCCGGGCGGGACGTGATCGGTCCGGAAGCCCAGGGGTCGGCGGCCGGGGGACACGCGAGCAGAGGGCTGAGGTGCGGTGCCGCCGACCGTGCGGTCGGGGTCGGCTCGCGCGGGTACGGAGGTGAGGGTGACGATCCGGGTCGGAGCCGTCAGTACCCCCGACCCGTCCATCCGGACGAGCCGACCTCCGGCCGGGGCCGTTCCGTCGCAGCAGGCTCCCCTACGGACCCGTAACCTGCGCGCTCTGTACCGGTCCACCGTCCTCGCACCGTCCACGCACGGTTCGGCACCGGACCACAGCGGATGAGCGCCGAACCGAGGTCACGATGCGCGGCAACACCACCTTCCAACACACCAACACCTCCGTCCTGTCCGTCGAGGCCGCCGACGCCCCGATCGTGGTGCCCTCGTCGCAGTTCGACGAGGCGCTGAGCGGCACCTACGAACGGTTGGGGCTGCGCGCCGGGCTGCTCGAGGAGGTCGCCGGGATCTTCGAACGTCGGTGGTGGCCGGACGACGTCAGCTACGCCGACGCGGCCGCCCTCGCCGGTGACCAGGCCATCCGAGCGGCCGGGATCGACCGGGACGACATCGGGCTGTTGATCGACACCTCGGTGTGCCGCGCGCACCTCGAGCCGTCGGCAGCGGTGGACGTCCACCGGCAGCTGGGTTTGTCCACGGCCTGCTTGAACTTCGACCTGGCCAACGCCTGCCTCGGGTTCGTCAACGCCATGCACCTGGCGGCCACGATGATCGACAGCGGGCACATCACCCACGCCCTGGTCGTCGACGGGGAAGGGAGCCGCTACACCCAGGAAGCGACGATCGACCGCCTCAGCCGCGAGGAGACCACCGTCGCCAACGTCTTCGACGAGTTCGCGACGCTGACCCTGGGCTCCGGGGGCGCCGCGATGGTCCTCGGCCGCGCCGACGACCACCCGGAGGGCCACCGCATCATCGGGGGCGAGTCCCGCGCCGGCACCCAGTACAACGACCTGTGCATCGGCGACATCGACGGGATGCAGACCGACACCAAGGCCCTGCTCGACGCCGGGCTGGAGATCGCGGACGCGACCTGGATCACCGCACGCGAGAACGGGTGGGACTGGGCCCACGCCGACCACTACGTCCTGCACCAGATCTCGCAGGTCCACACCCAGCTGATGTGCAAGCAGCTGGGCATCGACCCGGACCTGGTGCCGCTGAGCTTCCCGATGCGCGGCAACATCGGGCCGGCCTCGATCCCGACCACGCTCGCTCGTCACCAGGAGCACATCCGCCCCGGCGACACCGTGATCCTCGGCGGTATCGGCTCCGGCATCAACACCACCGCGACCGAACTGCGCTGGTGAGCGCGACCGCGCCAGCCAGCCTGCCCCCGGAGGGGCTGCCAGGCCTCGACCCGGCGTGGTCGCGCCTGGTCGAGGCTGCCGATCCCGACGGGGCCCCGCGCACCTGGCACGTGCTCGACACCCACCATACGCCCGCCGGTACCGCGGACGGTGACCGTGAGGCGCCGGTGGGCACGCTGCTGTGCGTCCACGGCAACCCGACCTGGTCGTACACCTTCCGTGACCTGCTCGCCGAGCCACCACCGGGGTGGCGGGTCGTGGCCGTCGACCAGTTGGAGATGGGCTACTCCGAGCGCACCGACCAGTCCCGACCGCTGGCCCGCCGTATCGGCGACCTCGCGCGGCTGACCTCCGCGCTGGAGCTGACCGGTCCGGTGATCCCGGTCGGCCACGACTGGGGCGGGCCGATCGCGCTCGGCTGGGCGCTGGCCCACCAGGCGCAGGTCGCCGGGGTGGTCCTGAGCAACACGGCGGTGCACCAGCCACCCGACGCGGCCGTGCCCACGCTGATCCGTGGCGCCCGCCTCCGGGGCCTGCTGGACGCGGTGACGGTCCGCACGCCGACGTTCGTGCGCGGCGCCACCGCCCTGTCCCGCCCGCCGCTGCCGCGAGCGGTCCGTGACGCGTACGCGGCGCCGTACGCGACACCGGCTCGCCGCGTCGGCGTGGGCGGGTTCGTCCGCGACATCCCCCTCGACGCCGACCATCCGAGCGCCACGACCCTCGATGCGGTCGCTGACGGGTTGCGCGAACTCGCCGGCGTCCCCGTCCTGCTGTTCTGGGGACCGCTCGATCCGGTGTTCTCCGACCGCTACCTCCACGACCTCGAGGCCCGGCTGCCGCACGCCGACGTCCACCGGGCCGAAGGCGCGAGCCACCTCGCCCCGGAGGACGCCGACCTCGCCGGCGCGGTCGCCCGGTGGCTGGCCGCGCGCGTCGACCTCGACCGCCAGCACGACGTCGAGGCGCTGACTCGACCCGCGGACCCCGATCCCGACGCTCGACACGGGGCGGACCACGAGGACGACCTGGACCGGACGCCCGCGTGGGCCGCGATCCTCGACCCGGCACGTGCCGCCACCGACGCGATCGTCGAACCCTCCGACCCGACCGACCCGGTCGCCGGTCCACACCGGATCAGCTTCGGTGAACTGGCCGACGACGTGCACGCCCTGGCCTTCGGCCTCCACCGCCACGGGGTCCGCCCCGGTGACCGCGTCGCGTGCCTGGTCACACCCGGCCGGGAGCTCGCAACGCTGCTCTACGCGTGTTGGCGGCTGGGAGCGGTCGTGGTCATCGCCGACGCCGGGCTCGGACCGCGGGGCTTGAGCCGCGCGCTTCGCAGCGCCGCCCCGGACCACCTCGTCGGCATCTCGCGGGCCATGGCCGCAGCGACGGCCCTGCGATGGCCCGGACGCCGGATCGCGGCGTCCGACGTCGGCCCGCGGTTGGCCCGCTCGAGCGGCGCCGCCACCTCGATCCCCGACCTGATCGCCGATGGCGCCGTCGCCCTGGCCGATGGCGACGGGCGTCCCGACACGCTGCTGCCACCCCCACCGAGCGGTGAGGCCGACGCCGCGGTCGTGTTCACCTCCGGGTCGACGGGACCGGCCAAGGGTGTGGTCTACCGCCACCGGCAGCTCGAGGCGCAGCGCGACGCGCTGGCGGCCACGTACGCGATCGGTGACGACGACCGACTGGTGGCCGCGTTCGCACCGTTCGCGCTGTACGGGCCGGCGTTGGGCATCACCTCGATGGTGCCGGCGATGGACGTCACCGCACCCTCGACGCTGACCGCGACCGCCTTGGCCGACGCGGTGGTCGCCACCGACGCGACGCTGGTGTTCGCCTCACCGGCGGCGCTGGTCAACGTGGCGGCGACGGCCGGTGACCTCCAGGACCACCACCGGACCGCCCTCGCGGGCGTCCGTCTGCTCTTGTCCGCCGGCGCGCCGGTCCCGGCCGAGCTCCTGCGGGAGTTGACCGGGGTGCTCCCCGCCGCCGAGCCACACACCCCGTACGGGATGACCGAGGCCCTGCCGGTCGCCGACATCGACCTGGCCACGATCGACGCGGTCGGGCTCGGCCGGGGGGTCTGCGTCGGGCACCCGGTCCCGGGTGTCGAGGTGGCGATCAGCCCCCTCGACAGCGACGCCGCCACCGGTGCGTTGACCAGCCGACCGCACGTCACCGGCGAGGTCTGCATCCGCGCCCCCCACGGCAAGGACCGCTACGACCGGCTCGCGATCACCGAACTGGCCAGCTCCCGCGACGAGGGATGGCACCGCTCGGGCGACGTCGGCCACCTCGACGCTGACGGTCGGCTGTGGATCGAGGGTCGGCTCTCGCACGTGATCACCACCGCGGACGGGGTCGTCACCCCGGTCGGTATCGAACGGCGCGTGGAAGCGATCGAGCGCGTGACGATGGCGGCCGCGGTCGGGGTCGGCCCGCCCGGCACCCAGCAGGTCGTGGTGGTCGTCACCACCGACCCCCGCCCGGGTCGCATGCAGCTGGCCCCGCTGAGCCTCACCGACCGGGTCCGTGACGCGGTCGACGTCGATGTCGCGGCGGTCATCGCCGTCCCGAGCCTGCCGGTGGACGTCCGCCACGAGTCCAAGATCGACCGCGTCGAGGTGGCGGCCTCCGCCGCCGAACTGCTGGCCGGTCGCGGGCGACGACGTGGAGGCCGGCCATGAAGGTCCTGGTGACCGGCGCGAGCGGGATGCTCGGCGGGGCGACCGCCCGGGCGCTCGCGGCCCGTGGCGACGAGGTCACGGTGTTCCAGCGCCATGCCGCCGAGCTGGGTCTGCGCGAGGTGCTCGGCGACGTCGCCGATGCCCGCGCCGTCGCCCGGGCGTGCGAGGGCCAGGACGCGATCGTGCACCTGGCCGCGAAGGTCGGCGTGGTCGGGACCGCGCCGCAGTTCACCGCCGCCAACGTCGACGGCACCGCCAACGTGCTCGCCGCGGCACGCGCCCACGACGTGGCCCGGGTCGTCCATGTGTCGTCCCCGTCGGTCGCACACGCCGGGGAGCCGCTGGTCGGCGCCCCGGCCGGTCCGGCCGACCCACACGGCACCATCGGCCACTACCCGCGCACCAAGGCGCACGCGGAGCAGCTGGCGTTGACCGCCGCCGACGAACGTGCGGTCGTCGCGGTCCGCCCCCACCTGGTGTGGGGACCGGGCGACCCGCAGCTGATCGGCCGCATCGTGGACCGCGCCCGGACCGGTCGGCTCGCGCTGATCGATCGCGGCGCGGCGCTGATCGACACCACCTACCTCGACAACGCCGTGGACGCCCTGGTCGCCGCGCTGGACCGTGCAGCTGAACCGTCGGTCCGTGGACGGGCGTTCGTGGTGTCCAACGGGCAGCCGCGCACGGTCGCGGAGCTGCTGACCCGCATCTGCCGGGCCGCCGGGCTGCCCGCCCCGACCCGACGGGTGCCGCTACCGGTGGCGTTCGCCGGCGGCGCCGCCGTCGAGCGGGTCTGGGCGAAGCTCGAGCGCACCGACGACCCGCCGATGACCTCGTTCCTCGCCGAGCAACTGGCCACGGCGCACTGGTTCGACCAGCGCGAGACCCGCGAGGCGCTCCGCTGGACCCCGCGGGTCCCCTTGGAGGTCGGGTTCGACCGGCTGGCCGCCTGGTTCGCCGACCACCCCGAGCGCTGAGCCCGTCGGGCGGTGGTCCTCGCTCAGGACGAGGCACGACGCTCGGCACGGAGCACGGACTGGTTGGGGTGCTCGCCTCGCACGATGGCATCGCCGTCGCCCTGGCGCGGACGTCCGACCGGCTACAGGAGGGCGGCTGCTCGCTCGATGGTGTCGAGGATCTGGTGCTCGGGGACCGGCGCGAACCGGTCCTGGGGCGGTGCATCCGGTCGCGGTAGGAGCACCAGGCGGTGGACACCCAACTCCTCGTACCGCTGCAACGTCGACGCGCCGATGGGCTCCGGCGGTGTCACGGTCACCTCGAGCGGACCGAGGGCCGCAGGCCGGTCCAGGCGTTCCTGCTCCTCGGCGATCTCGGCCAGCGCCGTGGCGGTCGCGTCGAGGTCGGTGCCGAACAGGTACCAGCCGTTGGCCCGCTCGATGATGCGCCGCCGGGAGCGGGGCGTGCCCCCGCCGCCGAGCACGACCGATGGCCCGCCCGGCTGGACCGGCCTCGGCTGGGCATCGATACCGGAGAAGGAGACCGTCCGCCCCTCGTACCGGGGAAGGTCCGCCGTCCAGAGCTCGAGCAGCGCGTCCAGGCCTTCGTCCATGCGCAGCCCACGCTCAGCCATGTCCACCCCGAACGCCGCGAACTCGACGTCGAGGCTGCCCAGCCCCAGACCCGCGATGAGCCGCCCGCCCGAGATCACATCGACGCTGGCGAGCGCTTTCGCCAACCGCACCGGGTGGTGCAGCGGTAACTCCATCGTGCCGCACGCGATGCGCACCCGCTCGGTCGCCGTCGCCAGCAACGTGAGCGCCGCGATCGAGTCGAGCCACGGCAGGTCGGGGGGCGCGGGGTACCCGTCGGGCCGCGGGTGTGGCAGGACCGCGTGCTCACCGGTCCACAGCGACTCCAGACCGGCTGCCTCCGCGGCGCGGGCGACCCGTACGGCCGCTTCGGGGTCGGCGCACGTCCCGACGTTCATGCACCACAGGCCGAGCTCCATCGAGGCTCCTCTCGCTAGCCGCGCGACGGCCCCGCGGTCGAGGGACGACCCGGGGCCGTTGCGCGGACGAGCGCGATCCACTCAGGCTGCGTGGACCTGCGGCATGATCTCCTCGTGGAGCTGCCTGAGGTCCTCGAGCGTCTTGGAGACCGGCACACCCTCGAAGGGCGGCCACAGCAGCGGCATGTCGAGCCCGGCCTGCTTGTACCGGATGAGCATCTCGGTGATCTGCTCGGCGGTCCCGACGAGGATGTTGGACACCTTGCCCTGGTCGCTCTGGTCGGTCGGCTCGTCGGTGATCGCGAACCAGATCATGCTGCAGGTCGTCAACTCATCGATGGACCGCCCGATCTTGTCGAGCTCCTCGGCGATGGCACCTCGCCACTCACCGAGCTCGCGCGGCGTGTCCTGGATCCCGATCCACCCGGCGAGGTTGTACTTCGCGACACGCTTCGCCGAGATCTCCGGGTTCCGCAGCCCGCTGAAGAAGATCGGCGGGTGCGGGTCCTGCACCGGCGCGTGCCCGAAGCCGCAGGGCTCGAAGTCGGCGAACTCGCCGTGGTACTCGAACGTCTCGTTGGTCCAGACCCCCTGGCAGATCTCGATCGTCTCGCGCACATGCGCATGCCGTCGGGGGAAGATGTCCGCGGCGCTCGCGGCGGCGAACTCCTCCGGCATCCAGCCTGCCCCGAGGCCGACGTTGAGCCGGCCACCCGACAGGTGGTCGATAGTGGCGCACTCGGCGGCGAACACCCCGGGAGAGCGGTAGGGCGTGTCGGTGATGCTCATCCCGATGCGCGTCTTCTCCGTGCGGGCCGCGATCCAGGGCAGGATCGGCCAGCCCTGGAACCACTTCCCGCGCGACGAGACCGGCAGCTGGAGCGGGAACTCCTTCATCATCCCGAAGGAGTGCTGGAGCTCTCCGCGATCGGACGCCTCGGGGACGACGACGCGGTCGAGCGTCCAGAGCGAGTCGAACTCGAGCTCTTCGGCGAGGTCGGTGAGGTCCGCGAGCTCTTGCACGGTCACGTGTTCGCGGAAGGTCGGTAGGTACAGCGCGAGCTTCATGGCGGACGATCTCCTCACGGTGCGTTCAGACGGTGAGTTCAGTGCGTCACCGGGTCCAGCACGACCGTCGAACCGCCCGGCTCCCGGTAACGGAGAATCTGCACGGACACGACCGGCAAGTCCATCAGCAGAATCTCAACGCCGCGGTGATCGACCCTTCAGCGCAGGCTCGCCGGTCCGTGGACGGTTCGTGGTGACCGCACGGCGCGCCCGGACGCGCGGCCCGCAAGTCAGTCGTTCGGACCGTCCGCGTCGGCCTCGGTTCGCAGCGTCTCGCGCAGCTCGCGCTTGACGACCTTGCCGTAGTTGTTGGTCGGCAGCGCGTCGATGAACCGGTAGTCCTTCGGCCGCTTGAAGCGCGCGATGTGGTCGAGGCAGGTCTGGTCGAGCTGCTCGACCGTCGGGGAGGTCTCTCCCTCGGCGGGAACGACGAAGGCGACCACGGCCTCGCCCCACTGCGGGTCGGGCCGGGCGACGACGGCGGCGTCTCGCACACCGGGGTGGCGCAGCAGCACCTCCTCGACCTCGCGGGGATAGACGTTCATCCCCCCGCTGATGATCACGTCCTTCGAGCGGTCGAGCAGGGTCAGGTACCCCTCGGCGTCGAAGCTGCCGATGTCGCCGGTGTGCAGCCAGCCTCCCCGCAACGACTCCGCGGTCTCCTCGGGCTGGTTCCAGTAGCCGGACATGACCACATCGCCGCGGACGACCACCTCGCCGGCCTCGCCCGTGGGCAGGTCACGGTCGTCGTCGTCGACGACCCGGACCTCGACGTCGGTGCGCGGCTCGCCGACACCCTGCATGCGCTCCCGCCACCGAGGATGCTCCCGGTCGGCGTGGTCGGCCTTGGACAAGGCGGTGATGGTCATCGGCGACTCGCCTTGCCCGTAGATCTGTGCCAGACGAGGACCGAAGACCGCCAGTGCCTCCTCCAGGTCAGCCAGGTACATCGGGGCGCCGCCGTAGATGATCGTCTTGAGGTCCGACAGGTCGGCGGCGGCCACGGCCGGGTCGCCGGCCAGTCTCTTCACCATGGTGGGAGCAGCGAAGAACGACATGCCGGGCCAGCGCCGCAGGAGGGCGGAGATCTCGTCGCCGTCGACACCGGCGGCCTGGGGCACCACGCTCACCGCGCCCCGGGCGACGTGGGGCAACCCGTACAGGCCCGCACCGTGTGACAGCGGCGCGGTGTGGAGCACGGAGTCCTGCGAGTGCACCGGATCGATGTCAGCGAAGTAGCTCAGGGACATCAGCAGCAGGTTGCGGTGGGTGAGCGTGGCCCCCTTCGGCCGGCCGGTGGTGCCGCTGGTGTAGAACAGCCACGCCGGGTCGTCCGGCCGCCGATCGACGAGCCGCATCGGCGACCAACCCGTGAGCCGGTCCCACCGTTCACCGGGTGCGACCACCACGGTTCGCAGCGACGCCACGCTGTCGACCAACGATCCGACGACGTCGGCATGGTCGGCGTCGGTCACGACCACCGCCGACCCGCTGTCCTCGAGGATGTAGGCGACCTCATCGCGGTGCAGGCGGGCGTTGACCGGCACGGCCACGAGACCGGCGTGCCAGATGGCGTACAGCGCTTCGAGGTACTCGGGTCGGTTGTGCATCACGATCGCGACCCGGTCACCTGGCGACAGACCGAGTTGCTCGCACAGGCTCCCGGCCACGGCGGCCGTGCGGGCGGCGAAGGTGCCCCAGTCGGCGTGGACGTGCTCGCCGTCCGCGAGCGCCGGATCGCGAGGTCGGCGCTGACCGTGACGTTCCACCCATACGGCGAGGTTCATAGCGTCGCCTCCAGAGCCGATCGTCGGTTGCGCATCCAGCCTCGCCCGCCCCTCCCGCTGGACACCAGCCGTTCTACCATGCCCCTGCCGACCGAATCCTCAATGAGACATCATGGCTGCGATCCGAGTGCCCATCATCTCCGGCTCCCTCATAGCCGTCGCCGCGGCTCTCGGTCCACGACGATGAAGCTCACCGAGGACGAGGGACGGGCCCGGCTGGCGGCGCACGACCACGGCATCCTCTGCACGGTCCATCCCGACAGGGGTGTGGACGCCGTGCCCGTCGTGTACGCCGTGGACGAGGACGGGTACGTGGGCGTTCCCATCGACCGTGTCAAGCCGAAGGCAGCGGCACGGCTGCAGCGGGAACGCAACCTGGAGGCCGACCCGCGAGCCACGCTGCTGATCGAGCATTGGGACCCCGACGACTGGTCGCAGCTCTGGTGGGTCCGAGTTGAACTGCGTTGGCAGGGTGACGACGTCGCAGCCCGTGCGGCGAGCCTGGCCACCGAGCTGTCGCGGCGCTATCCGCCGTACCGGGACCAGCCCTTCGCACGGGTGCTGGTGTTGCACATCGTCGGCATCGCCGGGTGGGCCGCGACCGGCTGATCCGCGGGTCTCGCTGCGGTGAGATCCACGCCGCGTTCCGGGTCACGTTCCGACGTCACGGGGCGGGGGCCGGCAGGACCGCTGCCATGACCGTGCCGCCAGGGCCCGTGGAACGGACCTCGAGCGTGCCGTCCATCGCCTCCACGAGCGCGTGCGCGAGGGACAGACCGAGGCCGTAGCCGTCGGCACCGTCCGTCCCGGGCACGTCAGACGGTCGGGAGAACGGGTCGAAGAGGTAGGGCAGGAACGGCGGTGGGATCCCGGGGCCGTCGTCGCGTACCTCGATCACCGCGCGCGAGCCCGAGCGCCGGGCGACCAGCTCGACCCGACCGTCGCAGCGTCCGTGCCGCAGTGCGTTGCTGACGAGGTTGAGCAGCACCTGCCGCATCCGCAGCGGATCGGCGTGGACGTGGACGTCGCCCGCGTCGGCGGTCAGGCACGCCCCGCGCTCGCGAGCGGTCGAGCGGAGCACCTCGACGACCTCGGAGAACAGCCCGGTGACGGCGACGTCCTCCGTGGAGATCGGGAGCGCCCGTGACTCGATACGGCTGAGGTCGAGCACGTCGGTGACCAGGTCCATGACATGCCCGGCTGCCGTGGCGATGCCACCGAGTGCCTCGCGCCGGCGTGCGTCGTCGAGTCCCAGCGTCGTCAGCTGCTCCGCGAAGCCGGTGATCGCCTGCAACGGGGTGCGCACCTCGTGGCTGACGCTGGTCAGCAGCTCGGACTTCGCGCGGCTGTGCTCCTCGGCCGTTCGCCGCGACGCGTCGGCTTCCCGGCGTGCGCGCTCCGCGGTCTCGGCGGCGTGCCTCGCCGTCATGTCGAGCATCGTCACACAGAGCCGCTGCGGCGAGCCGCCCGTGTCGAGCACCGGAGAGGCGGTCAGCTCGACCGGGATGGATCTCCCCGGTTCCGGCTCGATCCCGGCCTCCAGCCGCAGATCCTGCAGCCTGCCGGCGGCCAGGCCTGCCAACTGCCGCTGCAGGTGGCGCCGGTCCTCATCGGACAGCAGGGTCACGAACGGGCGACCGACGATGTCGGCGTGCGCCCTCCTGGTCAGCTGTCCCATCGCGGCGTTGACCTGCTCGACCTCGAGATCCCTGGACAGCAGCACCATCGCGGCGGCGTTGTCGTGGAACGCACGTCGGAAGCGTTCCTCGCTCTCGACCAGCTCACCGACCAGCTGCGCGTGTTCGATCGCGACGGCGGCGAGGTGGGTGAAGCGTGCCACCAGCCCTTGCTCGCGCGGCGTCGGCTGGTGTGGGCGGCCCTGGTACACCGCGAACGTCCCGATCGGGCGATCCGAGCGGCCCACGATCGGGGTGGACCAGCAGGACCGGAGCCCGACGCGATCGGCGAGGCTGCGGAAGTCGCGCCAGCGCTCGTCGCTGCGGATGTCGACGGCGACGACCTGTTCGTTGCGGTACGCAGCGGTCCCGCACGACCCGGCCGACGGACCGATCGCCATGCCGTCGATCCCGGTCACGTAGGACGCGGGAAGGCCGGGGGCGGCCCCGTGCCGCAGCGTCCTGCCGGCGCGGTCGAGCAGCAGCACCGAGCACCGCGCCGTGACGAGCAGCTCCTCGAGCGAGACCAGGAGGAGGTCGAGGGTCGTGTGCAGCGGCGCGGTCGCGGCGATGAGCTCCAGTACCTCGGTCTGCCGCTGGAGCAGGACCTGCGCGTCGGAGCCGAGTTCGCCGCTGGTCGGTCCCGGGGTCGGTACGACCGCCTGGACCTCGTCCTGCACCCGAGCCCCGCTGCTCACGTCACGTCCAGCTGGTAACCCGCTCCATGCCGTGTCCGCAGCAGCGTCGGCGAGGACGGGTCGTCCTCGATCTTCGCCCGCAGGCGGTGCACGTGCTCGGTCACCGTCGCGTCGCTGAGGTACGCAGGATCGACCTCCCAGACACGCCGGAGCAACTGGGCACGGCTGAGCACGTGAGACGGATGGGCTGCGAGGAAGGCCAGCAGGTCGAACTCGCGTGTGGTGAGCGCGATCTCGGCGCCGTCGCGCCGCACCGTGCGTGACCTCACGTCGATCTCCAGCGGCCCCACGGACAACGTCTCGTCCGAGGATGCGGGGCTCGCCCGGCGCAGCACCGAGCGGATCCGCGCTGCGAGCTCGCCAGGCGAGAAGGGCTTGACCAGGTAGTCGTCCGCGCCGAGATCGAGCCCGAGGATCCGGTCGGCCTCGCCGCTGCGGCCGGAGAGCACGATGACGGGCACGTCCTCGCTGCCGGGAACGTCACCCCGGCGCACGGCCCGGAGCAGGTCGAGCCCGCCCATCGCCGGCAACGACAGGTCCAGGACCACCAACCCGAAACAGCAGCTGCGCAACTGCCCGAGCGCCGAGACCCCGTCGGCCGCCTCGGTCACGTCGTTGCCGTCCGCCTCCAACTGCCACTTGACCATCGTCCGGACACGTTCGTCGTCGTCCACGACGAGCATCCGGACCGATGCCGGGCCGACTCCCTGTCCTGCCTCAGCCTCGCTGCCGCTACTCCCGCGTTCCGCCAACCGATGCTCCCGTTGGTCTCGCGCGAGAGACTACGCCATAGCGGACCGTACGCGGGCGGCCAGCCATGGCCCTGGATCGACCACAGCGGCAACCGGCCCCACGCCGCCCACGGCGACCTCACCTCGACCGAGTTCGCCACCACCTGGAACACCGATCACCCGAGTGCAGCAGACCGCCTGGACCCTCACCGGGTCCCCTCATCCCGAGCGCTGCGCCGTCCCGGCGTCGCGTCCCCGACGCCGGCACGTCGCCGGAACCCCTACGTGGGCGCGCCGGCCGCGTCCAGCACGGCACCGCCGGTCGGCTGGTAGGTGCAGGTCGGCTCCTCCGCGAACGCGTCGCCGGTGACGCCGTAGGCCCGCGACCGCGACCCACCGCAGACGTTGCGGAACTCGCAGACGCCGCACCGACCACCGAGCTGAGCGGGATCACGCAACTGCTGGAACAACGGGGCGTTGCGGTAGATGTCGATCAGCGTGCGCTCCCGCAGCGTTCCGCCGGGCACGGGCAGGAACCCGCTCGGGTACACGCCGCCGAGGTGATCGATGAACACGAACCCACGGCCGGCGTTGATGTCCAACGGGGGCCGCGGCACCCGGGTCGGCAGGTCGCGTTCCGCCAGCAGGTCGTCGAGGGCGGCCCGCAGCCGCCGGTAGGTCGGACCCAACCCGAACGTCTCCGCCACGTCGACGGCTCCAGCCCGGCGACGTTGCAGCACCACGCGCCGGAAGTGGGGCGCTTCGGTGGTCTTGACCGCCAGGTAGTGGGACACGTCGACCAGCCAGTGCAGGACGTCCTCCACCTCGTCGGCTGGCAGCGCCGACAGGGCGTCACCGCGGCCGGTCGGCACCAGCAGGAACACGCTCCACAGGAACGCCTGCAGGTCGATGACCTGGCGGAGGACCTCGGGCAGTTCGTGGATGGTCTGGGCGGTCACGGTGGTGTTGATCTGCAGCCGCAGCCCCAGGTCGACGATGTCGCGGCAGGTCGGCAACGTCGCGTCGTAGACCCCGTCGATGCCGCGGAACCCGTCGTGGGTCGCGGCGCTCGCACCGTCCAGCGAGATCGAGATGGCCTTGGCACCGGCAGCCGCAGCCTCGGCGAACCGCTCCCGGGTCGCCTTCGGCGTCACCGACGGCGCCAGCGCCATGCTCAAGCCCCGTCGCTTCCCGTAGCCGATCAGCTCGGTGAGGTCATCGCGCTCGAACGGGTCGCCACCGCTGATCACCACCATCGGGCTGGGAGCTCCGAACCCGGCGATGTCGTCGAGCAGCCGCTCGCCCTCGGCGGTCGTCAGCTGCATGGGGTGCGGTTCGGTCTGGGAGTCGGCCCGGCAGTGCTGGCACACCAGCGCGCACGCCCGGGTCGCTTCCCAGATCACCAGGAACGGGCGCTCGTGGACGTCCTGGCGGACCTGTCGGATGCCGGTGCGCTGCGTGCGTGCCATCATCGCTCCTGGGTGGTCGGGACGACGGCGGCCGCTGCAGCGGCCGCCGACCGCAAGCAGGCCGCGATCCCCGGGCCGTGGTAGGGGGCGCCCGCCAGCGCCACGTTCGGCAGATCCTGCGCCAAGGCACGCTCCGCCGTGGCGAGCCTGCCGGCGTGCCCGACCTCGAGCTGCGGCATCGTCGCCGGCCACCGGTGCACGCGCGCAGCCGACGGCTCGACGTCCAACCCCGTGGCCTCCGCCAGGTCAGCGTGCAGACGGTCGACCAGCGTGTCGTCGTCCAGCTCCCACGCCCGGGTGTCGTCGGCACGCCCGGCCGACGCCCGCACGTACACGTGGTCGCCCTCGGCGTGGTGCGCCCACTTGGTGGACAGATGCGTCGCGGCCTTCAACAGCCGGCCGCGATGGCTGGGCACCAGCACACCGGTCCCGGTCGCCAACGTCGAGGTGGTGGCCGCCGACCGCGGATAGGCGAGCGCGGCCACGGCGACGGAGGCGGCGCGCAGCTGGCGGAGGACCTCGGCGGCGAGGGGGCTGGCCGCCCCGGTCAGACGCGCCGCCACCGCGGCCGGGACCGCGAGCACGACCGCGTCGAAGCTTCCGGCCGGGCCGGCGTCGCTGTGCAACCGGGTCCGTCCGCTATCGCGCTCCAGCCGCTCGATCCCGGTACCGACCTGCAGGTCGGCCCCGTCCCGTTCGAGGTGCTCGGCCAGACGGGACACGAGGGTGTGCATGCCGCCGATGAGCGTGACGAACACCGGTCCGGCGCCGGCCCTGGGACGACGCCGCAGCAGCAGGGAGCGGCGCCGAGCCGCCAACGCCGCCAGCTGTGGGGTGGCTGACCGCAGGCTGAGCCGGCGGACGTCGCCGGCGTGGAGACCGCCGAGCAACGGGTCGACCAGACCGTCGACGACCTCACGACCGAAGCGTCGCTGCAGGAAGTCGCCGACGGCCACGTCCTGGGTCGCGTCGGTGGTCGGGACCAGCGCCTCGCCGGCGGCCCGGACCATCCCCCTCGGGGAGAGCACGCGCGCGGACAGCATCGGCCACAGGCGGGTCGGGCCGGCCGGTGTGAACCCGTCGGGCAGGCGCCGAAGGCCCCGGTCGCTCCAGATCCAGGTCGTACCGGCGTTCGCACCGACGACCCGGTCACCGAGCCCCAGCTCTTCGACCAACGCGAGAGGGCCGGGCGCTGCGGTGAACATCGACTCGGCGCCGACGTCCACCTGGTGACCAGCCACCTCGACCGCGTGGAGCTGACCGCCGAGCCGGGCGTCGGCATCGAACAGCGTCACGGCTGCCCCGGAAGCGAGCAGGTCCTTCGCGGCTGCGAGCCCGCTGATGCCACCCCCGATCACCGCCACCCGGCGGGGCACCGTCCGTTGGGGTTCCGACGAGGGATCCTCGGACCTGACGACCTCGCCGCCAACGTGTGCGGAGGTGGGCACGAGGGGAAGCTTCCGTCTCAGGACCGTCGAGGGACGGTCCGGAGGCTGCCGGACGCTCCCGGCGCCGACTAGGGCCAGCGGTCACCACTGACCGGGCCGTCCGGGGACGACGAGGGCCGAACGGGGCACGCCGCGGGGGCCGGCGACGCACGAGCCGGACGCATCGGGCGGTCAGCTGCGCAGGACGTTGGCGAACACCAGCCACGCGAGCAAGGACTTCGCGGCGAGGCTCAGCAACACGTAGACGTACTCGCCGTGGACGTAGTCGGCCCACCGACCGACCCGGCGGTACTGCAACCACATGTTCGCGCCGAAGGACCAGAACAGCAGGAACTGGGTGAACAGGATCGCGTAGACGAACCCGGGCACCTCGTCGGCCGCCACCACGTACGCGGCGATCAACAGCCACGGCACGATCCCGAACAGCGACCCGAACCAGAACGCGCTCATGTCCGGATGGTCGGGTGACTCGCGCCGCTCCATCAGCAGCCCGAACACGATCATCGCCGAGTTCGCGGCGAAGATCCCGACCAGCGCGGCCAGATCCCAGATACCGACCAGCATCGCGATCAGCACGACCATGATGGATGCGCTGACGGAGTACTCGATCCAGCGGGCGTAGCCGGACCGCTCGTCCAGTTTGCGTTCGTACCAACCGCGGAGCGGTCCCCCGGTCAGCAGGTGATCGGCGGCCGCGAACAGGATGAACACGGCGATCCACGGCCCCAGCCGGATCGTGGTGATCAACTCGGGCGCGCCGGGACCGGCGACGACCGGATCGTCTTCCAGGTAGGTCGCCAGCACCGGCAACCCGAAGTCGTTGCTCAGCAGCAGGATCACGATGGCCTGTGCGAGGTGCACGGCACCGATGACCAGGTTGAACCGCCGCAGCCGGGCGTAGCGGGTGTCGCGGTCGTCCACGGTGCTGGCCACGTCGGCCTCCGGGTCGGTGACGGCATCGTCGGCGTTCACCGCGACGCGCTCAGCACGCGGGCTCGTCGTCGTCCAGTTCGCTCCCCGCGGGTGCGGGCCCGTCGCCATCCGGGTCACCGTCGTCCCGTTCGCTCCCCGCGGGTCCGTCTCCATCCGGGTCGCCGTCGACGTCGTCGGGACCGTCCTCCGGTTCCACCTCGTCGTCCGGGCCGACCTCGAGCCACTCGAACAGCTCGGCGGCTCGCTGCTCGTCCACCCGCAGGAACGCCGTGCCGTCCGAGTCGTCCATCTCGCCCGGCAGGGACTCGGCCTCGATCGGCAGGCGCAGCGTCTCACGGTGCTGGCGGGCGAGCTGCTGGATCCGGTTGAGCGTCAGGCTGCTGTCGAGTTCGAGGTTGCGGGCCGTGGCTTCCGTGGTACGGACCAGCCGGACCGGATCGTCGAACATGCCGATGCTGGCGACCTCACGCCGCAGCTCCTCGACCAGTCGCTGCTGGCGGGCCTGCCGGCCGTAGTCGTCGTCGATGCTGCGAGCTCGTACGAACGCCAGGGCGTCCGCGCCGTCCAGCCGGTTGCAGCCCGCCGGCAGGTCCAGGCCGGCGTCGCGGTCGCTGATCGGCTCGTCGAGTTCCATCGGGACACCACCGAGCCGGTCGACGATGTCGACGAACCCGCGGAAGTCGACCTTGGCCACGTGGTCGATCGTGAGGCCCGACCACTGCGTGAGGGTGCGCACGATGCAGGTCATCCCGCCGTAGCCCTCCCGCTCCCCGATGGCGTAGGCGGCGTTGATCCGTCCCCGGCTGCCGTCGCAGCGCGTGATCAGCGTGTCACGGGGGATGCTGAGCATGCGGATCGAGTCGGCGTCCGGGTCCAGGCGCACCAGGGCGATCGACTCGGTGCGTTCCCCTTCCGCATCGCCGGTGCTCAGCTCCCTCCGTTCCTCCGGGGTGAGCACGTCGCGGGCGTCCGAGCCCAACACCAGGATGGTCAGCGCGTCCGGCGACGGAGGGTCGTCGTCGGCCTGGCCATCCCCGTCTCCCTGCGATCCGGGATCGGCGACATCGACGTCGCTGGTCTCGTCCTCGCCGAGCCCGGCGACCTCCGAACGCTCGATCGATCCGTCGATCCACAGCACGGTCGCCGCGACGACCACGATCGCGACCAGCGCCAGCCCGACGAGGCCGAGCACGACCGGCTTGCCGAGCTCGGACGTCGACGCACCCACGGATCCTCCCCCGCGTCAGGTTGGAGCCACTCGCAGGGGATCCCAGCCTCGGTGGACTCCAGCTTCGTGGTCACCCAGGGTACCGACACACCGTGCGAACGATCGGGGCTCATGCTGCCGGTAGACGGAGGCCGCGATGTCACCACTGCGTCCGTCGAGATCAGGCCGGCGCCGGGGTGATCTCCGCGGCGAGTTGCTCGCCCCAACGGCGAGCCCGGTCGAGCTCGCCGACGATCAGCGGCCCGGTCATGTCCTCGACGTAGAAGCTCTCCGCAGGCGCGACCGGACGCGCTCCGAGGCGCCGCAGCCTGCGGTGTGCCGCGGCAGCCGCCGATCCCGGCACCCGTGGCTTCGCCACGCGGGTGTCGAAGGCCGCGACGGCGGTCGACGGCGGCATCCACGCCGCTGCCAGCCACTCGCGCAGGCCGGCCCCGAGCGAGACCAGCTCCTCGTCGGTCTTCTCGGTCGCCGACGTCCGCGTGCTGTCCCGGCTCATCCCGAACGCGTGCGTCGGGCCGCCCACCACCAGCAGATCGACGTTCGAGTCCACGCTCGACGGTGCCTGCGAGACCTCGACCACCTCGACGTCGACCTCCACCCCCAGACCCTGGGAGATCGCCGTGGCGACGTCCCGCGTGTTGCCGAACATCGACTCGTAGAGCACCACCGCCCGCATGCCTGCACCTTCCTTGCGACGTCGCACCCGGTCGAAGCCGGCTCCTTCGAGCGTCCGCCCGGTCCGGGGAGGCGACCAGGGCCGATGGACCCACGGCTCGACCCGGGAAGGGGAGCGCCGTCCGGTCCGTCATCTGACCGAGGTGCCGCTTCCACCGCCGGTGATCCGCGCAACGCACGTCCAGCGGCCTACCCTGACGGCCGCTCGCCCAGCTCCGCCAGGAGGCACCGTGACCGACGATCCCCCGCCGCTGCGCTACCGGTTGCTGACCGGGACCGATGACCGCGCCTTCTGCAAGCGCGTCAGCCAGGCGCTCGACGAGGGGTACGAGCTGTACGGCTCACCAGCCATCACGACGCACGGCGACACCGTCACGGTCGCCCAGGCCGTCATCAAGGCGTCGAGGTGACCGCGCCCGACGATCCGACCGCCGGCTGGTCGCCCGACACGGCCGCGGTGCGGGGCGGGACCGAGCGCAGCGGGTTCGGCGAGACCTCCGAGGCGCTGTTCCTGACGTCCGGCTACGTCTACGACTCGGCCGCCGAGGCCGCGGCCGCGTTCGCCGGCGAGAGCGACCGCTTCATCTACACCCGGTTGGGGAACCCGACCGTGGCGATGCTCGAGGAGCGGCTCCGCCTGCTCGAGGGCGCCGAGGGCGCGTGGGCGACCGCAAGCGGGATGTCGGCGGTGTTCAACGCCCTCGCGGCGACCCTGCGCGCCGGCGACCGCGTCGTCGCGTCACGGGCGTTGTTCGGCTCGTGCTTCCAGGTGCTCGATCAGATCCTGCCTCGTTGGGACATCCGCACCGACTTCGTCGACGGAAGCGACCTCGACCAGTGGGAACAGGCGCTGTCGACCCCGGCCACGGCGGTGTTCTTCGAATCCCCCTCCAACCCGATGCAGGAGCTGATCGACATCCCGGCGGTCTGTGAGCTCGCGCACGCAGCCGGTGCCCGGGTGATCGTCGACAACGTCTTCGCCACGCCCGTCCTCCAACGTCCGCTCGAACTGGGTGCCGACGTGGTCGTCTACTCCACCACCAAGCACCTCGACGGTCACGGCCGCACGCTGGGGGGTGCGATCCTCGGATCGACCGGGTTCCTCCAGGAGGACCTCAAACCGCTGATGCGGCACACCGGCCCGACGATGAGCCCCTTCAACGCCTGGGTCATCCTCAAGAGCCTCGAGACGCTGCGGCTGCGGGTGGAGCGCCAGACCGCGTCCGCGCTGGAGGTAGCCGGCTGGCTGGAGGACCACCCGGACGTCCAAGGCGTCCGCTACCCGATGCTGCCATCGCACCCGCAGCACGACCTCGCGCGGACGCAGATGACCGCCGGCGGTTCGATCGTCACACTGTGGGTGGCTGGCGGCACCGAGCGGGCGTTCGAGGTGCTCGACGCCCTCGAACTGATCGACATCTCCAACAACCTCGGCGACGCGAAGTCCCTGGCCACCCATCCGGCGACCACCACCCACCATCGGGTCGGTCCCGAGGCGCGTGCGGAGATGGGCATCACCGACGGGGTGATCCGGATCTCGGTCGGGCTCGAGGACCCGGCCGACCTCAAGGCCGACCTCGACCAGGCGCTCGCACGCTGAACGCACCCGCGACGCCCACCAGGGCCCGTATCCTCGGTCGGATGGCGTAGGAGAGGCTGCTCGGTGATCTGGTTCGAGGCGATCGGCTACGTGGCGTCGGCCTTGGTCGTGGCCGGCCTGTTGATGACCTCGGTGCTGCGGCTGCGGCTGTTCGGGCTCGCCGGCGCGATCGTGTTCTGCGCCTACGCCCTGCTGATCGATGCCATCCCGGTGCTGGTGACCAACGGCGCCGTGGTGTTCGTGCACGTCTACCACCTGCAGCGGATCCTGCGCGACCGGGCTCGCGAGGTGTACTTCGAGGTCGTCCCGTGGCGGATCACCGGCGCGTACGTGCCGCGGTTCCTGCGGTTCTGGCGCGAGGACATCGCCCGCTTCCAACCGGACTTCACCGGGCTTCGCGACGACCACAAGGCCTTCATCGTGCTGCGTGACGTGGTCCCGGTCGGCCTGGTGCTCTACCGCCACCTCGGTGACGGGACGGCCAGGATCGACCTGGACTACGTGACCCCGGCGCACCGCGACCAACGAGCGGCCCGGTACGTCTTCGCTCGTGGCGGACCGTTCACGGAGCAGGGCATCGACCGGGTCGAGGCCACCGGGGTCACCGACGCGCACCGGCGGTACCTCGAGCACGTCGGGTTCGTCCCGGCGGGCGACACGTACGAGCTCGCGCTCACCGATGAAGCCACGCGCGGGACGTGACCGTGCGCGGTCGTGCGGCGGGGCAGACGAACCGACCGACGATGCCGTCTAGGACACGAAGGAAGACCGGTCCGGCATCCGGCCTCGCGCTCCCCGAGATCGGTGGGAAGCCGGGCCAGGCGGCAGGCCGGGATCAGGTTCGGGACGAGAGCTGCTGGGCGCCGGTCGGTCGCCCTCTGCCGGGCTTGCAGCTGCCCCGAGGCCAAGCCTGCTGAGGGCGTGCGTCGAACGCACGAGGCGCTGGGGCAGGGAACCCGAGCTGGAGATGTTCGGACTTTCCGGACGCCACCCCTGTGGCAGCCCGTCCGTCCCGCTCGCATGGAGTGACCATCGTGCGCGTGCTTGTCGTCACCCTCTCGGCCGTCGTCGCCGCCCTCACGATCGGTGGTGGTGCTGCGCTGGTGGGTGCCTCCCAGACCGAACTCCCCGGCGTCGTGCGCGACCCCGCCCCGTCCGCCGCGGGACTGGTCTTCGACGATCACGCCGCCGGTGACGACCCCGTGGAGGCCGACCTCGTGCCGGGGCCAGGCGGGATCACGCTGGTCTACTTCGGCTACCTGTCGTGCCCGGACATGTGCCCGTTGACGATGAGCGACCTGGCCCAGGCGCGACAACTGGTCGGTCCGGAGCTCGCCGACCACACCAACGTGGCGTTCGTCACCGTCGACCCCGCCCGAGACGAGCCCGAGGACCTGCGTCGCTACCTCGAGCACTTCTTCGACGACGGGTTCCTCGCGCTGCGCGCCCCCGACGATGCGGCACTGGAGGACGCCGCCGAGACGCTCGGCGTCCGCTACGAGCTCGAGGACCACGCCCCAGGCGAGCGCTACGAGGTGGCCCACTCGGCGATCACCTACGTCGTCGACGACAGCGGGGCCGTCGTGCGGGAACTGCCCTTCGGCACCACCCCGGAGGACTACGCCCAGGTCATCGAGGCAGCCCTCGCCGACTGACCGACCCGCGATCCCGGTCCATCGGCCACCTGATGCCCAGCCGCGTGCGCCAGCCGACGGCACCGAGCCCCACCGAGAGGAGTACCCGTGCACCGCCGTTCACCCCTGCCCCACCTCACCGCCCTCGTGCTGGGCGCCCTGCTCGTTGCCGCCTGCGCAGCCGAGGGGGAGCTGACCGTCGACGACGCCCGCAGCCGCATGTCGCCGATGTTCGCCGGCGTCGGCGCGGTCTACCTCGACGTCACCAACGCGACGGGCCAGGACGACCGGCTCGTCGCCGCCAGCGTTGACGCGTCCGTCGCCGCGAGCGTCGAGATCCACGAGACCTTCGACGCCGACGAGATGGACCACAGCGTGGGGGACCACGAGGACGGACCCGACGATGGGGATGGCACGTCGATGCCCGCCGGCGATGACGACGGGATGGACGGTGGCGCCGAGCCGAGCGCCGAGGGCTTCGCCATGATGGGGATGCGTGAGATCGAGGGGCTGGACGTCCCCGACGGTGAGACCGTCGAACTGGTGCCGGGCGGCTACCACCTGATGCTCATCGACCTGGCGACCGACCTCGAGGTGGGCGATGAGTTCGAGTTCGTCCTCGAGTTCGAGCACGCCGGGACACGCACCGTGGCCGTGACCGTCCGCGACGACGTCTGAGCCGTGCTCGCCATGCGCCGGACCCTCGCCGCGGCCGAGCTCGACGTCGCCGAGGTGCTGCGGGAGACCGCAGCCAGCGACGCCGCCGTCGCCGGCGTCGTGGCGGGGACCATGGCCGCCGCCGCCCTCGTGGTAGGCATCGTGCTGGTCGTGCGCGAACGGGACCACCTCTCGGCGGACACGCCGGGGCTCGGGGTCGTGGTGGTGCTCGCCGGGTCAGCGACCGTCGTCGAACTGGCGCTGCTTGTTTTCGATGGGGCCGCGGTCACCGACCGTCGTCCCATGGTCGCCGTCGCCCGGCTGCTCCTGATCGTCGGGGCCATATCCGTGCAACGGCTGCCCGTTGACGACCCGCTCGTTGCACGCCTGCCCTTCGGGCTTGGCGCCGGTGCGCTGGCCACGGTCGTGCTGGGCGCACCGGCGCTGGGCAGCGCCGCCGACGTCGGTCTGGCCCTCGCGGTGACCCTGGCCGCGGTGGGGGGCGCCGCGGTCCTGCTCGGGCTGCTCGCACGCGGTGGCGCGAGGCCGGTAGCTGCGGTGGCGGTCGCCGTCCTCGTCCTGGCGGTCCCGGCGTCGCTGGCGCTGGTGCCCGACCGCGTGCCCTCACACCACGAGGAGCGGATCGTCGTCGACGACGTCGTGCTCGACGTCACGGTCGCACCGCTGCGCCCGGGCGGTAACGAGGTCCACCTCTACGCCTGGGACGACGCTGGCGCGCCGCTGGCGGTGGCGTCCAGCTCGGTGGAGGTCCGCGGCCATGCCGCGACCCGACATGAGCTCTTCGTCGTCGACCCCAACCACCACCTCTCGTACGCACTGGAACTGCCGCACGCCGACGCTTGGCAGCTGCTGCTGACCGCACGGGTCGAGGACGGCCCCGTCGTCGATGCGACCCTCGACCTCAAGGCGCCCTGATGCCGATCGACCGCCAACCGTCCTCCGACGCCCGGCCGGACCCTGTCGCCGCCACGCCGTCACCCCCCGGCGCCGCGCGTCGCCGCCTCGTGGTGGTGGTCGTCGGCCTCCTCCTCGCCGTCGGCGCGCTGCTCGCCGTGGCCCTCAGCGGGGTACTCGACTCTGAGGAGGTGCGGGTCGAAGTCCCCGCCGGCACGGCCGCCGAGCTCGAGGCGGGCACCGCCCCCCAGCTGCTGCCACGCCGCCTCGAGGTCGACGTCGGCGACCAGCTCGTCATCGTCAACCACGACGACGTGGCCCACGAGGTCGGGCCCTACGCGGTCGCCCCGGGACAGCGCCTCGAGCAGACGTTCACCTCGCCCGGGACGATCGAGGGCGTCTGCACCCTCCACCCCAGCGGAGCGATCACGATCGAGGTCCGGTGAACGACCCGCATGGGCCCGGACAGGATCGACGTTCTCGTTCGGATCACCGTCAGGGCGGGTGGTGACGGGTACGCCGTCGCGAGATCTCCCGGGATCTGGAGTTGGAGAAGGGACTCCGCCTCGGTTTCCCGGGAGATCTCCCGAACGGCCCGGGGTGGGCCGGTTCATGGAGGTCCCTGCGTGTGATCGTGCGCGGTCATGCGCCGTCTGCGTCGAGGATGGGATCAGGACGTTGGGCTGACATCGACGACCACGCGCTGGGGATCGTCGAGACGCTCGATCTCGAACGAGTGCAGCCCGGTCGTGCCGATGAACAGGGTCTGCCGCCCCTCGAAGGCGCCGCCGTCGACCACCTCGACGATGCCGTCGCCATCGAGCGTGGCGCGGCCGTCGTCCCAGAGCTCCTCGTCGAGCTCCGGTGGCAGGGCCATGCCCTTCAAAGTGACCGCCAGGACGGCGTCCCCTTCGAGATCGATCGGCTTGCCACTTCCGGGCGAGGCCGCCTCGTCGACGTACTGGGCTCGCCAGCCGACCTGGGCGTCGTCACCTTCGAGGGTGAACCGCGCACGGTCGACGTCGTCGTGAGCACCGAGGGCCACGTCGGTCAGGCCGAGCCTCGCCCCGGTGTCGCCCGGTTCGTAGGCCATCGGCTGCAACACGCCTTCATCCACGAGGTAGCCGAGGCTGCGGGCGAGGAACGTCGCCATCTGCGCCCGGGTGATCGGCTCCGAGGGGGCGTAGACACCCTCGGCCGTCCCCGAGGTCACCCCGATCGCGGCCAGATTCTCGATGTTCTCCTGGTGGGTCCCGGAGACGTCGTCGAACAACGCGGCCCGGTCGAGTTCCTCGCCGGTGACGTCCTCGATCGCCCGGACCAGGAACGAGGCCATCTGGGCCCGATCGAGCTCGTTCCCGGGACCGAAGGTGCCATCCGGCTTGCCTTGCAGGATGCCGGCCTCCGTGAGGCGGTTGACCTGGAAGAGGTGATCCCCGCTGATGTCGTCCGCATCCTCGTAGAGCGCGCCGTCGTGTGCCTCCGGCAGCCCGTGGATGTCGTCGGTGACCTGCTCGATCGTGGCGGTCACGAACGACGCCATCTGCTCGCGGGTCACGGTCGCCTGCGGGTCGTAGTCGGGTTCGTCACCGCCGGCCCGACCCGAGGTGATGTGGTAGGCCCACGCGCAGGCCACCGCCTCGCCGTGGGTGTCATCGGTGGCCACGTCACCGAACGGTTCGGCCATCCGCGCCGACTCGGGGCAGGCCTGCGTGATGCCACCCTCGGGCTCGACGACGTCCAGCTGCGCGATCAGCGAGACCCCGTCGACCCCGCACCCGACGTGGATCGGCCCGCTCGATGGCGGCGTGGTGTCGGGCGTGGTCGCCTCCCCCGTGAAGCTGCCGTCGGCCTCGACCTCGACGTAGCCGAGGACCTCCCCTTCCGCGGCTTCGCCGGCCAGGACCGGCAGCTGTTCGCCGGCAGCGTCCTCCGGGCAGGTCCCGCTCACCGTGAACGTGGCGCCCTCCACGACGGTGTCCGGCTCGAGATGGAGTTCTCCGTCGGCCTGGGCCGCCGCTGGGGCGACGGGTGCCAGCGCCAGGACGAGCGAAGCGACCCCGAGCGACGCGAACGTGGACACGCTGGCGCGTTCCCTGCGGGGCCGGGTGCTGGCTGACGTTCCGAGACGCGCTTCGATGGGACGGGTGCGCATGGATCTTCCTCCTCGCTGTTGCGATGGCGTCCGACCGTCAGACGCAGGTATCGCCAGCGAGGTTGAGCGCGGGTCGCGGTCGGCCCCGATCGGTCCGTTGAGCGCACAGCGCAGGCACCCGGCCAGCCTGAAGCGACCGTCATCGAGCGGAAGAACGAAGCTCGAAACCGCATCCCCGGCGCGGTGAGGAGCCAGTTCCGGTCCAGGCGTCCGGTCAACGCGTGACCCGAGCTTTGCCCTCTCGCGATCCGCGTGGTCGGTGCCTGCAACGCAACGGGTCGACTGCCAGGCTCCCGCGGGCAGGAAGGAGATCCCGACCAGGTCCTTGGGGAACCGATGCGCACCATGTCGACACGACGCGGACGACGAACCAGGCGATGGCGACCTGGAGCTGGAGCTGACCGACGTTGGAGCCGACCGACGTTGGAGCCGACGAGCCCGAAGGCGACGAGGGCGACCCCGAGACCGTGACGTTCGGCCTGGTGTGCTGACGAGACGGGGCCCGTCGTCTCCGTGCTGACGTCGCGCCCCCAGAGACCGAAGGTCGGATCATCCCGACCGATCACCCGTCGTCATCGTCCGGGGCGGGGTCCTCGGTCTCAGCGTCGGCGGCGGGAGCGAAGGGGGCGACGTCCGGGCACTCCTCCTCGACCGGACGTCGGTCGCCGCCGCCTGGGAACCATCGGCGCACACCGACGGGCGGGAGCCGCCTGCCGTGAATCGCACACGCGATCGGGCGGATCGACCGCCCACCACCGGGCCCAGCCGAGGCGCTACTGCGTCGCCGAGGGGCCGGGGGTCATGGCCTCGGCGAGGCGCAGCAGTTCGACCGGTACCGGGAAGATCAGTGTCGAGTTCTGGTCGCCTGCGACGTCCGCCAGGGTCGCCAGCAGGCGCAGCTGCATGGCGCCAGGCTGGGCACCCATCACCTCGGCCGCTTCCGACAGGCGTGCCGCCGCCTCGTACTCGCCCTGGGCGTGGATGACCTTCGCGCGTCGCTCCCGCTCCGACTCGGCCTGGGTGGCCATGGCGCGGCGCATCAGCTCAGGCAGTTCCACGTCCTTCACCTCGACCAGGCTGACCTTGACGCCCCAGTCGTCGGTGATCCCGTCGATGATCTCCTGGAGCCGGGCATTGATCGCCTCACGGTTGACGAGCACCTCGTCGAGCTCGACGCCGCCGATCACCGACCTGAGTGTGGTCTGCGCGATCTGGGACGTTCCGAAGTGGTAGTCGCTGATCTGGACGATCGCGTTGACGGGCTCGGTGACGTTGAAGTACGCGACGGCGTTGACGCGGACCGTGACGTTGTCCTTGGTGATGATGTCCTGGGGTGGGATGTCCATCGTCACGGTCCGCAAGCTCACCTTCACCATCTTGTCGATGACGGGGATGATGAAGAACAGCCCCGGTCCCTTGGCTCCGATGACCCTCCCGAGCCGGAAGATCACCCCACGCTCGTACTCCTTGACGATCCTGATCGCCGCGATGAGCAGGGCGACCAGGATGAGAATCGCGATCGTGATGCCGAGAAAGGTGCCGTCGAGTTGCATGGCTGCTCCTAGCCGGATCCGGGATCCTCATCGGGGTCCGCGGCTTGGACTGAGTCCTCGTGGATCGGTACGACGATGAGATCGAGGTTGTCCCGAGCGACGACCGTGACGTCCTGGCCGTCGTGCAACGTCTGCGCCGGATCCTCGGCACGCAACCGCCACCACGTCTCACCGACACGGGCACGCGGCTTGTCGGCCCCCGTGTACTGCACGCGCAGCGTCCGGCCGATGATGTCGTCCGAGCCGGCCGCGGATCGGCGCCCGTGCGCACGCGCGACCATCACCCCTGCCAGGACGGCGAGCGCGAAGGCCAGCACCGCCGTGGGCACCAACACCCACCAGTCGACGGCGATGCCGGTCTCCCCCTGGAACAGGAAGAGTCCACCGAGCACCAGGGCGGCCGTGCCCCCGGCGGCTCCAACCCCGATCCCCGGCGCGAACAGCTCAGCCACGAACATCGCCATGGCCAGCACCAGCAGTGCGACGCCGGCCCAGTTCACCGGTAGCACCGCCATGGCGAACAGCGCGAACACGATCGAGACCACACCGACCACACCACCAAGACCAAGCCCGGGATTGGCGATCTCGTAGAGGATGGCCAGCGTCCCCAGCGAGAGCAGGATGAACGCGAGATTCGGGTTGGCCAGCAGCTGAAGAAGCTGACGGGCGAGCGGCATCTCCACCTCGACCGGCGTCGCGCCGTCGGTCGCCAGTGTGACCGTCTCTCCCTGCACGATGACCTCGCGGCCGTCGAGCCCATCGAGGAGTGCGCCGAGGTCGGCTACCTCGAGGTCGACCGCGCCGATCTCGACGGCGGCCGAAGACGTGATCGAGCGGCCCTCCCGAACGGCGGCGAGAGCGAAATCGACGTCCCGCCCCCGTTCCTCGGCGATCGCCTCAGCGAACGCAGCGGCGTTCTCCACGACCTTGTCGCCGACCTCGGCACCTTCCATGTCGACGGGTGTTGCCGCCCCGATCGTGGTCGCCGGGGCCATGGCAGCCACGTGGGCCGCATAGGTGATGAAGGTGCCGGCCGACCCGGCATCGGCGCCACCGGGGCTGACGTGGACGACCACCGGCAGCGGTGCATCGAGGAAGCTCTGCACGATGCGACGGGCCGACTCGAGCAGGCCACCCGGCGTGTCGAGCCGAACGATCAGTGCCTCGTGTCCGGCCTCGGCCGCTTGCTCGAGCGCGTCCTCCAGGTGGTCAGCCGTGACCGGGGTGATGGCCCCCTCCACCGTCGTGGTCGCCACCGTCGAGCCGGTCTGGGCCGACCCGGGTCCCGCGGCGAGCAGCAGGGCCCCCAAGGCAAAACAGACCAGCGCGGCTGCGGCTGGCAACCGCGACCGGGCGGCTCGCAGCTTGGCCTCCATCGACGCCTCAGCTCGCTACTACGAGGATAACGCCGCGGTTCCGTACCGGGGGGGCATGCCCGAACGGGCGCTGCGTACGAGGGCATGGAGAGACGACCCGGCGCAGGCTGTCCGTAGGAGCGGTGGGCCAGCTCAGCAGCGGGTAGGACCTCTCCGTCATACGGTTGGCAGCTGCGGCCTGAAGCGCTCGTACCGGTAGCGGCTGCGACGAGAGAACGCTGCAGATGGAGCAGCCCCAGGATCGGTTCCGCACGCTCGAGGAGACCGTCGCAGGGCCTCGCAGGCATCGGGACCTCGACCTCGCGATGCAGCCGATGCACAACTTCAACTCGACCCCCGGCGGGCCCCACGGTCAACCGCTGGCGTTCTGGGCGGCACGGGAGCTCGCCGACCGACACCAACGGGGTCGCGATCGCATGGAGCGCGTGGAGCCCGATGTTCGATGACGGCATCTCAATGCCATGGACCGCTGGTACGGCCCGCGTGTCAGGCGTCCTCGTCGTCCGGGGATGGAGCCCGTGCGTCAGCGTCAGCGTCGGGGCCGAAGGGGGCGACGTCCGGGCACTGCTCCTCGACAGCACGTTGGAAGTCAGCGAAGAGGACGTCGGCCTCTCGGCGGCGTTCCTCTACCGGCTCGAGGCCCGCCTCCTCGCCCTCCTCCTGGAGGCGCTCGCACGCGTCGCCAGCCAGGTCCTCAGCGGTCTCTTGGTCCCCGCAGCCGGCGACGACGATCATCCCCAGAACGAGCAGCACGTTCCCGGTCGTGCGCATCTCACAAGCCTCCCTGCCTCGCATCGCTTCGCATCGCCGGCCCCAGCGTGCCAGATGGCCTCGCCCGGACGAACCCGACACCCTGGCCATCGAGCCCCGTAGCTCATGCGCCCGGGATGAGCACCGGCGAACACGCGAGGTCACCGATCCGGCGTCCCCCGTCTGTGGAACCACGGTCGCTGGTGTCGCGCGACCGGTAGAGCGCCCGTCATCGACCGCGAGCCGAGCCGTCTGGTTCGAGGTTCCCCGGTTCACCGATGGGCGGAGCGTCGCGGCGGAAGACCGACCCGACCGATATCACCGCGGCGCTGCGACGAGCGAACGGTCCCACGCCCAGGATGTGGAGCTGGAGAGGGGACTCGAACCCCTGGCCTGCCGCTTACGAGGCGGCTGCTCTGCCGTCTGAGCTACTCCAGCGAGGAGTCGCGCAGGGTAGCGGCGCGTGTGCGCGGTCGACCACCCGGGCTCCGGAGGCCACCCGGGCTACAGACCCATTAGCGTCGTAGCCACGGACCACCCGATCACCGGGCCGATCGAACGACGACGAGGCACACGTGGGCGCGCTGCGCATCGGCGGCACCTGGCGGACCACCGCCGGGGTCGAGGCGGTGTGGGCGGTCCTGATCGATCTGCCCAGCTGGCCGGCGTGGTGGCCGGCGATCCGCGAGGTGGAGCTGCTCGCCGGGTCGCCGGACGAACCGGAAGCCGCCCGGATGACGTTCGACACGCCGTCGCCGCTGCGTCCACTGACCGTCGGAACGACGATCACCGACCTGACCGCACCGACGCGTCTGATCGCCGCGTCGCACGACGGCCCGATCGGCGGTGACGCCCGGTTCGATCTCTTCGAGACCGACGAGGCCACCGCCGTACGTTTCGACCTGCATCTGCAGGTCCGTTCGCGGCTGCTGCGTCCGATCGAGCACATCCTGGCGCGGGCCAGCAGCGGCGGAGGCAAACAGCGGCTGGCCAAGGCCGGCGACGACCTCGCGGAACTGGCCGGTGGCGAACCGCTCGAACACGATCTCTGAGTCGTTGCGGTACCGACTGGCGCGATCACGGAGACCCGCGACCGTCAGGCCGCCCGGTGGTGGGCGTAGATCGGCAGCGCCAGGGTGAGCAGGAGCCGTTCGACCTGTAGCTCCGGCGCCCCGTTGCGGTCCAGGGCGTGCCGGCAGGCCTCGACCGCGGCCAGCCCCTCGACCGCCGCGGCCGGCGGCAACCGCTCGACGTCGCGACGGACCGCGACCTCCGCGTCAAGGTTCACCAGCTGGTCCGCGCTGCCGCCCGCACCGATCACCAGCACGTCGCGCAGGTAGCTGGCCAGGTCGTCCAGCATCAGGTCGAGCGCGCGGCGCTGCTCGCGCCGCTCCAGCCGCTGGTGGCGGTCGGTGATCCGCTTCCTCATCCCGGCCGGCCACCCGCGGCCGCGCTCGTCGATCCCGAAGTCCTCCTCGTACTGCGCCAGCTCCAGCGCGTGGCGCTCCTTGACGACGGCCGCCCGCCCCTTCGCCCAGGTCGTCAGCTCCTTCGCCAACGACACGACCACCCCGGGCCCGCCGGTCGCCAACCGGTCGACGATGTCGAGGTGGCGTTCGCGAGCCGCGGCCACGTCCTCGTCGGCGAGGTCGCGTAGGCGCTGCGGCAGACCGAGCGAGGCGCGGGCGAGGACCGCCTGCTGCTCGTCCGGGATCCCCAGCGCGGCCGCCTCCGCCTCGAGCTCCCGCGGACCCCACGGGACCAGGTCCAGCCGCCGGCACCTCGACGCGATCGTGTCGAGCAGGGCGCCCTCCTCCTGCACGTCCAGCAGCCACACCACCGACGGCGGCGGCTCCTCCAACACCTTGAGGAACGCGTTCTGCGCCGCTTCGTTCATGCGGTCGGCAGCGACCACCCGCAGGACCTGCCGGCGGCCCTCGGTCAACGACCGGGTGGCGGTGGGGATCCAGTCCTCACGGACGTGGGCGACGACGTGGTTGGCTCCCTCCGGTTCCAGGTCGGTGACGACCGGATGGACGCCGCGCAGGATGCGGTCACAGGTCGAGCAGGTCCCGCAGCCACGGTCCGGCGCCGGGGCATCAGGGCAGTTGAGCGCTGCGGCGAACGCACGGGCGAGCTTCGGCTGATCGAGCCCGCTGGGGCCGACCAGGAGCCAGGCGTGCGCGACCTCGTCGCGGCGCAGCGCTGCTTGGAGGGCCGCAACGGCGGCCGGCTGCCCGCGCACCGCGGACCAGGGGTCGCCGTGGGCGGTCACACCGACCGTCCCGAGGGCGATGGCTGATCCGCTCCGTCGCCGTCCCGTCCGTCCCCGCCGCGGCCGCGCCGGACCGTGGTGGACGGCTCGACCTGGCGGGCGGCCGGCAGGCCGGC